>CBDUFN010000041.1:0-15938 GCA_965366475.1 uncultured bacterium | reverse complement strand
CATTGCTCCGACTGATCCCGGAACCTGGACGAATTGTTGAAGGAGAAATTCACTTTGAAGGGCACGATCTGCTACGAATGCCAGAAGAAGAAGTGCGTCGTGTTCGAGGCAATCGTATCAGCATGATTTTTCAGGAGCCCATGACCTCTCTCAATCCGGTTTTTCGCATTGGTGACCAGATCATGGAAAGCCTGCAGCTCCATCGTGGGAAAAGCAAAAAAGAAGCAACGGAAATCGCCACAGAGCTCTTGCACAAAGTCGGCATTCCCTCCGCAGCCCAAAGAATTAAAGACTACCCTCATCAACTGTCTGGCGGTATGCGCCAACGCGTCATGATAGCCATGGCTCTTGCATGTGATCCTCAGTTATTGATTGCTGATGAACCGACTACAGCTCTTGACGTGACCATCCAGGCACAGATTATGGACCTTCTCGGCGCAATCAAAGCTGAACGTGATATGGCAACGTTATTGATCACCCACGATCTCGGGGTGGTTGCCGAAAATGCAGACCGTGTCGCAATCATGTATGCCGGAGTTATCGTGGAAACCGCACCAGTCAAAGAGATCTATGCGAATCCTCAACATCCTTACACAATAGGCTTGTTGGCCTGTATTCCTCGTATCGGCGAGCAAAAACGACGTCTCGTCCCTATAGAAGGAACGGTTCCAAGAGCAGGAGCCACAACGGAAGGGTGCTCTTTTCTGGAACGTTGTTCAGCGTCTTTTGCCCCTTGTCGTGGAGAACTTCCACCACTGAAAGAAGTGCAACCAGGACACTGGGTGCGATGCTGGCAGGAGCAATAATGTCCGTTCTTCTCAAAGTTGAAAACTTGCACAAAGCCTTTAAAGTCAGTTCAAATCGACCCGGAGCACCCACGTTGCGACTAAAAGCAGTCGATGGAGTGTCCTTTGAACTCAAGGCAGGCGAAACTCTCGGACTGGTTGGAGAATCAGGCTGTGGGAAGTCAACGACCGGGAAACTTTTGCTTCGCCTGATCGAACCGGACTCTGGGACGATTCAATTCGAAGAAAAGATCGTCACTGACATGACGAAACGTCAGCTTACAGCGATACGTCGTGACATGCAGATGATCTTTCAAGACCCCTACTCTTCTCTCAACCCACGCATGCGAGTTGGAGATATCATCGGTGAGCCATTGGTGGTCCATGGACTGGCAAAAGGTAATGACGTGCGTACGCAGGTGCTAGCCTTGATGCAGAAAGTAGGGCTGTCGCCAGAGCACTATGAACGTTATCCCCACGAATTTTCAGGAGGTCAGCGTCAGCGGATCGGCATCGCCCGCACTCTGGCTGTCCAACCACGGCTGGTGGTTGCAGACGAACCGGTATCAGCGCTGGACCTCTCGATTCAGGCCCAGATCGTCAATCTCCTCAAAGACCTGCAAGAGGAGTTCGGCCTGACCTACCTCTTTATTTCTCATGATCTCGGTATCATCGAACACGTCTGTGATCGTGTTGCTGTCATGTACCTTGGCAGAATCGTGGAAATTGCATCGGCTGAGCAACTTTATCTGCAACCACACCACCCTTACACAGAAGCATTGCTCAATGCTGTGCCGATTCCCGACCCGCAAAGAGTGCGAGAGCATCAGGTGCTATCTGGAGAGATCCCCTCACCTATCGATCCACCAAATGGCTGTCATTTTCACCCACGCTGCCCTTATGTGCAGGATATTTGTCGACAAGAATACCCTCCGTTACGAGATCAAGAAGGAGGGCATCAAGCCGCCTGTCATTTTAGCAGTGATGTTGGACGTTATCGACAGAGTAGAAGCTGATCAATGTCTTGCAGCGAGTCGATTTAAGAACAAAGCAGTAAGCTTGGCTCTGTAACCTGAACCGAAGAATCAGTGATCATTGAAACCGGCAGCCAACTCTTGCCACGGCAGAAGCCCGGCAAACATCGTAAGCCATAGAAGAGAAGTCCATGGAAGAATATGCAAAAATATTTATCGCCGTCTGGGCCCTTATGGCAATACCGGCTGCCATTTTTGTTTTGCGTGGAATCAACAGCGTAAGGAAAACCTTTGAAGGGATAGATAATCAGCCTATCAAGTATCGCGAAGAGGGCGCTTCAGGATACTCAAAGAAGTCTTTCATTACGCGAATTGGTGGTGCCAACAAAGTTCTGAGTATCGTTCTTACAGACACAGAATTATGTATTATGGGTATCAACTCGCTGTTTTCGTTCATAGGCTCCTTTTATGACCTTTCTCACAGGATCAAGCGAAAAAACATTCTCAACATCCAGAAAGTCAAAAACCAAATAGAGATCAAGTTCACGACAAAGGCCGGGAAAGAAACAGAAGTTGTCTTAACCCTTAAAGATGGAGATCAGTTTTTATTCGCTCTAACTGACTAACCTGACGCACAAACTGACACTTGAAACAGCTTTGGCTTGTTCATTACTTTCGACAGCCTTGACTTTACTCTCAAGCTAAATCCGATAGAGCCTCCAACGCGACCACCTGATTAAGCCGTCGCTACAAACATTTACATGGAGCATGGACATGTACTCAAGGCTTGAAGAAGTTTACGAACGACTCCCAACATTATTGGAGGCAGCCTGTGCCCATGCTTCCGAGGCCTCTTCAAAAGTCGACTCCAATCCCGTCGTAGTTAAGCCACATCCACTTGTTTTGAGTGATCTACCCGAGCAGGGTCTTGGCGCCAAAGCTGTACTGGACATATTCGGTCGCACCATTTCACCGTTACTGACTGCCAGCACTGGTCCGCGCCACTTGGGTTTCGTCACCGGAGGGGCAACACCAGCAGCGACCATCGGAGATTGGCTAACGACCATCTACGACCAGAACCCGGTGTCCAAACTCGATGGATCAACAGCACTTCAGGTCGAGAAACACACGGTGGACATGCTGCGAGGTTTATTCGGTCTCCCAGAAGAATTTTCTGGCACCTTTGTCAGCGGGGCAACGATGTCGAATTTCGTCGGCCTCGCTATCGCACGAGAATGGGCAGGTCGAGCTAAGGGCATTCACGTTAGTGATGATGGGGTATCGGCAATAGCACACATTGCTATCTTTTCAGCGACACCACACTCTAGTTCGATTAAAGCGCTCTCAATGCTGGGCATAGGACGAAAAAACTGGCAGGAGGTTCCGTGCCACGTTGGCCACGAATCGATGGATATGAACGCCCTTGAGCAGTTACTTGTAGCAGGAGAAGGGCCATGCGTGGTCGTTGCAAGTGCGGGTACCGTAAATACCGGAGACTTTGACGATTTCGCAGAACTCGCACGACTGAAAAAGATCTACAATTTCTATCTGCATGTCGATGCAGCGTTTGGTGGGTTTGCCAGTCTTTCACCCGATTTGCAGTCACATGTGGACGGTTGGGCGTGTGCGGATTCAATCTGCATAGACTTGCACAAATGGCTCAACGTGCCCTATGACTCGGCGGTGGCCTTTACTCGGCATCGAGACCTTCAATTGGACGTATTCGCAAACGTCTCAGCCTATCTCGGACACAACCTTGAAGATCCGGAGCCGATCCATTTGGCTCCAGAGAATTCCCATCGATGGCGAGCTCTGCCAGCGTGGTTTTCATTGATGGCCTACGGTGCAAACGGATATCGCGAGATCGTTGAACGAGATTGTCGTCTTGCGCGGGAACTTGGCGAGCGACTACAAAAGTCTGACGCCTTCGAGCTACTTGCGCCAGTACAACTCAACATTGTCTGCTTCGCCTTGAAGAACCCTGATGAAACACCTCACTTTATCGAAGCAGTTCGAGACAGCGGGAGAACTTTATTCACTCCAACGGTCTTCAGGAACAGATCGGCAATCAGAGCAGCCTTCAGCAACTGGAAAACAACCGAGGCAGATCTGGACATCGTGTGGGAGACACTTCTGAAGACCGCAAAAGGAGTTTAAAAGCACGAAACTAATATGACCATAATAACCAACGCAGGCCCAAAGCCCCTTGCGCAAGTTTAAATACAAAGGCTAAATTGCGAAAGGGCACTTACACCCTCGTTGCCACTGACGACCATAACCATTAGAAAGTAATAAAATGCTCGTACCAAAAAAACCTGACGACCCCATTTCAAACTTAATAAGTGCAATGTTCTTGTTCGTCTTTGGATCCTTTGCGCTCTTAATTGCCTGGACTCTTACAAAAGCAGTTGATAACTGGTTTCTCTTGTTTTGTTTTCTTGTCTCATTTGTCGTTCCAGCTTTTGGTGCATTTTGGTTAGGCGTGAAACGTCTGATTGTGTTTTTAAAGTCAGGTAAGAAAGCTAACTGATCGCGCGGGTGAATACGCATTCCATGGAGCGGTTAGAAGATATTCGCTACTTCCAGGAAGGTGCCCAGCATTCTTCTGAAAGCCCAACGCATAAGGGACCACTCTCCGTTGATTGGTTTATTGATATTGCTTGGTCTGTAATATTCGTTATTACGTGACCATGCTCTAGATGGAGAATCCTCTAGCCAAAAAGATAAAGAGATGAATAACAAGACAATTTGCTACTGTTTCGATTATTCTGAAAGTGACATTCGAGATGACGTCCTTCGAAATAAGGGGCAATCCTCGATTTTGAAACAAATCATTACAGAAAAACAAAAGGGAGCATGTCAGTGCCCAACGAAACATCCGCAAGGCAGGTGATGTCTTTCAGACGTTCACCGTGTCGTGAACGATGCAAAAATGGAATTGAAACAAAAAGAAACAAAGTCCTGACATTCCTAAAGTGAAAGCAACCATAGCGCTATGAAAAGACAACTCGTACACGTCTCAGACCTCATGCAAGATGATTACTCTTACGTTATTACAGAGGCTCCGGGACAAGGCTTTCATCCAGATTTTCTTCCGGAACTCACGCCTAAAGAGATGCTTGAAATGGGTGTGTTTGGCGGTAGATATATGACTGACTGCACAAATGAGTTTCCAGCAGACTGGTTTACTAATGCCAAACTCTGCCCAGCACGGCATGACCCTGACCTGAACTTTTTTGGTGTGAATGCATCGCAGCCTCTTGCAGAGTGGAGAAGAAAAGAATGGCTATATCATGAAGACCCTCGCGGTTGGTTTCAATGGTACTGCCGATATTACTTGGGGCGACGATGTCAGGATGATGACCGACAGATCAAGCGATGGCGAGCCATGCGTCGCCACATCGGCCAAATTAAACACAACTGTCTGAATGGAGATCTCAACTGTCGCCGCAAGCAACGACAAGCGTTACTCCATTGGGCTTACGATTCGCGTAAGATCTAAAAAACACGAAAGCGATTATTGTCATCGCAAATGAGTTAAACTTAGCAAACGATAGACAG
The DNA here is from genome assembly GCA_965366475.1 of uncultured bacterium. Lineage (GTDB taxonomy): Bacteria > Desulfobacterota > Desulfuromonadia > Desulfuromonadales > BM103 > M0040. Next base: position 10,618 of record CBDUFN010000041.1, on the reverse strand, counting down.
CATGGACCAAACAACCAGAATATGGCAATTAACAGGAACTTTTCTGCCTATCTACGGAATCGTTCTGACAGCCTTGGCTGCTGTGATTTTTGAAAAACACAAACGGGTCGTTGCTCTTATCGTTATCCCTTTGGTAACCTTCTGGCTCTGTACCCTTTGGGGAGAGAGAATCGCCTACGATGGGAATATGCTTTACGTGACACTCACTCTTCTTTATTCTCTTGCGTTGTGCCTGTACTACCCGATTCTTCTTATCTTTGGTGCCGTTTATTTGATCAAAAACAAACAGACCACACCGTTTTGAGACAGATAGAACCTAATGGTATCTACAATTTCAAATATTTTAAACAGGAGGCTCAGTCATGCCAAGTTTTGACATTGTTTTCAAAGTCGACATGCAGGAAGTAGACAATGCCGTCAACCAAGCCCGCAAAGAGGTCAATCAGCGCTACGATTTCAAAGGCACGCACAACGAGATCGATCTGGACAAAGAAAGTATCGTTATTCTTGGTGCCGACGACTATAAGTTGACTGCGGTCGTAGATATTCTCCGTGGCAAATTGGCACACAGAAATGTCTCACCCACCTGTCTTGATTTCGGCAAAAAAGAACCCGCTTCAAACGGAGCCATGCGGCAGAGAATCAGCCTTTTGCAGGGGATTGATAAAGAACGTGGCAAAGAAATCGTCAAGGCGATTAAAGAAAGCAAACTGAAAGTTCAAGCGCAAATTCAGGATGATCAGGTTCGTGTGAATGGTAAAAAGATAGATGACTTGCAGAGCGTTATTCAATTGATGAAAGGAAAAGATTTTGGCATCGACCTGCAGTTTATCAATATGAGAAGCTAAGACAGCGACAAGCCTGTAAGCTGTAAGAAGCACTACCTTACAGCTTACAGCTAACCACCGCCTTTTGAAAAGCATCAACAACAACCGGAATATCCGAAGCAGCTATATCGTGATGCGTCACCAGACGCAACTGCCCGTAACCACCGACCAATATTCCACAATCTTTTAGATGCTCTACGAGCAAAGGTTGGGTCGCCAAGTCAGATGACACAAAAACCATATTCGTTTCAACAGTATCCAGATCAACATCCAAGCCCTCAATCGCTGCAAGGCCCTCAGCCAGTTTTTTGGCATTCTGATGATCTTCCTCCAAGCGAACAATATTATGTTTCAAAGCATAGAGCCCAGCGGCAGCAAGAATTCCCGCCTGACGCATACCGCCCCCAGCCATTTTACGCCAACGATGTGCGCGACTAATAAACTCACGGGAACCGACTAACATTGATCCGACGGGTGCACCCAAGCCTTTAGATAAACAAAAAGAAACCGAATCGTAATAACGCGTTATTTCCGACAAAGGGACTTTCTGACAAACGGCTGCGTTAAACACACGGGCGCCATCAAGATGAAGCTTTAAAGCATAAGCGTTGACACAGTCAGCCGCATGCGATTGGTAATCAAGGGACAAAACCTTGCCCGACTGGGTATTCTCCAAACAAAGCAGTCGAGTCATGGCAAAGTGACTATCGTCAGGCTTTATCATCGCCTTAACTTTCGTCAAATCCAGGCTGCCATTCATTTCAAACTCTATTGGTTGCGGTTGCACACCACCGAAAACCGCTGCGCCCCCAGCCTCATAGCGGTAACAGTGAGCCTGTTGTCCGGCAATATACTCATCACCTCTCTGACAATGTGACAGAATCGCCAGCAGGTTCCCTTGAGACCCCGTAGGCACAAACAAACCTGCCTCTTTACCTGCCATTTCTGCCGCTAGGTCCTGCAACGAGTTAACGGTCGGATCTTCACCGTAGACGTCGTCTCCAACATCAGCTCTCAACATGGCCTGACGCATTGCATCAGTTGGTTTGGTAACCGTATCGCTACGCAGATCAATAATTTCCATTTTAACTCCTGCTCAACGTTCTCTATTAAAGGAACATCATACCAAACGATCTTGCCACTGTAACCATCTAAGATTGCAACGCTTTCAGTTATAACTCTTTGTCTACCTAAAACTTTAACGATGTAAGCCATAGCGGCCCCCCTCAAGGTTGACACACTCGTGCCAGAAATGGCACAATTCCAAACCAACTGCGCACAGGGGAGCAACATGGGACCGATTATCACCGTCAAAGAAAACTGTCGTAAGTGTTACGCTTGCGTTCGTAATTGTCCAGTCAAAGCAATTCGCGTCGACAAAAATTATGCAGAAGTCATCAATGAGCGTTGTATCGGATGCGGTAATTGCATCAAGATCTGCTCGCAAAAAGCCAAGATCATCACTGACGACGCAAGCGAATGTAAGCGGCTCTTGACTGACCCAAACCCACCAATTGCAATACTCGGTTGTTCACACCCGGCATTCTTCAACGATGTCAGCTCCGGTCAATTAGTCACAGGTTTACGCCGACTTGGCTTTTCCGAGGTTCACGAAGGGGCTGCGGGAGTCGACCTGCTCAGCGACAGCTATCGTAAGAGCTTAGACAAAACCCCTTCCTTTCCTCTCATAACCACCCACTGCCCAACTGTTGTCGATTTGATAGAAAAACATTATCCACAACTGCTCAAGAACCTCATTGGCGTCGTTTCGCCAATGGTCGCAATCGGTCGCTTCATCAAAAGCCGTAAAACCAAAGAAACCCCGATCGTGTATATCAGCTCCTGTATTGCCGGCAAGTTCGAAATAACAGCCGAACAGTCCGAGGGAGCGATTGACTGTGTTATCTCCTATCAGGAACTAAGCCAGATGTTCCATGATCGCAACCTCGATCTGAAACGCTTAGGCGAAACCGCCCTGGACGGCATCGAACCAAAGCGCGGTCGACTCTTTGCTATTTCAGGTGGGCCTTTTCGGTCCTTTGACATCTCCGGCGAGATTACCAACCAGGATTATGTTGAAACTGAAGGCGAAGAGAACACAATGGAGGTCATAAAAGATCTTGCCGCAGGCAGGATTTCACCAAAGATTGTTGATATCCGATTCTGCAACGGTGGCTGTATTGGTGGCCCAGGTAAAAACAATCGGCTCACGACCTTTTCCAAACGCAATCTGATCATAGAGCAGCACCTTAACCAACACCTCTACTACCGCACCAAATCAATTTATCTCACAGACTTGCCCTTGCCAAATTTCTCAAGAACCTTCTCAAACAAACATGAGCGTCAAAAAACACCGAGCAGTGAACGCTTGAGGCAAATTCTTCAATCAACCGATAAATACGAGACCAAGGACGAACTCAACTGTGGAGCTTGCGGATATTTAACATGTCGTGAACATGCTGTTGCAGTCTACCGGGAGCTTGCAGAAGCAAATATGTGCCTGCCCTACTCCCTGAAACGACTTGAAGAAGACCACATCAAGCTGACACAAAAGTATGAGCTTGCACAGCACGCCTTAAAGCAGGAGTTCGGAGAAACATTGATCATCGGCAATGACCAGCGGACCAGAGAGGTCATCAAGTTGATTCACCAGGTTGGGCCTACACCAACAACTGTCTTAATTCGTGGTGAAAGTGGTACTGGAAAAGAATTAACAGCCCGAGCGATTCACGCCCAAAGTAAACGCGCTGACAAGCCCCTGGTGTCGGTGAACTGCACAACCCTTACAGATAGTTTGCTAGAAAGTGAGCTTTTTGGTCACCAAAAGGGCGCTTTCACAGGAGCAGTCTCAGCAAAAAGAGGACTCTTTGAGGCCGCTGACGGAGGGACAATTTTCCTCGATGAAGTCGGTGATATCACACCAAAGTTGCAAGCTGAACTTTTGCGTGTTCTTGATATTGGTGAGATCAGGCCGGTTGGCAGCAACACAGCAGCCAAAGTCGATGTCCGCCTGATTGCTGCAACCAACCGCAACCTGGAACAGGGCGTCTCCGAAGGCTGGTTTAGAGAAGATCTTTTTTACAGACTTAATGTATTCACCATCACCATGCCACCACTGCGCAATCGACTGGAATCTCTGGATGAACTGCTTCGGACTTTCATTGCAAAAGCAAGCACCAGAGTCAACAAGACATTGGTCGGGATCGAAGACCGGGCAATTAGCGCAATGCGGCAATACCATTGGCCGGGAAATATTCGAGAGCTTCAAAATATTATAGAACGAGCTGCAGTACTGACCCACGATGAGGTCATCAGACTCGAGAACCTCCCTGTCATTTTTGGAGATTTCATCCTTCCAGAACCCGATGGCGAGAGTCCAGTTAGCTTACGTAGCCAACGACAGAAGCACGTTAATCAAGTCGAAAAGAACCTCTTAACGCGTTATTTGACAGATGCAGAGGGCAATACATCTGAGGCCGCACGTATGGCAGGGATACCGAGACGCACTTTCTACAGAATGCTCAACCGCAATGGTCTCAGCGGCGCAAGCTTTAAACCATAGCGAAACATGAGAAACCTCTAAGACAAAATTTGTCATAATTAGCGAAGAGACTGTGCCAAATTCGGCACAGTGATTTCGCCCACCGTTGTGGCGTTTTCCCCGAGCAGCCCAAACCAGTGTGCCAAACAAGGCACACATTCAAGTTTAAGTACCATAGACAAAAACCGCAGAAACCCGCGCAAAAGCTACCCTTTTCATACATACATCGCAGAAGATGAGCATTGGCACAAGACTTGCTTTGTATTCAACTAACTGTCTAGGGACATCAGTTTCCATTCCTAAAGGATTCCTGTTCCCTTGTTTGCGCCGCCAGGGGCCTCTCTCCCCCGGGCGGCGCTTTTTTTTTTCTCACACCACCCTTCTCCAACCTATTTTTAGTTCGCCAACAGTTTATCTGTCAGCTATTATATTTACATAAACTAACTTTCAGCCCAGACATTCTTATGCCGCGCAAATCAAACTCTAAAATAGGTGTAACAACTCTTGAGGATATCAGTACACTGATTCTTCAATCCCATGACCTCGATGAAACTCTGCGCAACATAGTGAACCTTGTTGCACGGCGCATGCAGACCGATGTTTGCTCTATCTACCTTCTCGACTCAGACAACGAAACCTTACGCCTACAAGCCTCTAAAGGTCTATCACGAAAGGCCGTTGGCAAAGTCACTCTCCGTATCGGTGAGGGCCTCACTGGTATGGCGGCACTAAAACGCCATGCCATAGCCATTGAAGAACCTCACGAACATCCCAGTTACCGATATTTCAAGGAAACCGGAGAAGAACGCTTCCATTCATTTCTCGGGATTCCACTCTTTGACCGCAATAGGCCCCTTGGTGTTATCGTTTTACAAACGAAAGATTCACGGCAATTCAACAAAGAGGAAATCAGCGCGCTATCAACCATTGCCTTCCAGATAACATCGATTGTCGTTAACGCACGTTTGCTAGACTCGATCCGTATTCACCAAGAGGAAAGCAATCGAGTCAACCAGGCCCTCGCTGAAGTACAGCAAACCATTAATGACGTTGAAGATGAAACAGAGTCGCATACGACAAATACACTCTCAGGAGACATTGCCTACCCAGGCGTTGCCATAGGCCCTGCAGCTATCTTCGAAGAACGTCTTGGCTTTTCAGACATATTACATGAAGAGAAAATCGACACTGAGCAGGAACTAAAAAACCTCGAAAGTGCGCTCGAAAAGACCTGCATCCAAACGATATTTCTTGAGAAAAGAGTTGCAGAACGGCTCAGCGAAAGTGATGCCGCGATCTTTCACACTCACCTGATGATTCTTGAAGATCGTAGCTTTATCAAGAAGCTTCAAAAACAAATTTCTGCTGGTCACAGCGCTGCGTACGCCCTTGAAAAAACTGTCGCTGATTACATTGACGTCTTTCATAACATGGAAGACCCATATCTGCGCGAACGTGCCGCAGACATGGAAGACATTGGCCGCCGCATTCTCGCCAATCTAAGGGGAGACGACCCAGACCAAACTTTACACCTCAAACATCCCAGCATTCTTGTTGCCAAACAATTACTGCCATCCGATATGGCAGCCCTTGATAATGAGCAGATTCTTGCAATCGTTACAGAGGTTGGAGAAAAGAACGCTCACGCAGTCATTATGGCAAAGTCGATGGGCATCCCTGCGATCGTTGCGGTTCGTGGAGCTCTCAAACATATTGCCCCTGACGACAACCTTATTGTCGACGCAAACACCGGCAGAATCTACATCAACGCCCTCGAAACCGTTCAGGAAGAATATCAACGGTTACAGGTTGACCAGAACCGCGAACTTTGCCGACTAGACCAATACCGTGACGAACCGGCCATGACCTCAGACGGGGTTCGCATTACACTGCGAGCCAACATAGGTCTGATCAGTGACATCAATGTAGCCAAACGATTTGGCGCTGAGGGCGTTGGACTCTATCGTACCGAGTTCCCATATATGGCACGTGGCGACTTCCCTAGCAGAGAAGATCAGTATGAACTTTACAGCCGCGTCGTCAAGGAGTTTGCCGGGCAACCTGTGACAATCAGAACTCTGGACATCGGTGGTGACAAGGGCTTGCCTTATTTCAGCCCACCTAAAGAAGACAACCCTTTTATGGGCTGGCGTTCCGTACGCGTGTCTCTCGACAATCAAGACATTTTTCGCACCCAGATCGAAGCAATTCTCATGGCTGGGAGGCACGGCCCGGTAAAGCTACTCTTTCCCATGATTTCGAGCATGGATGAAACGCGTGCATGTCTTAAGATTGTAGATGAGGCGCGCAATAACCTTACAAGAGAAGGCCTAGAGTTTACTGAAGAGCTACCGATTGGTGTCATGATAGAGGTTCCAGCAGCGGTCAGACTTGTTCCTCAGCTTGCCAACAAAGTGGATTTCTTTGCCCTCGGCACCAACGATCTGATTCAATACCTACTGGCTGCAGACCGCAACAATCCTCTGGTCAGCAAATACTACGACCCTCTGCATCCAGCCGTATTACAAGTTCTTTACGAAGTTACAGCAACCGCTCTTTCTTTGGGAAAAGGCGTCAGTCTTTGCGGAGAAATGGCCACAGATCCACTTACACTCCTGTTATTGATTGGCATGGGCATACGTGAGTTCTCCATGCCTGCTCCATTCATCCCGCGCACCAAAGCTTTTCTTAAAGGAGTGTCTCTTGAGATGGCCTGTAAACGCTATACAGAGATACACGGTATGGACAGCAGCGTTCAAATCAGAGCCCACCTTGCAAAGATTCTTGAAGATGTTGAATTGGGGTATTAGAAACTATTCCCGCGTTTGCCGACAAACCTGCCATGAGCAAGACAATCAGTGCTCACCTGCAGTAAGTATCAGAGAGTTACAAAAAAAGGGCGTCTGATCTCAATTGATCGGACGCCCTTTTTATCGATGTCATTAAAATTTATTTCAAAGTCTGAATTTTTCCGAGGCTCTCCTGAAGAACCTTCATCTTCTCTTCAGCATCCTTCAACTTACCACGATCTTTCTCAAGCACATGCTCAGGGGCATTGGCGACAAACTTTTCATTGGAAAGCTTTTTAGTGAAAAGATCGACGTCCTTTTGCACTTTTGCAATCTCTTTCTGCAAACGCTTCTCTTCTTCTGCAACATCAACCAGACCGGCAAGAGGCAACGAAATCTCAACATCACCGGCAACCTGTGTTGCCGCCTGTTCAGGTTTATCAAGGCCTTGGCCGATAGTCATCTCGCCAATCTTACCGAGAACACGAATAGCTGCGGAACCTTCTTCAAGAATGTTGCAAACGTCCATCGATTTGCAATCCAGAAGCGCAGTCACTTGCTTTCCTGGCGGCACATCCATCTCACCACGGATATTTCGAATCGCGCGGATAACGTCCATAACCACTTCCATGCGATCGGCACCAACAGTATCTGTCGGCAACCCTGATCCATCAGGGTAGGCGGCCTGCATAATCGATTCACAAGGACGCTGGCCGGGAAGAACCTGCCAGATCTCCTCTGTGATAAAAGGCATCAGAGGATGTAGCAAACGCAATAGCTGCTCAAGAACGGTAAAGAGAACGCTCTGCACACGAAGCTTAGCAACCGGATCTTCTCCATAGAGATCATCCTTGGCCATCTCAATATACCAATCACAGAAATTGTGCCAGGTAAACGCGTAGAGTGTACTGGCCGCTTCGTTGAACTTGTAATCTTCGAGAGCTTGCCCGGTTTGGCGACTCGCCTCTGCCAGTCGCGTCAAAATCCAGCGATCAGCATCAGAAAGCTCAAGAGTATTAAGGTCGATTCCGGTGGGATCAAAGCCTTCCAGGTTCATCAGCGTAAAGCGACTGGCATTCCAGAGTTTGTTACAGAAATTTCGGTATCCAGCGATGCGATCAGTGGAGAGCTTGACATCACGTCCCATCGCTGCGAAGGACGTCAGCGTAAAACGGAAAGCATCCGCGCCGTACTCATCAACAATATGCAAAGGATCGATAACATTGCCCTTGCTCTTACTCATTTTCTGGCCCTGAGAATCACGCACTAAGGCATGAATATAAACATCCTTAAAGGGCACTTGATCCATAAACCGAGTTCCCATCATCATCATACGGGCAACCCAGAAAAAGAGGATATCGAAACCGGTAACCAGACAAGAGGTCGGATAAAACTTAGCAAGGGTCTCAGTTTGCTCAGGCCAACCCATTGTAGAGAAAGGCCAAAGAGCAGAAGAGAACCAGGTATCGAGGACATCTGTCTCTTGATGGATATCAGTACTTCCGCAGTGGGTACAAACCGTTGCGTCTTCGCGGGTAACGGTTAACTTGTCACAGGCATCGCAATACCAGACAGGAATGCGATGTCCCCACCAGATCTGACGACTGACACACCAATCCTGCAAGTTGAACATCCACTCGAAATAGGTTTTCTCCCACTGCTGAGGAACAATGCGTGTGTCGCCCCGCTGAACCGCCTTGATCGCTTCTTCAGCCATAGGGGCAACCTTGACGTACCACTGCAAGGACAGATACGGTTCAATCACGGTCTTGCAGCGATAACACTCACCCACAGAATTGGAGTAATCATCAATTTTTTCAAGCTTGTCCTGCTTTTCCAGGTCAGCAATTACATTTGCGCGTGCTTCGTAACGTTCCTGGCCCTGATAGGGGCCACCGTTTTCGTTAATATTCCCTGATTCATCGAGAATATTGATTTGTTCTAAATCATGACGTTTGCCAAGCTCGAAATCGTTAAAATCGTGTGCCGGTGTTATTTTTACGGCACCGCTACCAAAATCTTTATCAACGTAATCATCTGCTACTATGGGAATTGCACGATTCACAAGAGGGAGAAGAACTTTCTTGCCGATCAAATCCTGGTAACGCTCATCCTCCGGATGAACAGCAACAGCGGTATCGCCAAGCATGGTTTCAGGACGAGTCGTTGCGACCACAAGATAACGATCTGTACCTATTACCGGATAGCGTAGGTGCCAGAGGTGGCCCTTTTTGTCCTCATGCTCAACTTCAAGATCAGAAAGTGCAGTGTGACAACGTGGACACCAGTTGATCAAACGATTCGCGCGATAGACCAAGCCATCCTCATACAGACGAACAAAAACTTCACGCACAGCAACGGAAAGGCCCTCGTCCATAGTGAAACGTTCACGACCCCAATCACAGGAGGCTCCCAGACGTTTTAACTGCTCGATAATCTGACCACCGGACTCCTCACGCCACTTCCAAACGCGCTCAACAAAATCTTCACGGCCAATGGCATGGCGATCCAGACCTTCTGAGGCCAGTTGCTTTTCAACAACATTCTGAGTCGCAATACCAGCATGATCTGTTCCTGGCATCCAGAGAACTTCACAACCACACATCCGTTTCCAGCGAGCAAGAATATCCTGTAGCGTATTATTCAGTGCATGGCCCATGTGCAACACACCAGTGACATTTGGCGGCGGGATTACAATTGAATAGTGCGGCTTTGTAGATTTTTCATCAGCACAAAAACGGCCGTCTTCTTCCCATTTCTTGTACCATTTGCGCTCGACATCATGTGGATCGTAGCCTTTGTTCAACGTTTCTTCCATCGGTGCAACATCCTTCCAAAATTTCTATTTCGGCAACATTCTTAAGCAAAAACAAAAGGAAATGGGGATTCTAGTAATCCCCATTTCCCACGTCAATCTATTATCCGCAATCAACTATCAGGCGGCAGTATCCTTAATTTTGCGAATCTCTTCACGAATCAGATTCTCAGCAAGATCCGGAACAACTTCCCAAGCAACACGCTCAAGGATTGACTCCGCAAGTTTTTCGACAACTTTAGTGACAACCTTTTCTATGATCCGCTCTATTTCGTCCTCACCCATTGCAGAAGCTTTTGACTCAACATCCACCATGGTCGTTGCCACGGCAGCAGGTTCAACCTCTTCAACAACCTCTTCAGCTGTTTCAACTGAAGAGGGCTCAATAGCAGGTTCTTCGTCAACAGGAGCAAATGTAGCCACCGGCGTTTCAACAACCTGAGCCACTTCAGCGACAGGCTCCTCAAAAGCAGGCGTCATGTCTACCGCAGGCTCCTCAAAAGCAGGCGTCATGTCTACCGCAGGCTCCTCAAAAGCAGGCGCCATCTCTACCGCAGGCTCTTCAAAAGCAGGCGCCATTTCTACCGCAGGCTCTTCAAAAGCAGGCGCCATTTCTACCACAGGCTCATCAAGGGCAAAAACATCT
>CBDUFN010000040.1:0-16418 GCA_965366475.1 uncultured bacterium | reverse complement strand
TTATGATCCGATCCGTGCCATGGCTAAACGCGTAAATATGCCGCCATACCAGGAATTTTGATTCGATGTTACGAGACCGTTTTGATCAAATAATGATTGTCTCACTTGTGGCAGTCTTACTCTTTGCCGCGGTGTTGATGGTTGGCGCTGGGCCACGTGAGGACAATCGTGATGCCCAAACTGCGAACAAGCGGTTTGAGCGTGAAATGTTACATCAGGCTCGAGTTGCTTTTATTGACCGCAATTATTCTCCAGTGATCGCGTTGCGTGACAGTGGCTCATTACCTGATGCATTACTTAAGCTGGAAGAGTTGAATCGAACTTTGCCTGGTGAAGCTCATAACGATCTTTTAAGTGGTGATATTTTGCTTCGCATGGGGCAATTTGACCGATCTATTTCAAAACTCGCTGCCGCGGTCAAAGCCAATGCCGATTATGTTGATTCTGTCAGTCCTTTAAGTCAACGGCCACTTATCGAGTCGGCTGTTTCAGAAGGACTTCCGCTCCTCCGCGACCGTTTGCGCGTTCAGCCGGACAACAAAACCCTGTCGCAAGTATTGAAAGATGGATATTACCTGCAGAGTCGTCTCGCAGGAGGTTGCGAATGAGCCCCTCTTTACGTGAACGCCACTTTTGGATCGTGATTGCCACAGGTGCTGGACTTGGTATCCTCGGGGTTCTTCTGGCCGTTTGGGGAAACCCGCAGAACAGTGGTATCTGTGTTTCCTGTTTTATAGAAAATTCATCTGGAGCCCTCGGCCTACATGATAATGAGCGCATGCAATACCTGCGACCTGAGTTGATCGGGTTTGTCCTTGGTTCGGTCTTGTGTGCCTCGCTGTTTCGTGAATTTCGTTCACGCGGTGGAAGCGCACCTTTAGCGAGGCTGGTGTCCGGCGTGTTCCTGATCGTTGGCAGCGCTGTCTTTATTGGCTGTCCCATCAAACTTTTCCTCAGGTTAACAGCAGGGGATATCTCTTCTGTGGCTGGACTTGTCGGTTTATTCGGTGGCGTTTGGATTGGTCTGCAAGGGCTGGCTCGCGGTGTCGATTTGGGCCGCGTTGAGGATGAGCGTGGTGCGACAGGCCTCCTGGTACCTTTGGGCTTTGTTCTTTTGCTGTTTTTCTTGTTAGCTCGACCGGCATTTATCTTTTTTTCAGATCGTGGTAGTGCCGCTCAACACGCCCCTTTGTTGATATCTCTGTTTGTCGGCCTACTCCTCGGTGCTTTTGCCCAGCGTAGCCGTTTTTGTGTAACCGGTAGCGTTCGTGATGGCATTCTGATGGGAAGTCGTAGCCCTCTCTTGTGGGGGTTTCTTGCCTTCATTCTTGCCTCCTTTGCCACCAACCTGTTGATGGGGCAATTTACTTTTGGCCTTTATGGCCAACCGGGCGCACATTTGGAATATCTCTGGAGCTTCCTTGGGATGCTTCTGGTTGGTTGGCTCTCTGTACTGATTGGCGGTTGTCCTTTTCGTCAACTTATCAAGGCAGGAGAGGGTGACGCTGACGCTGGCCTTGCTGTGGTAGGTATGTTGCTTGGGGGAGGGCTTGTCCAGTCATGGGGGATTGCTGCAACGGCCTCCGGGGTAGCATTAACAGGGAAAATTGCCGTGCTCGCTGGTTTGACCTTTGTTCTTTTGATTAGTTTACTTTTCCGTGATCGAACTGTTTAAAAAAGGAATAAGTTGTGAATAAACCCGTAAGAAATCCTGAAATCGTCTGGCGCGTTGAGAAGCGCCGTCAGGCTGAAGTTATGAAGGCCTTGGAGCAGGGTGAAGATGTTGATGACAGTGGTACAGTGATTCTTCTCCTGTCCGGTATGATGCATCAACTTAACCTGGTAGGTGGTCTTATCTGGCAGCAATGTGATGGGGAACGAACGCTCCCTGACATTGCCGCTGAACTGGCCAGGGAATTTTCTGTAGAACAATCAGAAGTGGACTCTGATGTTGCAGAATTTGTCGCCGATCTGGCGGAGAGAGGTTGGTTGATCAATGGCTGAAGTCACTGAAATGTTTTCTGCTCCTTTAACATTTAACTGGACGCTTTCATATCGATGTAACTTTACCTGCGAACATTGCTATAGCCGCGATGAAGAGTGTCCGGAATTGGCGACTGATGATGTGAAACGGGTCGTTGATATCCTGGTTGATCAGCAGGTCCCCTTTATTAATTTTGGCGGTGGAGAGCCTCTGATTCGAAAAGATCTGTATGAAGTCGCTGAATACGCTTCAAAGAAGGGTCTGAACGTTTCTATGAACACCAATGGCTGGTTGCTTGATGAAGCCGCCGCTCAACGTCTTAAAGATGTTGGCTTTAAAAGCGTTGGTATCAGTATCGATAGCTCTGTCGCTGACATTCATGACGGCTTTCGCAATATGCCTGGCTCTTTTGAAAGGGCAGTCGGCGGTCTTGATGCTCTTGCAAAAGTTGGTTTAAAGAGCACCATGAGTTCCGTAATTTCTCGTATCAATTTTCAAGCGTATCGTGACCTTCTCGATCTGGCGCGTAATCATGGCGTCGGACAGGTTTACCTGCATAATTTTAAATGCAGTGGCCGCGGTTTTAAAAATCGTGAAGATCTTGATTTGTCTCCGGAAGAGTGGCAATCATTTTATGTTGAAGCGCTCGCTCTTAAAAATCAGACCACTGATCTGAAAATATCTTTTGATGATCCTGTTATTGCGTCTTTGCCCGAATATCAAGAAAAGACCATGGTCAAGGGGAGCAGCTGTGGCAAGCTGTCTCTTCACTTGCGTCCGAATGGTGACATCACCCCCTGTGGCTTTATTCCTGTCGTGGTTGGTAACATTCTTAACGAGAAGTTTGAGACCATCTGGTTTGATTCACCAGTTCTCAAGGCAATGCGTGCCAAAGAAGCCACTGGGAAATGTTCCGGTTGTTCGGCCTTTGATGATTGTCAAGGCGGTTGTACCGCGCGTGCGTTTGCAACCACCGGTGATTTCAACCAACCAGACCCGCATTGTTGGAAGTAAATAAACCTAGGAAAGGAGAATGATTATGAAAAAGTATATCAAGCCTCAAGTTGTTGGTTCAAGTAACGTTCACCCTTGCTGAAGTCTGTCGTCGAAAGGCGATGGCTTTAAAGTGGATAAGCAAATATGGGCCTTGACTTGTTAGATACCCCGGTTCGTTTGACTTGGGATTTTCCTGCCACTGCGGCCGGGCAGGGTGATGTAAGTCTCCCTGCCGTAGCCGATGCTATTGTCGATGCCGGAGTGTTCTTTGCCACGTTACAGGGCAGACCTCTATTGCATCAAGACATAGACGAAGTCCTCTCCGCCCTGGCGGCAGGTTGTCAACTTTTGGTGACTTGCTGTGGTCATCAGGATGAATTGGATCGACTCTTTCGTCTGCAACCGTTAAAAATGCAGATCCTCCTTGATGTGTCAGCATTTATTGATGAGATAAATGGGGTTGATGTGGGGCGCCTTCTTGATGTGACCAAGTTGTTGCGTGAGGGTGGTTATGAACCTTATTTTGCGTTGACTCCTTTACGTAAAAACCTCTGTAATATCCCTGCTCTTATCCGCTTTTGTTCAGACCAGAAAATTGCCCGATTTAAATTGCCAAACGCGCATATCGGTGATAGCTTCGACGATTATAAGCCTGAGGATCTGCCCCGTTGGCAGGATCTTGATGAATTCAGAAAAGTTTGGCTCGAGTTTTTAAAAACAGAATGTTCCATGCCTGTTCTGGAAATTCACGATCTCTTCCTTTGGGAAATATTGACGCCAAATCAGCAGCAAAATCGTGCTGAATATGGCGGTTGTCAGGCGGCTAACAGTTTAGGTCATGTCGATTGCGAAGGTGTCATACATCCTTGTGCGGCTTGGCCTCATCCACTGGGTCGATTGCCAGAACAAACTCTGGAAGAGATCTGGAGTGGTAAAGAGCGTCTGGCTGTCCGTGAACATATTTCACAAACTCCTTCTGGCTGTCAGACTTGCCGCGATCTGAATATCTGTTTCGGTGGTTGTCGTGGTCTTGCGTATCATTTGAATCGTGCGGATGAAGAGCGCGACCTTATGTGTTCAGGGCCGCGTTAATCAAACTTCTAAATACTATAGCTCAGGGCTTTGTCCCTGGCTGACTGTAACTTATGCCTATCTATCTCGACAACGCTGCAACGTCTTTCCCAAAACCGTCTCAAGTGACTGAAGCCGTTGAACGTACCTTGCGGCAAAATTCAGCAAACCCTGGTCGAGGTGGCCATCAGCTTTCTCTTGATGCGGGACGAATGGTGATGGAATGCCGAGAAACTGTGGCTCGTTTTTTTGGTATCCCTGACGCTTCTCGTATTGCATTTACTGCCAATGCGACTGAAGCAATCAATATTGCCCTTTTCGGTGCGCTTAACCCTGGTGATCGTGTTGTCACCACATCGATGGAACACAACGCAGTGGTTCGTCCTCTCCGTGCGTTGAGCGACAATGGTGTCAATGTCGTTCGTGTTGCCGGCGATAACTTGGGGCAGGTTGATCCTATGGCGATTCGCGAATCCTGTCTCCCTGGGACTCGGATGGTTGTTGTGAATCACTGTTCCAATGTCAGTGGAACCCTTCAGGCGATAGAAGAGATCGGGCCATGGTGTCGTGAGCAAGGGATTTTGTTCATGGTCGATGCAGCACAGAGCGCTGGTATCTTCCCGATAAATGTTGAGGCAATGGCGATTGATCTTCTTGCTGTGCCCGGCCATAAGTCGCTGCTTGGCCCAACAGGTACCGGCTTCCTTTATGTTCGCAAGGGGTTGGATCTAAAACCATTAATTTATGGTGGAACGGGCAACTTCTCGCAATCAGATACGCAACCTATGGAAATGCCAGAACGCCTTGAGAGTGGCACACTTAATACGATAGGTCTGGCAGGTTTGCGCGCTGGACTAGAGTTTTTGGAAAGCCTTGGTTTAGAACATGTCCGTACTCATGAGCAAAGCCTTCTTGCTCAACTCATCTCCGGTCTTAGAGAGATCGATGATGTCATCCTCTATGGACCACTGGGCTCGGAACGCCACGGAGGAGCACTTTCCTTCAATATCAAAAATGTCGATCCCTCAATGCTGGGCTTCCGCTTGGATCGTGAATATGGTATCTGTTGTCGTGTCGGTTTGCACTGCGCTCCTGAAGCACATGGCACCATCGGAACGTTCCCCGAGGGAACGGTTCGTCTCAGTCCAGGATACTTCAATACGGCTGAAGATATTGATCAAACGTTGATAGCCATTCGAAGGATCGTTACAACGGAGAATTAAATCTTATTTTTTAAAATTTAGTCGTTTATTTGAGGAGTTAGCATGAAAAAGTTGATCCTTTCTCTCACTACAATGGTTCTTGCTTCAGTTCTTTTGATTTCCTGTTCTCTGCCACCACTTGAACCGGTCACGCGCGCTGAATTAATGAAGACCCGTGTCTTCAATAAATACATTATTGACGAGTCACCTGAAGAACTTCTCTACGCTCTCAATACGCGAGGTGAAGTTATTATCGAAGGAAAACGTAACATTCCGGGAAAGGACTACCCGATCTTTGTCAAGTTGATGGCAACATCCGATGGCATCCACATTAACGAATATGACCGTTAACGAGATCTTTCTTTTTCCTTCGTTGGTTTGATTCTTAATCCAACCCGATAAATATTTCACCCCTTTCAGGAGAATGGTACTTCTTATGAGAAAAACCTTTGTTCTTGATACCAATGTTCTCTTACACGACCCCCAAGCTCTTTTTAGATTTGAAGACAACGATCTTGTCATTCCGATGACGGTGATTGAAGAAATTGATCGCTTTAAAAAGGAACTCAGTGAAACAGGTCGTAACGCACGCCAGTTTTCAAGAATTATGGACAGCTTACGTTCCAAGGCGAAACTGGTCGAAGGGGTAGAACTAGAAACCGGCGGGAATTTACGCGTGGATCTCTATGCCGAGGAGCAAATGAAACGTTTGCCTCCTGAGTTGCGTGCAGATCAAGGAGATAACCGTATTCTGGCCGTGGCCCAGGCTGTTAAAGATCGCTCCGATTCCAAGGTTGTTTTCGTCACCAAAGATACAAATCTTCGTATCAAGGCCGACGTGATTGGTTTGATGGCTGAAGACTATGAGTCTGACAAAGTTTCAATTGATGACCTCTACACCGGAACGGCCGAGGTCCTTCTCTCTCAGGAGAAAGTTGACCTATTTTATAGTCAGGGGTTTTTACCTCTTGAGGAAGAGTATCTCGCCAATCAGTGTCTTACTCTTATCGATGAGGCAAACCCCTCACATACCGCTCTAGCACGATACAATCGCCCCCTTCGTCAAGCGGTCGCCCTATTACGAGCACCCAGCGATGGCCTCTGGGGGATCCATCCTCGCAACCGGGAGCAGCAGTTTGCTTTTGATATTCTTCTAAACGAAGATATCCAGTTGGTTACGCTGGTAGGTAAAGCAGGTACCGGAAAAACCTTGTTGGCCATTGCTGCAGGACTGCATAAGTCAGCCGATGAAAGTCAGTACAGTCGCCTCCTTGTTTCTCGCCCGATTTTTCCTCTTGGTCGTGACTTGGGATATCTTCCCGGGGATATAGACGAAAAACTCTCTCCGTGGATGCAGCCGATCTTTGATAATGTTGAGTTGCTTCTCGGTTCTGTAGAAGAGGGGAGTAAACGTAAACGTGGTTACAAAGAGCTGGTTGATCTCGGGCTTCTTGAAATCGAGCCTCTTACCTATATCCGCGGGCGTTCGATACCGAAACAGTATATGATCGTTGACGAGGCTCAAAACCTGACTCCTCATGAAATTAAAACGATCATCACGCGCGCTGGTGAAGGAACGAAGATTATCCTGACAGGTGACCCCTATCAAATCGATAACCCTTATATCGACGCCTCAAGCAACGGTTTAACCTACGTGGTTGAAAAGTTTAAGCATGAGGATATTGCGGCTCATGTTACTTTGGATAAAGGCGAGCGTTCGAGCTTGGCCGAATTAGCTGCAAACCTTTTATAAAAAGTTTGGTTCTTTGTGGAATCGTGGTTAAACAACCGCTGTTTCGTGGGCCTCATCCTTTTTGGCACAAATTTCTATGTTAATTCTTTGTATTGAATCTTCTTGTGATGAAACCTCTGCGGCTGTCATTCGTGACGGCCGCGAGATGCTTTCGAATGTTATTGCTTCACAGGTTGATGTTCACTCTCGTTTTGGTGGAGTCGTTCCAGAACTAGCCTCGCGTAAGCATGTCGAAGCCATCTCCGTCGTGATCAACTCTGCTTTGGAAGAAGCCGGGGTGACTATTGAGCAGATTGAAGGTATTGGCGTCACCCGGGGCCCGGGGTTGATTGGAGCGTTGCTCGTCGGTTTATCAACCGCAAAAGCGATGGCTTGGTCTTTGGGAATCCCTCTGGCTGCGGTGCATCATATGGAAGGGCACATCCTGGCGCCGATGCTTGAAGATCCGCCGGACTTTCCTTTTCTGGCTCTGGCCGTCTCCGGTGGTCATACTCATCTTTATCGTGTTGATGGTATCGGGCGTTATACCACCCTTGGACAAACACTCGATGATGCTGCCGGCGAAGCCTATGATAAGGTTGCCAAGTTACTTGGCCTTGGCTATCCGGGAGGAGCTGTCATTGATCGCCTTGCTCGTTCCGGGCGTCCTGATGCAATTGATTTTCCCAGACCGATGCTGCACAAAAAGAACTTTGATTTTAGCTTCAGTGGTCTTAAGACCGCCGTTTTGCAATATGTGAATAAATGCGAAGGTGAGATTGATGAGCAGCACCTAGCTGATATTGCAGCCAGCTTTCAGGCTGCGATTATCGAGGTTTTGACCCGCAAAACCTTGAAGGCTGCGTCTGCTGAAAAACTGGACGCATTGTTGTCGCCGGCGGAGTCGCATGCAACTCCGGCCTGCGAGCCCGTTTTGCTGAACTTTCCGTTAAACACGGTCTTAAAGTATTCTTCCCGAGTCCATCGCTTTGTGGTGATAATGCTGCTATGCTCGGTGTTCCTGCAGATTATTACCTTGAAAAGGGTCGATTTGCAGACAATAGTGTCAACGCCGTGTCAAACTGGGTGATGGACACGATCCGTACTGACTGAATTTGATTGTGGAGTGACTGAGGCTAATGTGGCGCGGAGTCGGATTTATCCGACAGGTTAAATTGATGGTGGTTCGTTTTGTCCGCCTGCGTGGCCTGCCTGATGAAGTTGCCAAGGGGGTTGCTCTCGGCATTTTCATTGGTATGACGCCGACCTTTGGTTTCCAGATGGCTATTGCCATCCTTTTTGCTTATCTTCTTCGTGAGAACCGTCTAGCCGCCATCCTTGGTGTCTGGGTATCAAACCCCATTACTGCACCGTTTATTTATGCCGTCGAATATGAAGTCGGACGTAGACTTCTTGGGATGGAAAGGTTTGACCTTCCCACTGGATTTACCTGGCAAGCCTACACAAACCTTGGTTGGGAGATTCTTTTCCCAATGTGGGTATGCGGTATTATTTTCGGTCTTATCTTTGGCTTTATCTCCTATCTAATAACGTTAAGGCTAATTCCTCTGGTGAAAACCTGGCGTGTGCCTCGCTGGCCACGCAGGAAGTGGCATAAGAAATTTAAAAAATAAAGGAACTATTGAGCCATAGCCTCATGCAGCTCATAGATTATTAAAATGTCCCATCGACCAAGAAAACGTTTCGGCCAAAATTTTCTTCATGACCAGCATGTTCTGGATCGTATCGTTGCCTCTGCCGATCTTCAGAAAGATGATCGCATCCTCGAGATTGGCCCGGGTCCGGGCGCATTGACGACACGACTTCTGGCGACAGGTTTGCCGGTCCTTGCCGTGGAAATTGATCGTGACCTTGCCGCCGCTCTGCAGGAACGTAACGAACCGAATCTTGAAGTTAAAGTTGGAGATGTTCTTCGTTTCGATTGGGCCGAGTTGCTGCAGAAGCCACCATACAAACTGATTGCCAACCTGCCGTACAATATTTCCAGCCAGATCCTCTTCAAAGCTTTGGATCATCGCCATTCTTTCAGTCGGTTAATCCTGATGTTTCAAAAAGAAGTTGGTGAACGCATGATTGCCGAAGTCGGTTCTCGAAATTATGGAATCCTGTCGGTTCTCATGCAGACCTGGTTTCATGTTGAAAAAGTCATCAAAGTCCCACCTGGTGCTTTTTTTCCTCCTCCAAAGGTTGATTCCGTTGTTATAAGCCTTGAGCTGTTGTCGACTCCTCGTGTCAACCTTATGGACGAAACCCTTTATCGTAAATTGGTTAAAAGTGCATTTGCCCAACGGCGAAAGACTGTTCGGAACAGTTTACTGGGAACCGGTTGGGTCCCGGAATCGATCGATAAAGCTTTTTCTGAAACGGGTTATGATCCTGGGCGTCGTGGAGAAACCTTTTCAATTGAAGAGTTTGGTGCTTTGGCAAACTTGTTAAGTACGTATGTTACAGGAGAATAGAATGGATCAGCTTGTTGCGACAGTAAATGGTTCTCCAATTGATGTGAAAGCTCTTAATGCCGCAATGCAGAGTCTGGCTCAGGAGCACTTTCACGCAACTTTGGATGAAGTCCCTGTCGAGTCACATGAAGAAATTAGCGACATGGCCCTTGAAAGACTGATTGCTAGAGAATTGATTTTTCAGGCTGCTCTTTCAGAAGGCCTGGTAGCAGATGATGCTGCTGTTGAAGATGAAACCTCTCGAATCTTGCGAATGATGGGCAACCCGGCTGATTTCTGGAATCGCCTGTCCGAACGTGGCATGGATGAATCGACTTTTTTGCGGATGGTTCGTAAAGATGTAACGGTTGACCAGATGTCCGTGCGTAAATGTGGCGAAATCGAAGCTCCGACGGAAGCTGAGATCAAAGCCTTCTTTGCCGCTCATCCAGAACAACTGCGTGATCATGAACGGGTTAGAGCGAGCCACATTCTTTTACCGCTGGATCCAGATGATCTGGACACTTCTCTGCAACATGCGAAATCGATTAAGGAAAGAGCAGAGCAGGGAGATTTCGCTGAACTGGCCAAAGCTCACTCTGTTTGCGCCAGCGCGCCTGGTGGTGGTGACCTTGGTTATCTTCGACGCGAGGATGTTGATCCAACCTTTGCGGATGCTGCCTTCAGCCAAATAGTTGATGTGGTCGGTGAGCCTGTGAGAACCCCTTACGGTTATCATCTGATCAAGGTTGTTGATCATGAATTTCCTGCTCCTCAAACTCTAGAGGAGGCCCGTGAGAAAATCATTACTTTTCTTAAGCAGACCAAGAGTTCCAATCTCTTGCAAGAATGGGTTGCTCAACTTCGTCATGGGGCAGACATCGTTCTTCTTGGCAATTGATTGCAATCATTTGTTTTTTTAGAACATAACAGTTGAAATGTTTCTTTCATCTCCTAGACTTGAAGCTTGTATTTATATGGACTGACAACGCGATCCTGTTTCGGTTTTTGGATCTTCAAATATTCTTGAGAGGCTGTAAATGGAACTTATTATTGAAGAACGCGGCAAAAGCTTCGGTAAAGTACATCAGGCCAGAATTGAAGAGTTAAATCGCCTTCTAAAGGCAATGCCTTGTCGTGAAGACGCTGAATCTTTGCTGGTTTTGGCAGATGTCCTCCTTGTCTATAGTCATTCTCAAGCCTTACGTAAAAGATCCGGTAAGGAATTACTGGGTTGGCTACAATCCTTTCTTGATTTCCTGCGTCAGCGGGATGAAGACGTCAAAGTAGAGCCTTTTAAGCCAGAAGGTTCTGGATCCTCCTTCCTGCTTGTTAATGCACCGGATGTGCCTTATCTGGTTGACTCATTGAAAACAGTCCTGTTTCATTTGCCGCAACGCGCTATCGTTATTTCTCACCCGATCATAAACGTTCAAAGAAAAGAGGGCCGACTCACTGGTATCGGCGACAAGGTTGAGGGTGGCAACCTTGAGTCTTTCATGATTGTCCAATTTGAAGGCGTTCGTGATCTTGATACCACGTCTATCGAAGAAGAAGTCTCCAGGGTCTTCAATATAGCTGAGACTGTTGGTCTCCACCGAAGCAGACTGAAGGAGAGCTTACAGAACCTTGCTGTAATGGCAGAAGGTCAGGATCAAAAAGATTTTGTAACCTGGCTACAGAATGGCAACTTCCACTGTTTCGGTTATGCTGCCGTTGAGATCCTGGGTTTGAATGAAGAGAGCTCTAAGCTCCGGTTGATAGATTCATCCATAGGGTGGGTGCCAGAAACCCTTCTGTCTCAAGTTGGAGGCTCACAAAAGACACCTAAACTCACCTCTCGAGCCAAGACAATCCTCGCGCGCAAAAATCCATTGGTTGTCGAAGTCCTCGAAGAAGTTAGCCCCCTTTATCAGGAAGATAATCTGATTTATCTGGGCTTTAGAGAGTGCTGCAAGACGGATCGAAGAGTTGAACACCTTTTTGTCGGCCTCTTCTCACAGAATAGTGTCAATGAATTGGCCAGTAATGTTCCACCCTTAAAAAATAAACTCCTTTCTGCTTTGTCTCGTCAGCATATTCAGAGTGACAGTTACGATTACCGTAAAGTGGTGGAAATATTCAATACTTTCCCTAAGGTTGAGATGTTTTTCCTGACCGATAAAGCTCTAGACCGCTTGGTCCAGTCCTTTGTCAGCTTACAGAGACAGCAGTCCGTCAAACTGGTGGTAACACGTAGCCTCAGCTTGCGAGGAATTACGTTGCTTGTCATTATGCCGCGTGATTATTACAGTCGCGATTCAGTGCGACGTATGGAATCTTATCTGGGGCGCTTCCTTAATGCCGATCATGTCTCTTCCCGTGAGGTTCATTTTTACTCTGATTATGTCAGCCTGCATTTCCGTGTTGTGCCAAAGGACGATCAGGTACGAATTGATGTTGACGCCCTGCAAAAGGTATTGACAGACCTTGCCCGTCCTTGGGAGGAAAAGTTGCGTCTTCTTCTCCTGAGAGGCGACGATGGTCGTGTTGGTATGAACCTCTGGAATAAGTACGCAAATGCTTTTCCCCACGATTACAGAGATCTGATACACCCCAGATTTGCGATCAGAGACGTCCGTGTCATTGAGAAATTGCTATCAACCGGTGAAGATGGCTTCGATCTGTGGGGGCCTTTTCAGGAACGGCAGGAATTTTATCGGTTGCAATTTTATAGCTTGAAAGAAAGCTTTCTGAATGAATTGATGCCGTTTCTTGAAAACCTTGCCCTAACTGTTATCGATGAAGTTGATTTTCTGCTCGAGGTTGATGGCCGTGCCGTCTATTTGAAAAGTTTCGCCGTTCGAAATAGTTATGCTGATGCGGAACCTCTTGCCTCTCAGCGAGAGAACTTGCTGAAGATACTCACCGGCTTGCGAAACGGTACGATTGAAGACGATTATCTTAATCGTCTGATGGTAATTACTGGCCTTGAATGGCAAGAAATCGATGTTTTCAGAGCTTATCGCAATTACTATTTCCAACTGGGCAACCCTTTCACAAAGCGTCGTGTTGCCTTTGCTCTTTTGAATAATCCGCAAGCGGCTTTACTTCTCTATCGATATTTTGAAGCTCGTTTTCAGCCGAACCCGGAATGGAAAGACCCCATGCAGCGTGAGGAAGAAGCCCTCATGCCGATTCGAATGGATCTTTCGCTCGCCTT
Source organism: uncultured bacterium (assembly GCA_965366475.1). Classification (GTDB taxonomy): domain Bacteria; phylum Desulfobacterota; class Desulfuromonadia; order Desulfuromonadales; family BM103; genus M0040. Next base: position 3,772 of record CBDUFN010000040.1, on the reverse strand, counting down.
GGAACAGATTAGCGATATCAACGAAGATCGTATCCTGCGTAGCATATTCAATCTCATTGACTCGACGGTCCGGACCAATTTCTTCCTGCGTCGCAATGATCCTGATTATTTCCTCTCTTTGAAGATCAGCGCAATAGGCGTTATTGATATGCCTTTCCCCCGACCAATGTTCGATACCTATGTTCATTCGGCAGAAATGGAGGGCGTCCATCTGCGTGGAGGTAAGGTTGCTCGTGGAGGCATCCGCTGGTCCGATCGTCCTGACGATTTTCGGACTGAAGTGCTCGGTCTGATGAAGACACAGATGACCAAGAATGCCTTGATCGTACCCGTGGGTTCGAAAGGTGGCTTTGTTGTTAAAACCCCCTTTACCACTCGAGAAGAAGGTGCAGAACTCTCAAGAAATGCATATATCACCTTGATGAGGGGGTTGCTCGACTTGGTTGACAACCGAGTGGCCGGGAAGGTTGAAGGGCCAGAGGGGTTGGTTGTCTATGATGACCCTGATCCATACCTTGTGGTCGCTGCTGATAAAGGTACTGCTCATTTACCCGACACGGCAAATGGCGTCAGTCTTGATTATCAATTCTGGTTAGGAGATGCCTTTGCAAGTGGTGGCTCTGTCGGATACGACCATAAAAAGCTGGGCATTACAGCTCGCGGTGCCTGGGAATGCGTCAAAAGACATTTCCGTGAATTGGGTAAGGATATTCAGAACCAGGAATTTACGACTGTCGGTATCGGTGACATGAGTGGAGATGTCTTTGGTAATGGCATGTTGCTTTCTACGCAAACTCGATTACTTGCGGCTTTCAATCATCTGCATATTTTTCTTGATCCAGACCCTGATGCAGAAAAATCGTGGCATGAGCGCAAAAGGTTGTTCGATACACCACGCTCAACCTGGGCGGATTATGATGCCAGCTTGATTTCTTCTGGAGGCGGTGTCTGGGAAAGGTCTTCAAAAAATATCCCGCTTTCTTCAGAGGTACAGAAATGGCTCGGAGTACGTCATTCTTCCATGGAAGGTGAAGAGCTGATTCGCCGCCTTCTCACTGCCGAGGTTGAGTTGCTTTGGAACGGTGGAATTGGCACGTATATCAAATCCTCTCTGGAAAAGAACGCTGACGTCGGTGATCGAGCTAACGACAATGTGCGCGTCAGTGCACCGCAGGTAAAGGCGAAAGTGATCGGTGAGGGTGGTAACCTTGGACTGACTCAACCCGGTCGTATTGAGTACTCCATGTGCGGCGGCATGATTAATACCGACGCCATCGATAACTCTGCCGGCGTTGATACCTCAGACCATGAAGTGAATCTGAAAATCTTCTTTCAGACCCTACGTGAATCGGGTGTTATCAAAACGGAAAGAACGCGTAATCAACGCTTGGCAGAAGTGGAAGATGACGTATGCGATATGGTTCTGGAGAACAATTATACCCAAAGCCAGTGTCTTTCTTTGGATCTTTTGCGTTGTAACTATGACAGCGATCCTTTTATTGACCTCTCGGAACGCTTGGTCAATACCGGCCTGCTTGATCGCAAAGGTGAGTTCTTGCCTTCCCGTAAAGAGCTAATGGGTAGGGGAGGCGGTTACTTACGTCCTGAACTGTCAATCCTGCTCGCTTACAGTAAAATGCATCTCTATCAGACGCTTCTGGAAAGCGATCTTGTTGATCAGGAATCGACTCAAGTTTTCCTGAAACAGTATTTCCCGGAAAAAACACGGAAACGATACAATGCTCAGATTGAGAATCATCCTTTAAGACGTGAAATAATTGCGACCATGATTACGAACCAGATTGTTGATCAGGCGGGTTGCGCTTTTCTGAATACTCTTGTTCAGCAGTCAGGGGCCACATTGATTGAGGGAGTAGCAGCATACCTTGTCTTTGATGAGGTTTTAGATGGCTATTCCATTCGTCAAAAGATCGCTTCTGTTGACAACATTATACCGTCCTCCCGTCAATATACTCTTTTACAAGGACTTGAAAGGGCTTTGGCTGGCCTCTGTCGCCAAGTCTTTGAGCAGTCTCTGCCGATGCAGCTTAGTCGCGATTGTATCAAAGATTATCGTCTGCGTTTAAACACCTTCCGAAAGCATCTAGGTGAACTTCTTCCTGATACGGAGTGGCAGCTTTGCAAAGACGCGGCGAAAGGACTCGTGGCCGAAGGCTTCCCTGATGAGATGGCCCTTGAAATGGCGAGCTTCCGTTATCTGGCAGGTTTCCTCCCCGCAGTTTATATTGTTGAAGAAACCGGTGTTGATTTGTTGGAAGTGACCACTGCCGTAGGTGAAATGCGTCTACGTTTGAAACTTTCCCAGATCATGGAGAGCCTCAACGAATACACACCACATGATCGTTGGGACAGGGTCGCTTTAGTCAGTTTGCAAGGTGCTTTTATTAAACAGGCAATCAAGTTGACTAAAAGTGTTGTTGCTGAAGGCCAGGGTACGAACGCTTTCTTGTCAAAACGTCGTCAAAAGCTTGATTATTATCTCAACCTTGTTGAAACTCTTCGGACATCTCCGCCTACAACGACCAGTCTTTACGTGGTTATGTTGAGGGCTTTGGAGGCCGTTGATGGGTGAAATTCTACATCCAGGTTCATTGCAGGAAGGCCTCATTGAATGTGTCGCGATTGCCTGAGTGTACTGTTTTTCTTTATCTTGGTTATGAATAGAATTGATCTTTTTCTTTAACTTATATTACTGAAACTCTTTTATTTCTCGATGATTATGGGCGCACTACCGTAGACCTTAGGCTAATGATAGACTTCCATTCACATATCCTTCCCGGATTGGACGATGGCGCCATAACGATCAATGATTCGATTTTTATGGCAAAAGCATTGTCGGCCTTTGGCTATAAAACTGTTTGCTGTACCCCTCACTGCATCAAGGGTTGTTACGAACTGTCGCCACAACGCGTGAAGGAAGCGACTTTAATGTTACAGGCCGATCTGGATAATGCAGATATCCATCTTGAACTATGGCCGGGGACCGAATATTCCCTTGATGAATATCTTCCCGACTATGCAGACAACTTCCTCCCCCTTGGCCCGACAAAGCTTGTTCTTTGTGAGGCACCCCAAGAAGCTAGTCATAAGTGTGTTCAGGCGGGGTTAGAACTGATCATTCGTAAGGGCTTTATTCCTCTTGTTGCACATCCAGAAAGATCTAAATATTTTTATGAAAGGTTAACTCGGTTGAACGTGGTACTAGGGACAAAAAACGAAGAAAACTATAAAAAAACAAAAAACTTTTTTAGGAAAGTTTGGCCCTTCGCCTCACGCACCTCTCAGAGTTTACACCAGGAGCTTCAAGTGCCCTTCACAGACGTGCCTTGTCCTGAGTTTCCAGAGCTTTGTTTGTTCTTGGCAAACCTTGGTAGCTTCACTGGTTATTATGGGCCAGATGTTCAGTCTCTTGCTTACGAACTTTTAAAAAATGGGATCTATGTCGGCATGGCCTCCAATCTGCATGATGGTGACTCGGCTAATATAATCTTAGAGCGTGACAAGTTAGCATTTAACCCCCTACTAAAAAAAATTGCAGATTGGGACGGGAAAATAGTTGGTCCTTTGAAAAATAATCCTGATGAAAGAAGTGAACAGTGCGAGCTTTTTTAGATGTCATCTTATCTTAAGATTATCTGTTTGCTCACCGGTATTTAGCTTATTTTGAAAAAATGCAATTTTTTTTATTTGTTCAAATTTAAGGAGTAAACATTGAAAAAAAGACAACTTGGCTCATGTGTAACCTTCTTTC
>CBDUFN010000039.1:0-16478 GCA_965366475.1 uncultured bacterium | reverse complement strand
TCCAACTTTGATCGATGTTTGCTGCGGTACATGCGACACCCTTGCGGATAGCTGCCGGAAGACCACAACCGATCTTCCCCGTCCAGTTGAAGTGCTGGGTCATTTTGGTGACGGCTTCGGCAATGGCCTCCGGGGTGGCAGGCTGTGGTGTTGCAATGCGAAGTTTGTCCGCGGTCAGAGTGCCGTCAACAGGATTGACTGGAGCCGCTCTAATGCCTGATCCGCCTATGTCGATACCCAGAATATTCATCTTTGGCTAGTGTGCTGCGAACCCGAACCACTCTGGATAGATGACCAGAATACCGAGTACGATCGCTTGCAAAATGATAAAGGGCACAACCCCGTAATAGATATCCATGGTTCGAACTTCGGGGGGGGCGACGCCCTTCAGGTAGAATAGACTGAAGCCGAAAGGTGGCGTTAAAAATGACGTTTGCAGATTCATCGCAACAAGGATGGCGTACCAGATCGGATTGATACCAAGGTTGGCAGCGATCGGGGCCAGAATCGGTACGATAATGTATGAGATTTCTACAAAGTCGATAAAAAAGCCGAGAACCATGATGAGCAACATGGATAGAATGATGAAGCCCCATTTTTCTCCAGGGAGGTTCATCATGAACTGTTCAACGACCCAATCTCCACCTGTGTAGGTGAAGACCATTGAGAAGGCGGTAGCACCGATCAGGATGGCGAAGACCATGGAGCTGATCTTGATTGTCTCAAGAGAGCTATCCCAGAGCATACGGAACGAGAATTGCTGATAAAGGAGGGCAAGGATGATAGCGCCAATGCCGCCCACCGAAGATGATTCGGTCGGTGTTGCTACCCCGGTCAGGATAGAACCGAGTACGAGGATGATCAAAACCAACGGAGGTACGATCGCTTTGAGGGCCTGACCGATCTGTTGCATTTTGCTGCCGGATGATGCTTCAAGCCGGACAGGTGGCGCCAGATCTTTTTTGAAAATGGTGATGATGACAATGTAGGCGACGTAGAAGGCGACTAGCGACAACCCCGGCCAGAGTGCTGCTTTGAAAAGATCACCGACCGGTTCCTGGAAGACATCTCCGAGGATAATCAGGACGATTGATGGCGGAATGATCTGACCCAAAGTGCCTGCGGCACAGATTGACCCGGTGGCAAGGCGTTTGTCGTAGTTGTGCTTTAGCATGACCGGCAGGGAAATAACTCCCATGGCGACCACGCTGGCTCCGACTACCCCAGTGGATGCTGCAAGCAGCGCGCCTACCAGTACTGTTGAAATGGCTATGCCGCCGCGAATCTCACCGAACAAGAAACCCATTGATTCGAGCAATCGCTCGGCCAAGCGAGATTTCTGTAAGACAATCCCCATGAAGATGAAAAGCGGGATCGCCATGAGAATGGTGTTGTTCATGATCGACCAGATGCGGTGAGGCATCAGGGAAAAAATTTGCGTTCCTTCGGCCAGTAGACCAAAAAAAACTGCAACGCCACCGAATGTGAACGCCACCGGAAAGCCCAGAAGCAACATTGCAAGGGCTGTAATAAACATTATGAGACCGATCATGTCAGATGCATTCCCATTCTTTTTAAATAAAGGGGCGCCTGCAGGGCACCGAGTATCGCGAAATCAATAACGATCTGTTTTTGGCTTTTTGCCAGTGTTACAGAATTGCCTTGTCTTCGATGGTATGTACCGGGGGCGCTTCGACCCCTCGGAAAATATTGATGTTGTGAAGCACAAACCCTATGGCGGAGATGACCAGAAAGATAAAGGAGGCCGGTATTACCGACTTGATCAACCACCGATAGCTCAAGCCTCCCGGATCACCACTGATCTCGCCGGAGGCAAAGGATTCATTCACGTACCAGAATGATCCTTCGATGATCAGTAGGCTCAGAGGGATGAGAAACAACAGAGCCCCGCCGATATTGACAATGGCTTTCCAACGGGGTGAGAAATGATCGTAAAGGATGTCGACTCGGACGTGTCCATCCTCCTTAAGTGTGTAGGCCATGCCGAACAGGAAGACCACCGAGAACAGGTGCCATTCCATTTCCTGCAGAGCGATTGAACCTGAGTTGAAGAAATAACGCATGATGGAATCGTAGAAGACATTGACCAGCATGACCAGGTTCAGAAAACCGGCGATCCAGCCCATCACGTTGGAAAAGCGGTCAAAGATTTTTTCCATTTTCAGAAGCATAGAGTTCCTTGTCGTTTAAACAAAGCTCCCGGTCAAAACCGGGAGCTTGATCCAGCCTATTCGAGGTTGTCTTTAAGGTAAGCATAGTCGGAAATTGCTGTCCATTTGCGAGCCATTTTCATGTAAGCCCTCTGAGCTTCGAGGATCTCTTTGAATTTAGGGTCAGCTTCTGCACTTGCGTCCAGGAGTTCGTCATTGACCTTCTTCATGGCAGAAATAATTTCCGGGGAGAAGGTGCGAATCTTAACCTCGGGATACTCTTTTTCAATCGACGCCCAGTTGACTGCGCTTTCATGATAAGAGCGCGCGTACATGTCGTATGCGGCAAATTGCATCGCAATGGTCAGAATTTCCTGCAGATGCTTTGGTAGCCCATCAAACTTTTCCTGATTGACCATGAACTGTAGCTCGGTTGCAGGCTCATGCCAACCCGTATAGTAGTAAGGGGCGATCTTCTGGAAGCCCATATTCAAATCGAGAGAGGGGCCGACCCACTCGAGGGCGTCGATCGTGCCACGATCTAGCGCTGTATAGAGCTCGCCTGGGGCGATATTGGTGACAACGACACCAAGTTTGGAGAGAACTTCACCGGCAAAACCAGGAATGCGCATTTTCAGGCCGTTGAAGTCGTCGAGAGTGTTGATCTCTTTGCGAAACCATCCACCCATCTGGTTGCTGGTGTTGCCGCCCGGGAAGGCGTAGACGCCGTGCTTGTCATAAACCTGCTTCATCAACTCCATGCCGCCACCGTAATAGAACCAACCATATTGCTCGGGGGCAATCATACCGAAGGGCATGGTGGTGAAGAACATGGTGTTGGCATCCTTGCCTTTCCAGTAGTAGGAGGCTGAATGGCCCATTTCGTACTGGCCGGCTTTAACCATGTCGAGGATACCGAACGCTGCTTTGTGTTTGTTGGATGAATCGATCCGAATTTCCAGCTCACCATTGGACATGGTCTTGACCATGTCAGCCATTTTGATGACGGCATCACCGAAGATGGGGAAACCGGTTCCCCATGTTTGAGCCAGCTTCCAGACAATGGTTTTTTTCTCAACTTTAGCAACTTCTGCTTTGGGTGCCTGCTGTTGCTCTCCACAGGCCGTCAGCCCGAGAAATGCGACGAGGACCAATAGGCTGGTAGACAACTTCAGAAAACGCTTCGTTTGTTTCATCTTTTCTCCTCCTTCGTGTTTTACAGCATAGATTTCTCTGCCTGAAAATTTCAGACATTCCACGATAAACTGTCAATGCACAGACCTTAACTATGCCCGAAAGTGAGTCGTTGTCAATGCACGCATAACAATGTTTCCAGTGAGTTGACTCCCTTCATCAGCTTGACGATAGCTTCGCGGATGCTAACTTTAAGGCTGAAGCTCGATGTGACTTAAGAAAATAGATTAAACGAAAAGTCTGATAGAGAGGTCTGTGATGATTAAAGCAATTCGTTTGTATGAAACTGGTGGTCCAGAAGTGATGCGTTGGGAAGATATAGAAATTGATTCTCCTGGTCCTGGTGAAGTTCATTTGCGTCAGAGCGCGGTTGGGCTGAACTTTATTGATATCTATCACCGCAGCGGGCTTTATCCTTTAGGAGAGTTGCCGGCAACGCCAGGGATGGAAGGTGCCGGAGTTGTGGTTTCTACAGGTGAGGGCGTTGACGATTTGTTCCCTGGAGATCGTGTCGCTTACGCTGGATTGCCCCCTGGAGCCTACGCTGAAGAGCGTTTGATCCCGGCGCATCGTTTGGTCCCTTTGCCGGAATCAATCAGTGATCAGCAAGCTGCCGGAATGATGTTACAAGGTATGACAGTTCAGTATCTGCTCCGCAGCACGTTTCATGTTAAGCCGGGTGACACGATTCTTTTTCATGCAGCTGCAGGCGGCGTCGGCTTGATTGCTTGTCAGTGGGCCAAAGCTCTTGGTGCCACGGTGATAGGCACGGTTGGCAGTGTTGAGAAGGCGGCGCTTGCCAAGGCGCATGGTTGCGATTTCCCCCTGCTCTATCAAGAGGAAGATTGGGTCACCAGGGTTCGAGAACTTACCGATGGCGAGGGTGTTCCGGTTGTGTATGATTCGGTCGGTGGGGACACGTTTATGAAGTCTCTCGATTGTTTACGTCCTCTCGGGCTCTTGGCCAGTTTCGGACAGGCCTCCGGTCCGGTGGCTCCTTTCGATCCTGGTGTGTTGGCTGCAAAGGGCTCTCTCTTCCTGACTCGACCAACCTTAATGACGTACACGGCTGCGCGTGATGATTTATTGGCTAACGCTGCAGATCTCTTCTCGGTTGTTGAGTCTGGAGAGGTGAAGATAGAAGTCAATCAGAGCTACCCTTTAAGTGAAGCGGCACAGGCTCATCGTGATCTTGAAGCGAGAAAAACGACTGGGTCGACCGTCCTGATTGTTTAATGTTGAAAAGTTTCGATTCGAAGATAATAAAAAGGGGGCGGATTTATTCCGTCCCCTTTAATCATACCGTAGCTATCCTTGAAATTTTAGCAATCGGATTGATGCTCAGCAATCTCTTCATCGCTTAGAACCGGCTGCTTCTGAAGTCGTTTGTAGTAAAAGTTCTGTCCATATAGCACCGCGACAGGGTTGTGTCCTGTAACACGGTCCTTAACGATCAATGTTGTAACTGGCGCGTCTGAGTATTTATTGAAGAGCATATCGTGGCCAACACACAGACCTACGATGATGTTCATCTCCATGCCCTCGTCATTCAAAATGCGAGCTTGAGCGATCGGGTTGCACGCCGGTTCAAAGGTCCCCGGTCTGACTTTGTCCTCTTCTTTTAGGTTGAGCTCCAATTTATCGATACTGCCGGCCTTGCAGCAGGCAGAAAAGGGTTCCATACCTTGGGCCCGAAGAATATGGACCAATCGATCGCACTCTTCGAGGAGTCCAATACACGTTGCGATACCGATTTTTTTGTAGCCCATCAGCTTTGCCAGGGCGAGGGTATCTTCAATACGTGTCCAGCGTGCGTTGACAGCATCGGAGCCAGGTACAGGCTGATAACAAAGCCCTTCGACCTTGGCGGCTACTTTTGCTAAACGGGCATCTTCATCATTTCCCTGATACTTCTGAAATGAATCGTAAATCGCTTCTGCGTGGGGTTCCGAAGGGCAATAGGCCGGTGTTGCAGGTTTGTTGTCAGGGTCGCTCCAACAATTTGTGGTGCCCTGCTTTTTCCAGATTGCGTTACAACTGGAACAGCTATGTTGGGTTTTTGTTGTTTTGGAATGTGACATGACAACCTCCTGGTATTCAGTTGATTCAAGGGGCTAGCCTGTCTTGATGTTTATGTCCAGATTCTGTCAGGCTGCGACTATTGAGGTGTGTTGCAGGTGAAGAAAATTGTTCCACCGGCATCTTCTGTGCCTTCTGCCCAAATTTGCCCGCCATGTCTATTGATGATTCGTTTGGCGTTTGCAAGATTTATTGAATCTTTAGGAAGGTCTGCATCGAGAGAGCTGTCGCGAAACACGTCGAAGAGCCTTTTTGCTTGTGCATTGTTGTAGCCCGTACCGTTATCCCGGACGAAAAAGACTTTTTTGGTGTTCCGGTTGAACATGCCAAAGTCAATCCGCCCCTGTCGTGAGTGAGGAATAAAATTCATGGAATTGGAGAAGAGGTTGTAGATGACAAGTCGCATCATTTTTAGATCACACCAGTCGATGATCCAGGGCTGAATGTGGAATTCAATCTGTCTGTCTGGGTTGATGCTTTGCAACTCCTCAACAACCTCTTGGGCCAGTTTGTCGAATTTGCACTTCTCGCGACGAGGCTCGCCGCAGGCTAGTTCTGACAAGGCTTGATTGATGTCCAGTTGTTCGTTGAGTTTGTCACTTGAGTTGTGAATGCTCTGCATGAAAAAACGCATTCTTTCGTCAAAGTCTTGGCCGCACTGGGTTTCCATAAGTTCAATGTTGGTGGCCAGTGCCGCAGAAGTGTGGCGAAGTTGTCTCGACAGGTTCTCATGAAATTCTTCGGTATCCTGTTTAGCAAAACCCAGATCCTGATTTTGTCGGTGTAACGACAATTCTTTTTGTGCAGTATTGGCGAGATAATGTATCCCGAGATAGATGCCCGCAAGAATGAATGTGCTGAAGAGGAGACGGATCGCTACTTCGTGATAGGTGGGTGAGAACAGTTGTTCCATTATCGTTTCGTCGCCGAAGAGAACGGAGTCGAGAACGGCGTCTGACACAATGGCAAAGGGGATCAGGACCATTCCCCATAGGAAGAGTCGGTAGGATGATTTCTGTGAAAGAGTTTTAGCCAAGACGTTTTTTCCTTCTCGGTGAGATTTGCACAGTCTAATCACAATGAGTTGATCGCGCAAGTAAGAATCTGTTCGCTTGCCTTGGCTCTCAGCCTATATATGCAAAAAGAGGTGGACACATTACGTTGTGTCCACCTCTTTTATAAAGCTTAATCGTCGACTGGCAAGTCATACAGCTATGCGGCGATCCGGGCCATTATATGTGCTCCTGCTATTGGCGTAACGAACGGGATCCTGGCCTATGATTGCCCAACCGCAAGAGCGACGAAAACGTTTTACCAACTCACGATTGAGAAGCAGGTTTAACCCTTTAGGAACCACTCTACATAAAGTTCCGTCTATTAATTCTACCTGAATCGTCATGATCGTTAAACTCGGCTCTTCTTAAAAGTGTTAGTCGCTATCAATCTGCGGCAGATTATACACATCCTTGCTCACAATTGTCTCAAAAAGCATTTGCAGAAGCAAGGCCTTCTCTTAATCTGTTATTAAACTGCGACCTTAAATGATCTTGTTGAGCGAGTATTCCACAATATCTTCTGCGCCCAGTTCCATTAACTCGGGAACTATTTTGCGCACGGCTGATTCCTGCATGATTGTTTCAATCGAGACCCAGTCCGACTGGTAAAGGTGCGCAATCGTCGGACGGTTGAGGCTCGGTAGAAGCTGACTGATCTCTTCAACCTTGTCACCAGGAGCGTTCATTTTTATGCCAACCATGCCTTCTGCACGCAACGCCGACTGTAACATGGTGTGAATTCTCTCGATTTTAGCTCTTTTCCAAGGATCCTCCCAAGCGTTTTTGTTTGCGATCAATACGGGTACTGATTCCATCAACTCACAAACAATTCTCAGGTTGTTGGCCTTAATCGTTGACCCGGTTTCAGTCACCTCGACAATTGCGTCACACAATCCTGTGAGGATTTTTGCCTCGGTTGCGCCCCATGAAAACTCAACGTCCACAGGGATGTTGCGCTCGGCAAAGTAGCGTTTTGTAAAACCGACCAACTCTGTTGAGATCGTGGAACCAGCGAGATCTTCGGGCTTTTGCACTTCGGAGTCTGGACCCACCACAAGAACCCAATGTGCCGGTCGCCGTGAAACTTTGGAGTAGACCATTTCGCCGATTTCGATAACGTCAGAATCGTTTTCTCTGACCCAGTCTCGGCCAGCGATACCGACCTCTAGTTTGCCACGTTCAAGAATCTTGGCCATCTCCTGCGGTCTGACCAGACTGCATTTTAAATCGTCGTCATCACTCGTGGGAAAGTAGCTGCGTGACGATGTTTTTATCTTCCAACCGGCTTTTGCAAAGAGCTCTATTGTTGCGTCTTCCAGGCTTCCTTTCGGAATTCCGAATTTGAGTTCATTGGCCATGTCAAACCTCAAAACAGTTACAGTCTATGAGCTGCATACTGTCAGTTAGGGGTTTAAAATTAATAAGGAGAAAAAGGCCTGCGGTTGTAAGAACGACTATTTCTTTTTGTAAACTTCGGCCGGGTCAAAAAGTGGATTTGAGTGCTCTACCCACTGGTCGTTTTCCCAGCGTACGTAGAAGCAACTGCGGTTGCCGGTGTGACAGGCGGCTGGGCCATTCTGCTTGACCTTGATGACGACAGTATCAGCATCACAGTCAGTCAGAATTTCCACGACGTCTTGAGTGTTCCCGGACTCTTCACCTTTCATCCAGTATTTGTTGCGAGTTCGACTGTAAAACCAGGTTTTTCCATCACGCTGTGTATTGGCGAGAGTTTTCTCGTCCATAAACGCGACCATCAATACTTCACCACTTTCATGGTCCTGAATAATTGCGGGGATCAGCCCACCCATTTTTTCAAAATCAATTTTAATCACTGTGACATACCTCCCGAGTTGATTAACGAAAGCTTTTTATTACCTGCTCATTAGGGCGCTGTCAACTTTTTGCAAAATTATCTTATTGCAGTTGTGAAGCGAGGCCGTCTTTTGAAACAGGGGGGGACTATTGGATAATATATTCCCGTATCGAGCACGCAGCAGAGGTTCTGCAGTCGAGAACCACGGTTTCCCGCGTTTCGACTTTATTCTGGTAGCTTGACTTGAATTGTATAATCACATAGTCCCCATCAGGAGACAGGGCGTAGGTCTGTCGATAAGAAATGCGATGAATGTCTCGAGAGGAGAGATTGCCATAAGTGGAACGGATTGCCTGTTGGCGCCTTTTCCATCGGAAAGGGTCGTTGAGAGTCTGAAACATTGGAGACATCGCATCCCAAGCTTCGTCTTTTTGTCCCAAATCGAGGAGGTTTAAGAAACTCCTGGCCTGGCTTTCTAGTTCTGCTTGCTCCACTGTGCTGGTTGCGACCGAGCCCACCGTTGTTAAGGCGATGAGTGTTGCAGTCATCATGATGATCTTAAAGTATTGGAACATGCATCCTCACCACTTATAAGTAAAACGTATAAATATCATGCTAACAAATGCTTCTCACATTTTTGTCACAGGGCGTGGTGGCTCCTTCATTTTCGCACTGAGGAGTAAGACAGTTTTTGAACGGTATGCATCGAGGAGTGTGCGAAGCTTCAGAAAGAATAAAAGCTTTTGAATGGAACTACAGGTGGTAGGAGAAATCGTCGTGATTTAATCCACTTTGATAAACTGACCGTTCTTGATTTGTGCAAGATGAAGACGGGGATATTTGAGGTCACCATAACGATCGAAGGATAAATCTGCCTGAAGTCCTGAAAAATTCTCCAGTTTCAAAAGCCTTTCACGGATTCTTTCGGGGTTTGTGGTTTCCTCTAGTACTCTGAGAAGCATTTTGGTTGCATCGTAGGCATGCAGTGCTGGAAAGTTTGGTTCAGATTTAAATCTCTTCTGATATGCCGCAATAAAGGTTTGGATCTTAGAACTTGGATCTTGAAAGTCAGCACTTTGAATAAGAGATAGCCCTTCAACGCTCTTGCCACCAAATTGAAGCAGATCATCGGAATAGGACCAACCCGTTGCAAAACGTGGAAGGTCAACATTAACCTTCGCAAGTTGTTGGCAGATCATGGCCGTATCGATGGCGTTGGCAAGGATGAGTATCCCTTCGGGTTGAGCTTCTTTTGTCTCTGTTGCCAGATCACGAAAAAGAGTATCTGAACGGAGGTCGAAGGGGATGCGAATAACTTCTGAATCGCCATCCTTCTCTATGGATTTCTGAAAATGTTTGATCCAGTCTTCCGTATAAGCACTATTACTAAGGTCGTAGATGGTTGCTATCCGGTGAATGTTTTTCTTTGTCGACAACTCCTCTGCAAGTAATCTCGCAGCTTGAGCGTTGGTGTAATAGACTCTGAAAAAATAATCATCAAGGCCATTCAATTTGTTCGTACTGGAGGTGGGGCTGATGAGAGGAATTTTTTCTCGGTTGATCGTTGGAACAACGGCTACGGCTGTTTGGCTGGTCATCGGTCCTATAATTGCGGAGACGTTGTATTCAACAAGGTTGCGCACCGCCTGTAGAGCGGTTTCTTTGTGCATCCGGGTATCCTGAATCAGAACCTCGACAGTTCTGCCTTGCACGCCGCCGCTAGCATTGCTTTCTTCTACGGCCAGAAGAAAACCATCGCGCCCACTGATGCTGAGCCCTGCCGCACGCGTGGTCAGTTCGCCGAGAAATCCGATACGAACCGGCTCTGGTTCCTTGCAACCTGTCTGCATAACGAAACAGGTTAACAGCAGTAAGAGTATGAATGAAAAACGCATTGAACCTGTCCTCGTAAAGGAGCTTTCCAAGAAGATAGCATCTTATTAATACTCTCTCAATAGAGAACTCTAATCAAGGCCCGCGATCCTTCGGGGGAACTTTTTATTAAGGGAGTCAGCTATAGGCAGTCTAAGAGGCTTAATCCATTATCATGTAAATGAAAATCAGTGGAAAGAGGGTCAGGCTGACTCCAACAATGGCGTTAATGCCCATATTCAGAAGCATGTTTACTTTATTAAGAAGGACCTCTTTTCCTGTTTTTAGATCAACGCTACCAACCGGAACGGGAAATCCACATTGAATGAGTGATTGCCCTCCCTGGTAAGTGTAGGTTGTCAATTTGAAGCCAACGATAAAGCCAAAGAGGATACAACCAATGGTGAGAGATATGAGAGCACCTTTGAAAGCGTGTTCACCGTGCACGAGCTCGTAGAAACCCGAAAGATTGAAATAGCAAACGATCAAGGTGTTTAGAAGTGTGATCCAACGAGCTGCAGACCAGAGGATATAAGGTCGCGGCCAACGCGAATTTTTTCTGCGCAGAAGTTTGCGATCGATCTCTTCACGAGCAAAACCACGCTCCAGAAGAACCCAGAAAACGGATTCTTTATCCATATCCTCATTATCTGCGAGCAGGTCGAGTAGGTAGCCTGAGGGGAGGTCGCGAAGGTGCTCCAGGTATTTCGGGTCAGCAATATTCATGATGGTTTGTGAGTTCTCAATATCTGTTCAGCAGACTCGTGGAGCGAGAATGCTGTCATTGTTAGGAGTAAAATCGACCAGGTGCTCAACAAGGTTTGCGCAAGTCTCTTGTATTGCTCTTTCCTGATATGGCGTTGCCGGGAAAAGGCCCCAGACCGGCTTGGGCCAGGCTTGGTCTGTTTGGTAACGGACAATATGATGGATGTGTAGTTGTGGCACCATATTTCCAAGCGCTGCAATGTTGAGTTTGTCGGCCTGAAAAAGCTTGTTGAGAACGCGCGACAGTTGCGAAGATTCCTTGAGCAGTTGCCTTTGGTCCTGTTGTTCAAGTTCGAAAATCTCCCTGATTTCGGTACGGCGTGGCACCAGAATAAACCAGGGGTAGTTGGCATCGTTTACCAACAGGAGGCGACAGAGGGGGAAATCACCAACCGTGAGTGTGTCTTGTACAAGTTGTGGGTGGAGTTCAAACATGAAGTTTCTAAGCCTTTGTTGAAAAATTGAAGAGCAAAGAACTGTTCAGATTATTATGAGCCAGAATACTATGAAACTCTTCTGCTGTTAACCTAGAGTCACCCAGTTGGTCCGTCTGCTCAAGCCAGATCATTGCAGCAAAATTTCCTGAGAGATTCCAACCCTTTGAATCTTGCATCGATTCAAGGAGGGAACTCTCGAGTTCTTGTCCGAAACTTTGAACCGCGGCAACGTAGTGTGTGGGCCAGGTGACCACGTGTCGGTCAAGACTGCTTTCATAGGCTTGCTTGTCCCAACTGTCAAGTTCAGAAAAATCGACTTTACACCAGGCTGCCGGTCGTGTCGATAGCAGAGCTCTGCAGGAAAGCGGTCTCATAGCATATATCGCACAGGAGCCTTCTTTGCAGAGAAACGGGCAGGGGCCGAGCTCCTTTTTATGGTTTTTTAAATAACTTTTCAAGCCGGTCCATTGTGGCAGAGCTGATTTCAATCGCTCTATATAGACCGCTAACTTTTGGGCTTGTGTTTCAGACAACTGCTTCGCGACTATCGCTGCTTCCGGATAGGTAGCATGAACGGCTAGATGACAACAACCGGAACAGCCGTCACGACAGTGAATCTCTTTTCCAGAGGCACGATACTGCGTGATCCATTTCTGTGTGAACTGTTCTAAAAGGTCATGTTGTTTCAATGATAAATCCGTCACTGTTAAATCTAGAGAACCTCATCATAACGTGGGCTAACGGACGTCAATATAAACTTTTCTGTGTGTTGAATTCAAAGATAAAGCAAGCTAATTCACAATTAATTTATACCGTGGTCAAGACAAATGATTTCTCATAAAAGAATCGTGTGGAACTTGCAATTGGTTTTGACTTTGGTTTAATAGGAAAATCTATATAAGTTTGTGTTTGCTAATAAAGGTTGTTTTGCGAGCACAACCAAAACAAAGCTCAAGTGCTTGGGCAAAACGAAGGAGAAGTAGAAATGGCTGAAGGAACAGTGAAATGGTTTAATGATGCGAAGGGGTTTGGGTTTATTACTCAGAATGATGGGCCTGATGTTTTTGTGCACTTTTCCACGATTCAAGGGGATGGTTTCAAATCCTTGGCAGAAGGTGAACGCGTTACATTTGACGTTGAAGATGGTCCAAAAGGTCTACAGGCCTCCAATGTCTCGAAAGGCTAAGGTCTTTATGTAAATTGTTAAGACGGGTCCCACATGTTGATGAGGGGCCCGTTTTTTTATGGCAAATGATTATGTTTCAGGTTAGGTGCTGAGGTTCTTGTTTCTGTAGTGGTTTATCAAAATATGGCTTTCCGCCACTTGCGCAGCGCATTGATAAGGTAGATCGTTGGGCTGCTTTGTAAGTCCTCTATGGTGAGAATCTGTTCTGTTAGAATACCGCGCTTCAACAGGTATGCGCGGTAGGTTCCTGGCAAGAGTCCTGACGTTAGTGGTGGCGTCAATAGCTGTCCTGAACGCTCTACGACCAAGTTTGCTGTGCAACATTCAGTGACTTCACCCCGTTCATTCCAGAGTATGACTTCATCTGAATCGCCTGCCTCTGCAAGGCAGGTTTCATAGATTTGTCGTTGCGTCGTCTTGTGATAGAGCAGGATGCTGCGTGAATCGATGGGGTTTTTTGCCAGAGCTAACTTCATAAACGAAGTTGAGGGCGTGTCAGGTATCGATGAGGCGGTTCCTTTCAGGTGGCCATCTTTGTGAAGTAAAAGCCGGACTCGTTGAGGTTCCGCAGGGAAGCTTGTTGCCAACGCTTCCAAGTAGGCATCAATCTTATCAGCCGAGCAGGGAAAATCGAAGTAATCTGCTGAGTCCTGAAGGCGGATCATATGTTCCGCAAGGAGGAAATATCCTTTACCGGGAGTCCAGCGTATGGTTTCGATTAAGGCTAATTCAGAACGTGATGGGTTCAGCACCGCCGCTTTGTCGAGGCACTCCTGGTATTCATCGGCACACTCTGAGTCCCAAGTGATGCCGGCACCAATGCCATAGCTGGCGCATTTCTTTTTCCGATTGATCAATGCGGTTCTAATTGCAACATTGAATTGCGCCTGCTTGTTGGGTGCGACCCAGCCGAAACTTCCTGTGTAGATATTTCGCGGCTCATCTTCGATTGCAGTGATTATTTTCATTGTTTGAGCTTTAGGGGCACCGGTGATTGAAGCGCACGGGAAGAGTGCTTTAAAAATCTCTGGGAGGGAGGCTTCTGTGTGCGCTGTCGCAGTTGAAGTCAACTGCCAGACGGTTGGATATTTTTCAAGGGTACAGATTTTTTCTGCCTGGACCTCTCCGGGGCGAGCAAGGCGGCCAAGGTCATTGCGCACCATATCGAGAATCATGATGTTCTCAGCTCGATTTTTTGCTGATGCTTCTAACTCATTGGCTTGTTGTTGGTCTTCTGCGGTTGTTCGGCCACGTGCTGCGGTTCCTTTCATTGGTCGCATGATGAGTTGGTCTTTTTTGCGAATGAAGAACAGCTCAGGTGAGACGGAACAGATCGCCCAACGGTCACTTTGCAGAAAACCGGCACCGCAGGCTTTTTGACCTTGAACCAGCTGTAGAAAGAAAGTCCACGGA
This sequence comes from uncultured bacterium, assembly GCA_965366475.1. Lineage (GTDB taxonomy): Bacteria > Desulfobacterota > Desulfuromonadia > Desulfuromonadales > BM103 > M0040. Next base: position 2,490 of record CBDUFN010000039.1, on the reverse strand, counting down.
TCACTATCGAACTGGCTTGAGAGAGGAAAGGTTAAGTTAACCTGGTAGGTTTCCCCTCGTGCAATCGCGTCTTTAATGACTGCTATCTTGTCGGCAAAAGAGTCAGTGGTTTCTTGTGACTGCCAATCATGTATTCCTGAAGATTGAATCGGTGGAGGCAATTCGATTTGTTCTACAGAAGCGAAGAGCCCGAAACGCAATAAGGGAAAGTCTGTTGCTGGATAGGTTTGCAGTGCCTCATCGAATGCTGAGGCCGCTTCATAGCTGACAAATCCTGCCGCGTAAAGGCCCTCTTGATCAACTCTCTGTTCAATCTTTTGCAGAGCAGGGAGAACCTCACCCAAGTGGTGAATTTCGATCTCTTCGACAGGATGGCTAAAGCGTAACCATTGTCCTGCTTGATGGTCGTAAAGAACAGCAAGTGAAGGCATCAGACTGGTTATTCAAACTGTGCCTGAAAGGTTTTCAGTTGGCTGCGGAGCTCTTCAAGCTCAGTACGTAGAGAGACCATCTCCTCTTCTAACTTGGTGATGCGGTCATTCTCAGCAGCAACTTTTATTCTGGCAGGTTCAGAAGGAAGACAGGCCTCCTCCTCAATCTCTGGGGCTCCGGATAAAAGGTGTGCAAAGCGATGTTCCTTGCGTCCTGGTTGACGTGGCAGGCGAATCACTAATGGTTCTTCTCGCTCCATGAGGTTCTGTAGTAATTCTTCAACTGCATGCAGGTCCCCGACCGGGTGCATACGCTCAGCCCGGTTTCGAAGCTCACCAACGGTTTGTGGCCCACGCAAGAGCAACTCCGCAAGAAGAGCCAGGTCTTCCGGGTCCAGATCTAAAACACTTTCCAGGTTGTGGCAATACTTGGCTGCACGTACACCTTCTGCAGACTGATGTGCCATTTGCTTCTGACGCAGACTATCAAGCGCGCGCACCACGTCTGTATCTTCCAAAAGCATCACCGGCTCGCGGTTCGATTTTTGGTTGCAGGCGTTGGTCAGGGCATTGAGAGTGAGCGGGTAGTATTCTGGTGTTGCCAGGTCTTTTTCAACCAGACAGCCGACAACTCTGGCTTCAATTTCATCAAGTAGGCGTTGCATAGCGAACCTCTTGTCAGTTCAATGTTGGGTGGTGCTGATTATCATAACGACATCAACTGTAAATGCAAGACGATAGGAATGTTACGCTTCGAGTCATTCCAGAGTCACCTTCTTTTCGGTCGACCGATTTTTTTTCGTTCTGGTCTGGCAGCCTTCTTAATAACAGGCCCCTGACTGTTTGTCAGTTGACCGATCAAATCGTCACGGTTGCATTGTCTGAGGGCGGCAATAACATCTTTGCGATTTTCAGGGAGATGCCAGAGAAGTAAGGCTTTTTGTTGACGGCGCTCATTGATGTTGAGCGGAACATGGATCAATTCTCCACTAAACGGGTCGCGACCGGTGTGGTAGATGCAGGTTGCCAAACTTCCTGGCGTCGGTGTGAACTCCTGAACTTGCTCAACGCGAAGATTGTGTTTTTTGAGGAAGAGCGCGACATCAATCATATCATTGAGCGTGCAGCCAGGGTGTGAGCTGATGAAGTAAGGTACAACAGACTGCTTCTTGTCCAACTTGATGCTTTGTTCCCGAAAGCGTTGCAGAAATTGTTCAAAAACCTTTGGCCCCGGTTTTTGCATGACTTTGGTAACTTTTGAACTGGTTGATTCAGGTGCAACTTTGAGCAGGCCGCCAACATGATGCTTGATCAGGTCGGCAAAATAATCGGGTTGACGATTGAGTAAGTCGAAGCGGATTCCCGAAGCGACAAAGAGATGTTTGACCGCCGGGTGTTTTCGCAATGTTCTTAATAAATCGACCGCGCGCTCATCTCGGGTGTCGAGATTTTTACAAATCTGTGGATAGAGGCAGCTTTCACGACGACAAGACGCCTGCTCCTTTGGGTTGTTGCAGCGCATTCCGTACATATTGGCGGTTGGACCACCGACATCGGTGATGGTGCCACGAAAGTCCGGGTGCCGGCTTAGGCGATCAAGTTCCTCTTGTACCGATTGCTTGGAGCGCGACTGAATCGTTTTGCCTTGATGATGTGTAATGGCACAGAAAGCACAGCCGCCACAGCAGCCGCGATGACTGGTGATGGAGAACTTGATCTGATTATAGGCCGGGACCGGCTCCTGGTAAGCAGGATGTGGCAACTTGGTGAAAGGTAGCGCGTAGATACGATCGAGCTGACTCTCATTCATAGGTGTGGTCGGTGGGTTAATGACAACGATACGGTTGCCATGTGCTTGTGAGAGGGCTTTGCCGCTGAGAGGGTTCTTTTCCTGCGCAGCTATTTTAAACGCTTTGTTGTAAGCATCCGTGCTTGTGCTGACGTCTTCGAAAGTGGGTAAAATGATCGCGTCTTCGGGGGCCTCTTTGCTTAAATAGGCTGTTCCGCGCAGATCGGTCATCGCTTCGATCGACTCTCCTTTAAGCATCCGTCTGGAGAG
>CBDUFN010000038.1:0-16670 GCA_965366475.1 uncultured bacterium | reverse complement strand
GCACAGGCTGTTTGCAATGGCGCAGAATGGTCAAATCGTTGACAGGACCTTTTAACTGAAGGGCTTTGGGATGTTCGAGATGTTGTCAAATTTCCGGTGGCTTCTGGATCTGCTCGACATCCTGCTCGTTGCTTTCGTTATTTACCGGATCATCCTCCTTATTAAAGGGACTCGGGCTGTACAGATGTTGGTTGGTCTGGCCGTTCTCTTGATCATTTACGTGGCTTCTCAGGTTGGCGGTCTTTACACTCTCAACTGGATTCTCAATAATTTCCTCTCCTCGATCATCCTTGTTATCGTTGTCCTTTTTCAACACGATATTCGTCGGGCTTTGATTCACGTTGGGCGTAATCCATTTTTTGCAGACCTCTCGTTTCGTGAAGAGACCCGTGTTATCGATGAGCTGTGTAAAAGTTGTGTCGTTCTTGCCCAGAAAAATCTGGGTGCTTTGATTGTTATAGAACGTGAAACCGGTATCAACGATTTCCTTGAGGTTGGCGTTGAGTTGGATGCGAAGCCCTCCAGCGACCTGATCCATTCAATCTTCAATATTGCTGCTCCTATACACGACGGTGCGGTCATTATTCAACGTGGTCGAATTACCCGGGCCGGTTGTTTTCTTCCTTTAACTCAAAATCCTGATGTTAGCCCACGATTTGGAACACGTCATCGCGCCGCTATTGGTTTGACCGAATTGGTTGATGCCGTCGTTATTGTTGTTTCTGAAGAAACGGGCAGGATTTCAGTGGTTGTTGGAGGTAATATCACTCGCGATCTTGAAGTGAGTACCTTGAAGAAAGTCCTCAAGCGCCTGCTTGAACCGCGCCGTCAGCGTGGCAAGAAGAGTTGAATATGATTGAAAAAATTTTAGAGAACTGGCTGCTTAAATTAGTCTCCTTGGCGTTTGCTCTCGTCCTTTGGTTCTTTGTCATGGGAGAAAGCCGCATGGAAGTTAACCATATCGTACCTCTCGAATATGAAAATCTCCCTGAGGAACTGATGATTGCCAGTGAAGTGCCCACCTCTGTTGCAATCAGGATCAGTGGACCACGGGCTTTGCAGGTTAACTTAAGTCCCGGGGATATTAGCCTTGCGGTTGATTTGGAAGGTCTTTCGGCTGGAGTCACCTCCTTTAAGCGTCTTGAGGAAAGCCTGAATATCCCGAGTGGTTTGAAAATTACCCGTATTTCTCCTTCCTATGTGGACGTTAAACTCGAAAGGGTTCGAGAGCGCGAGGTTCCTGTCCGTGTTGTTTTAACAGGTAAACCTGCCGTTGGTTTCATTGTTACCTCCTCAAAAAGTGTTCCTGGTAAGGTTTCTGTCTCTGGCGCTGAAAGTGAACTCAAAGGGGTTTCCGAGGTTGTAACAGAGGGCATTGACCTCACCAATGTTCAAGAAAGCTTTTCTCAAGCCGTTGCTATCAGCTATATAGGAAACTACACGGATCTAAAGAACACGAAGACCGTAGAGGTTCAGGTTGTTCTGCAAACAGATCCTGATTATGTTCCACCACTACCTGTAGAAAGTTCAACTGAAACTACCAATGCAAAGGGGAAAGAATAACAATAATGAGTAAGCAACTTTTTGGAACAGATGGGGTGCGTGGCGTTGCCAATATGCATCCGATGACAACTGAAGTCGCTATGCAACTTGGCCGCGCAGCAGCTTATGTTTTTAAACATAACGATCGGCGTAGTCGAATTGTCATTGGTAAAGATACACGTCTGTCTGGCTATATGATTGAAAATGCCCTGGCAGCAGGGATCTGTTCCATGGGTGTCGATGTCCTTCTCGTTGGTCCTTTGCCAACTCCGGGAATTGCGTTTATTACCGCTTCGATGCGTGCTGATGCAGGAGTCGTGATCTCCGCCTCTCATAACGATTATCAGGATAATGGAATCAAGTTTTTTGCCCGTGATGGCTTTAAACTTCCCGATGAACTCGAATTGCAAATTGAAGATCTAGTCTTTTCAGACCGGATTGATTCATTGCGTCCGACTGCAGAAGAAGTAGGAAAAGCTTTTCGCGTTGATGATGCCGTAGGTCGCTATATTGTCTTCTTGAAACAGACCTTTCCAAGAGAACTTGACCTGACCGGCTTGAAAATAGTTTTGGATTGCGCGCACGGTGCGGCCTATCGAGTGGCGCCCTCTGTGCTGGAAGAGTTGGGTGCAGAAGTTTTTCCCTATGGTATTAAACCTGATGGGACCAATATCAATGCCGGTTGTGGTTCTACCTATCCAGAGGTGATCTCTGCCGCCGTTAAAGAGCATGGTGCAGACCTTGGCATTGCTCTCGACGGTGATGCTGATCGTTGCATTTTTGTTGATGAAAATGGTGACGAGGTTGACGGAGACCACATTATGGCGATTTGTGGGATTGACATGATTAAGCGCAATGCTCTTCCTCAGAACACTGTCGTTGGGACAGTGATGTCGAATATGGGGCTGGATATTGCTATGCGCCAAGCAGGTGGCAAGGTTGTAAAAACGGATGTTGGTGATCGTTACGTCGTTGAGGAAATGCGTCGTAATGGCTATCGCTTTGGTGGCGAGCAGTCGGGGCACATGGTGTTCCTGGATCATAATACAACCGGTGACGGTATGCTCTCTGCCCTGCAGGTCTTGGCGATACTACAACAAAGTGGAAAACCGCTTTCAGAACTTGCTTCAGTGATGACCGCTTTACCTCAAGTTCTGGTTAACGTTCGTGTGAAAGAGCGTCGCGCCATCAAGGATTTACCCGAAATCGATAAACTGATTAAAGATGTTGAACAACGACTTGGCAACACAGGTCGTGTTCTGATTCGTTATTCAGGGACCGAGCCACTGATGAGGATAATGCTCGAAGGCCAGGATCAGGCGGAAATTACAGATATGGCTAACGAAATTGCTAAACTGGTAGAAGTCCAGATTGGTGAAGGAACGACAGGAGCGTAATATGGCCAAGTTGGGAGTTAACGTCGATCATATTGCCACGATCCGTCAAGCCCGAGGTGGGACCGACCCCGATCCGGTTACTGCAGCAGCAATGGCAGAGTTGGCCGGTGCTGATGGCATCACCGTGCACCTTCGTGAGGATCGCCGTCACATACAGGATCGTGATGTGATGTTGCTGCGACGTACGGTACAAACACATTTAAACCTTGAGATGGCTTCAACTGATGAAATGGTAGCCATCGCCATGAAAGTTGTTCCTGATTATGTGACCCTTGTCCCGGAGAAAAGACAAGAGCTGACCACTGAAGGAGGACTTGATGTCGTTAAGCACAAGGACAAATTAGCGCGGCATATTGAGCTCCTGCATCAAGCAGGAATCATTGTCAGCTTGTTTGTTGATCCAGATCTTGAGCAGTTGAAGGCGTCCACACGGGTCAAGGCCGATTTTGTTGAAATTCATACTGGTAGCTATTGCGACAGCAAGGGAAAAGAACAGGCTTCAGAGTTGGCCAAGATTGAAGCTGCGATCAAGGCTGGAAAGAAGCTTGGTCTTGGGGTGAATGCTGGTCATGGACTCAACTATCAAAATATCAGGCCAGTGCTCGCGCTGGGTGGCGTTGAGGAGTACAATATTGGCCATAGTATCATTTCACGGGCGGTTCTGGTTGGTTTGGACAGAGCTGTACGAGAGATGGCAGAGATGGTGCACGGAAGCTGATTATGGCGATTGTCGGTTTGGGGACAGATCTGGCTAGAATTGAACGCTTCCGGATCTTTGTTTTAAAGAAAAAGACCGCCCTTTTGGGGCGGCTTTTTACCCTTGGCGAGCGTGAGTATGCAATGTCTAAAAAAGACCCTGCTCCGCATCTGGCCGCTCGCTTTGCTGCTAAGGAGTCTTGCCTAAAGGCTTTTGGTCTTGGTTGGTGTGAGGGGATAAGTTGGCATGATATGGAGGTTGTCCCTGATGCCTTAGGTCGCCCCGACCTGCAACTGTCAGGGCGTGCTGGTGAGATTGCCGCAGAAAAGCAGGTTGAAGTGGTACACTTGTCCTATAGCCATGATGGTGACTATGCTGTTGCTACTGTGATTTTGGAACGACTATGAAAGTTTTGACATCAAGACAGATGCAGGCTGTTGATCGACATACGATTGAGGATATCGGTATCCCCGGAGTTGTCTTGATGGAGAATGCTGGCCGCGGCGTCGCCGAGGAGATTCTCAAAAAGTTTTCCTTTGGCACAACTCCACGTGCACTTGTTTTTGCAGGTAAGGGAAATAACGGTGGAGATGGTTATGTTGTCGCCAGGCACCTGCTCAACAATGGTTGGCACGTACAAACACTCGTCCTTGCTGAACGTGATTCTGTTGTGGGTGATGCAAAGGTCAACCTTGCAGCTCTTGAAAAGTGTGGTGGGGATATCTGTTTTGTCACCAATGAAGAACAACTAAAGACGATCCTGGCCGAAAGTAGTGAGTTTACAGTTTTTGTTGATGCCTTATTCGGCACGGGACTTACTAAAGAGTTAAAAGGCCTCTATCTCTGCGCAATTGAACTGATAAACAGTCAGGCGACACCTGTTGTTGCCGTTGATATCCCCTCGGGGATAGATGCTTCAAATGGTCGAATTCTTGGGGGCGTTGTTAATGCCATCATGACAGTCACCTTTGCTTATCCGAAAATCGGATTGGTGAGTTATCCCGGTGCTGAATGTGTTGGCGCTTTGGTTGTAATCGATATTGGCATCCCTGCAGTTGTAGAAAAAGACATCCCAGCGGATTGTCTGTTGATTGACGCAGTAGAAGCGTGTCGTCTGTTACCACTGCGCAGCTCTGATGGCCATAAGGGAACCTTTGGCCATCTTATGGTGCTGGCTGGTTCCCTAGGGAAATCTGGTGCTGCAGTAATGACTGCCGAGTCCGGTTTGCGCACTGGTGCCGGTTTGGTGTCTTTGGCTTGTCCTGAGAGTGTCCACCCGAGTGTCGCAGCCCGCGCCATAGAGGTGATGACCCTTCCTCTGCCTGAATCAGAGGGTGAAGTCAGTCTGCAGGCTTTTGATGCTTTAGCCGCTTTGGCTACCGGGAAAGAGGCTCTGGCTGTCGGTCCCGGGCTTGGCACTGGTCATGAAGTCTGTAGCCTTATTGATCGATTGATTCAGGAAACGTCTCTGCCGGTTGTTATTGATGCGGATGCTTTGAATGTCTTGAGCATGAATATCTCTCTGCTGCAGAAACAATTTTCTCGCCAGGTGGTGTTGACTCCTCATCCTGGTGAAATGTCTCGGTTGACGGGGTTGTCTGTTGAAGCGATTCAAGCGGATCGCTTTAATGTGGCACGTAACTTTGCAATGGAGCACGGAGTCGTTCTTCTCCTTAAAGGAGCTCGAACTTTGATTGCAGCACCTGATGGGCGTGTATGTATTAACACCACTGGTCATGTCGGTATGGCGATTGGTGGTATGGGTGATGTCCTCACCGGTGTGATTGGTAGTTTGCTTGCTCAAGGTCTGACCGCTTTTGATGCGGCAACCCTTGGTGCTTACCTGCATGGACTTGCCGCAGATCGTTTGTTAGGAGAATTTGGCGAGGCTGGTTTATTGGCGACCGACGTTATGAGAGAAATTCCTGCTGCAAGGCAGGCTATGCTGAGGGAGATTTAATATGTTAACTGCTGGCGAGATCATGACGGTGAATATTCATACCGTTCATCAGGATACTGAGATTAAGACTCTGGCAAAATTGTTTGTCGACCATAAGGTTAATGCTATGCCTGTTGTCGATGACGATGGCTTGCTTGTCGGAATGGTGACCCAGACGGATCTGGTTGAACAAGATAAACCTTTACATATTCCTACAGTGATTTCACTCTTCGATTGGGTTATTTATCTGGAGAGTCCAAAGAAGTTTACGGAAGCCGTCCGCAAGGTGACTGCGCGAAAGGTTGGAGAAATTTGCGCGAAAGATGTTGTGACCTGTACTTCAGAGACCCCGGTCTCAACTGTAGCAAGCTTGATGGTGGATCATAAGGTTCATCTGTTGCCGGTTATGGAAGAAGAGCGCATGGTTGGAGTTGTTGCTCGACTGGATGTTATTCGTAGTATGGGGATGTAACCTTGCAGCATTGGCAGGTTGATACCGGTAGTGCAGATGAGACCCGAAGTCTGGGGCGACTCTTTGGGGAACATGCAGTTGCCGGATTAGTCGTTCTCCTAAATGGCGACCTGGGTGCTGGGAAAACCTGCTTTTCGCAAGGAGTCGCCAGCGGTCTCGGCGTTCCTGAAGATTCTCCTGTAACCAGTCCAACCTATACGCTATTGAATATTCATTTCGGCCGATTCCCCCTTTATCATTTTGATCTCTACAGGCTTGCTCGGGTCGATGACTTGGCTGATCTTGGCTATGATGAGTTTGCCGAGGGGGATGGGTTGACTCTTGTCGAGTGGGCCGATCGTATGACTGAAGCTCTTTCGGCCTCTATGGTGATATCGATTGATCATGTCACGGAGCATCAACGCAAACTGTGTTTTGAAGCGTTTGATCATCAAGGAGAAGAAGTTTTACGGCAAATTGCTGAGAGGTGGCATCTGTCCAGTAAACCTGTATGAGACCACGTGAAAAGCTTTGACGATCAGCAGAAATACTGTTATTAAAGGCAACTGACTCCTTAAGGGGTCTATCTTAATTTAGAGGTGAGCTTTCAGTGATGAAGGCTACCGGGAAGGATTAACCGCAGATGGCACTGGTGGTTCAAAAATATGGTGGTACCTCCGTAGGGTCTGTCGAGAAGATTCAGAATGTAGCCAAGCGGGTTGCACGAACCTATGACGAGGGCAACGATATGGTTGTCGTGGTCTCGGCTATGGCTGGTGAAACCAACAAGTTGGTTGCTCTGGCAGAGGAAATGTGTGAGTTCCCGAGCGAACGTGAATATGATGTTCTGGTCGCTGCAGGAGAGCAGGTTTCCATCTCTCTATTGTCAATGGCTCTGCAGTCCATGGGATACAAGGCAAAGAGTTATCTCGGTTGGCAGGTTCCGATTTATACTGACAGTTCTTCAACCAAGGCGCGCATCGAAGAGATTCAGGACACCAATATTCGTGAAGATCTGCACAATGGCACAATCGTTATTGTCGCAGGGTTTCAAGGGATAGATCGTGACAACAATATCACGACGCTTGGCCGTGGTGGTTCCGATACGTCCGCTGTCGCTGTTGCTGCCGCATTAAAGGCTGATGTCTGTGAAATATTAACCGATGTTGATGGCGTTTATACCACAGATCCACGTATCGTCCCCGAGGCCTCGAAGATTGAAAAGGTCTCTTATGATGAAATGCTGGAAATGGCTTCTCTCGGGTCAAAGATTTTGCAGATTCGCTCTGTTGAGTTCGCTAAAAAATACGATGTCGTCGTCCACGTACGTTCCAGTCTGAATAGTAATCAAGGAACTTTGGTGATGAAGGAGGATGCAGATATGGAGACCGTTCTGGTTTCAGGTGTTACATATAATAAAGATGAAGCGAAAATTTCTGTGATGCGAGTACCGGATGAACCCGGAGTTGCGGCGCAAATATTCTCGCCTCTCTCTGCGGCAAATATTACGGTGGATATGATTATTCAGAATGTTTCCAATGAGGGCTCGACTGACATGACCTTCACTGTGCCTCGTTCTGACTTTAAGAAGGCTCTCAAGATTGTTGAGGACACGGCTGCAAAGATTGGAGCCGCCGGTGTTCAAAGCAACGAATCGATTGCCAAGGTGTCGATCGTCGGAGTGGGAATGCGTTCTCACTCTGGTATTGCAAGTCAGATGTTTGAAACTCTCTCTGCAGAGGGGGTTAATATCCAGATGATTTCAACCAGTGAGATCAAGGTGTCTTGTGTTATTGACGACAAGTATACCGAGCTTGCGGTGCGTGTTCTGCACGCGGCCTTTGGGTTGGATAAAGGGCAAGTGTCTCAGGAATTGTGCTGACCCTTCTGAACAGATGAGCGGGAGTAGATGATGAGTAAAGTGTTTTTGTACGATACGACCTTGCGTGATGGAACTCAGGCTGAAGATGTCTCTTTTTTGGTCGCAGATAAAATTCGCATCGCGCAGAAGCTGGATGAGTTGGGTATTGATTATATCGAAGGAGGGTGGCCCGGTTCCAACCCCAAGGATATTACCTTTTTTGAAGACGTTAAAAAAATAAAACTCAGCCATGCCAAAATTTCAGCCTTCGGTTCAACTCGACGTGCGAAAACAACTCCGGATAAAGATAACAACATTCAAACCCTTGTTCAGGCTGAGCCCGATACGGTTACTATCTTCGGTAAAACCTGGGACTTCCACGTCCGTGAAGCATTGCGTATCAGCCTAGAAGAGAATCTCGAATTGATTTACGACTCCTTGGCGTACTTGAAAACAAATGTTCCGGAAGTGGTTTACGATGCTGAACATTTCTTCGATGGTTACAAGGCGAATCCTGAATACGCTATTAAAACTCTGGAAGCCGCACAGCAGGCAGGTGTTGATTGTATTGTCCTTTGCGACACGAATGGTGGCTCAATGCCTTACGAGGTGTCTGCCATTATTAAGAAGGTAAAAGAAGCTAGCAATACACCGCTCGGTATTCATGCTCATAATGACAGTGAGTGTGCCGTCGCAAACTCTCTGATTGCAGTTGAACAGGGAGTAGTTCACGTTCAGGGAACGATCAACGGCTTTGGCGAGCGTTGTGGCAATGCTAACCTTTGCTCCATTATCCCGGCTTTGAAGTTGAAGATGGGACACGATTGTGTCACGGATGAGCAGTTACGAGACTTGCGTATCACCTCACGCTATATCTACGAACTTGCCAATCTTGTGCCTAACAAGCATCAACCTTACGTCGGAAACTCTGCTTTCGCTCATAAAGGTGGTGTGCATGTTTCTGCTATCCAACGTCACCCCGAAACGTATGAGCATCTGCGTCCTGAAAAAGTTGGCAATACCACACGTGTACTTGTCTCTGACCTTTCTGGGCGAGCTAACATCCTGGCCAAGGCTGAGCAGTTTAATATCAATTTGGACAGCAAGGACCCTGTGACCCTGGAGATCCTTGAAGATATAAAGAATCTTGAAAACCAGGGCTTTCAGTTTGAAGGTGCCGAAGCTTCTTTTGAGTTGTTGATGCGTCGTGCTATGGGTGAGTTGCGCAACTTTTTCTCAGTCATTGGTTTCAGGGTTATTGATACCAAGCGCCACGAGGATGAAATGCCGACTTCGGAGGCCACAATACAGATCAAGGTTGGTGGGCGTATCGAACATACCGCAGCAGAAGGCAACGGACCGGTCAATGCGCTTGACCATGCTTTGCGCAAGGCCCTGGAGCAGTTTTATCCTCAGCTGAAAGAAACTAAACTTCTCGACTACAAAGTTCGTGTTCTTCCTGCGGGAAAGGGGACTGCATCTGTAACCCGTGTTTTAATCGAGTCTGGCGATAAAACTTCACGATGGGGTACCGTTGGTGTCAGTGATAATATTATTGATGCTTCATATCATGCCCTTGTTGATGCCTTGCAGTATAAGTTGATGCGAGATTATGCCGGTTAAGCCCTTTTCTCAACCCCCGTCAGTGTTAGTTGTGCTGGCGGTGTTTATTCTCTTTGGCGTAATTTTAAGCCGGGAGGCTTCCACAACGGAAGCTCTCCCGGCTTTTTTACCTTTAGAAAGAAGTTTTTCTTATATAGAGTTGGCTGGGGAGGATGGCCTCTCCGGAATTATTCAATTTAATGACGATTTGTCCATAATTGGCGTCATTAAAATGGCGATCCCGTCTCTAGCTGAAGAATTTCCGGGTGATTCAGGTTCGTTCCGCACTTTTCAATCCGGTGAGTTGCTTGAGCTTGTTAAAAAAGATCGAAAAATTAGCCTTCTTCGCAGAGGTTGGATGCCAGCTAGTCATCGTGTCGCATTAGCCCTACCCTTACATCCAGATCGTATGAGTCGTGTAGATTGGACGTTTCTACCAGGTGTCGGTGATGTCCTTGCCGAAAGGATTGAAAATAATCGTCAAAAAAATGGCGAATTTAAGACTCTGAAAAACTTGCAAAGGGTAAAGGGGATTGGGAATAAAAGAATTGAAGCTTGGAAGGGGTTGTTTGAAGAGATGTAAGTTGTTGTTTTGCCGTGTAATTCCAACTTTCCTGTTTTGGCTCTGGCAGGTTCATGTCTGATTGTTTGATGTTGGCACGTCTTGTGTAATACCTCTTAACTAAATACTAAAGAAGTACATGACGTATTTATAATTGAAAAATTGAGGAGGCTATACAATGAAATGTCCCAAGTGCAAAGGCCGTATGTACGCAGAGAAATATTATGATTTTGTTCGCGCTTTTGATGCGTGGAAATGTTGCTCCTGTGGCGAGGTCGTTGATCCGACGATTCTTGCAAACCGTGCTCGTAATCACAATGTCTTCCTGGGATGACCGAAAGACATTTTCATAATAATAAAGCCTGGAGCGAATGCTCTGGGCTTTTTTGTTTCTAAATTAGAAGCACACTCTTCACTATACTAATTTTACAACCTCCGTATCATCCAGGTTCATTGTTGCCCAAGAAGTTGCCTCTTGACTTGCCTGCCTTTTTGTCTCCAAGGTTGAAATCTTTGTTGTCGTAATTCTTAGAAACCTCCTTTACAATAGTTATAAAAATGACATTGTTACATTTTTGTTCTGCATGGACTGGTTGCGACTGCCATGAAGACCTGTTTGCCTGAAAGGATTTTTGCCATGTCGAGTAAAGAGAATAAAACACTTTCTGATAAGGAACTTGTTTCGAACGAAAAAAAAACTGTGCGTATCCGTCGACTGATAGAACGCAAGATGGTCGATAGTTGGCAGAATAAACCTCACTTCTTCGTCACCATTGCTGTTGATATGACGGATATCATTCGTTTCCGTAAAGACCTTGGCATAACGATCAACGACTTCATTCTGGCAGCAACTTCGGAGGCCTTGAAGGAACATCCTTGGGTTAACAGTCATTGGATTGATGGAGAAGCGGTTGAACAGAGTGAGATTAATCTTGCTATAGCCGTGGCAACGGAGGGTGGTTTGTTTTATCCCGTTATCAGGAATGTTGAGAAGCTTTCCCTGAAACAACTTGGTGCCCATGCAAAAAGCTTAGCCGAAAAGGCTCATCTAGGCCACCTCTCTGAAGACGATCAAGAGGACGGCACCTTTACCGTCAGTAATATGGGGATGCTTGGGGTCGAGTCCTTTGCTGCGATTGTCACTCCACCACAAGCAGCTGTTCTTGCTATAGGTACCGTCAAGGGAGAAGTGGTTGTGGATGAGCATGAGGAGTTGGTCGTTGCTCCGATGGTACGTGTGACTCTCTCTGCAGATCACAGAATTCTTGATGGCGCTGATGCCGCGGAATTTCTAGATTCTTTGAAAAGTTACCTCGAGGCCCCAGTTACATTGATTGCTGGTACTTGCTTTGATGAGGTGTGAACAGTTTGAGAAAAATCACAATTGTTCTCCCAAACCCTTGAACTATTATTGAATGACATAAATGGAGTAAATGGTTGAATCATGGCCCATCCCCCTCAAGCTCAAGCTTCGGCGTCAGTAAATAATTGTTTGCTTTCTTCACCTGATGAACTAAAGCGCCAATCGGATTTTTTTGCAGAAGCTTTTCTGACCCGTCATCTTCTAGATGCGATGCCGGGAATGATTATTGTCCTCAATGATTCTCGGCAGATAGTCTTTGCCAATCGCGCTTTTTATCAACTTGCCGATAGGCCTGAATCGGAAAATCTGGTTGGTCAGATGGCTGGTGATGTTCTCTCCTGTCATGTTGCCCTTGAGTCTGCCGCAGGTTGTGGTACTGGCGATTCATGTGAAACTTGCGGGGCTCTTCGGGCTATTATTACCGGTTTGTCAGGAGTCGCAAATGTTCAGGAATGTACATTGACTCCAACCGATGGAGTTTTTGCTCAGAGTTTAACCCTAAGAGTCTGGTCCGCGCCTCTCAAGTATCAGGGAGAAGAGTTTGTTGTGTTGGCGGGTACTGATATCAGCCACGAGCGTAGGCGCCTGGCCCTGGAACGGACATTTTTTCATGATATCCTCAATTTGGTTGGTAGTATCCAAGGGTTTGCAGAACTCATGGAGATTGATGAAAAGGTAGATCCGTTGATGGTCAGTCGTCGTATTCAGATGGCATCACAAAAAGTTATTGATGAAATAGATGCCCAACGTGTCCTTTTGGCTGTAGAAAAGGGAGAGCTGAAAGTCGATAATCACGTTTTGGCGACCAAGGTTGTATTGAAGGATGTCGTTGATCTCTACGAAGGGCAAGAAATAGCACGTAACCGAATGATGCATATTGCTGATACAGCAATAGAGACGTCTTTTATTAGTGATGCAACCTTGTTACGGAGAATCTTGGGAAACATGCTTAAAAACGCTCTGGAGGCCTCTCCTTCAGGTGATGCGGTAACTCTTGGAGTTGATCGAGTGCCTGGAGGTTTAAACTTTTGGGTGCACAACACAGCACTTATTCCTAGCGCATATCATCAACGAATTTTTCAGCGGGATTTCTCTACGAAGGGTTCTGGACGAGGTCTTGGTACCTATAGTATGAAGTTGCTTGGGCGTTTTCTTGCCGGAGATATTTCTTTTGAATCTCATCCTGAAACGGGAACGCGTTTCACTCTAAATTTGCCAGATATTAGGCCTGAAATGGTTTAGCTTCTATTTTTTGTTATTATTGATTTTAAGTTGTTTGGAAGGTTTTTTAAGTTCACTTCAATAGGATAACTCTTATATGTATAAAGAAAGGCGGAGCATTTAGCTCCGCCTTTCTTTTGCTCTAAGACGGTTAGTCTTCGCAGCGAACTGTGAGTACCGGTATCTTTGACCGTCTGACAACTCGTTCCGCCGTGCTGCCTACGATGACATGCTCCATGCCCGTACGGCCATGAGTTCCCATGACAATGAGGTCGGCTTTTATCTTCTCGCCGGTCTCAAGGATTTTCCTGAAGGGAGCGCCGACGACGGCATAAGTGACTGTCGTCAAACTCTCAGCTTGTTCTTTACAGAACTTTTTCAATTCTTTAATCGCCTGCACTTCAACTTCTTTTTCAAGAATCAGAAATGCTTCTCTGGGAATCATGACGCGCTGATGCTCGTCCAGTTCATTGATGACGTGCAGGACATGTAGCGTTGCTCCAGTCAATTTTGCCAAAGTTACAGCATAGTCTGCTGCTTGTTGCGATGAATCCGAAAAATCCGTGGCAAAGAGAATATTGTTGATTTGTCGTGTCATGTTAAATCTCTCTCGTTCAAGTTGGCGCGATGGCCGAACCAAATTCTTTCTTGTTTTTTGCGATCTGCATGAAAATTACAAGGCCTACCATAACAAGGCCAATACCATCAGACACCAGTGTCGGCCAGTAGAGGAATAAAGTGCCAGTGGCCAAAAGTAACCATTCTGGAATCGTGGTGCGCCTGAACCAGAACATCATTGTGGTTGCAGAGAAAGCAATAGTGCCCAGAAATGCGGACCAGAAAGAAGACATTGTCTGCCATGTCGTCGCCGGGTCAACTGCTTCGATAATCGTTTCGCCGGGGTTGACCATTCCTCCGACAAAGGTTTTCACCTCACTGACGTTGCCACCACGGTCGGCTTTGATGTCGACAATTTCGTCGCCAACCATGATTGTGACCACTGTGTCCCCAGCAACAAAAGTACCACCTTCTTTAACTTCAACAGACATGACCGAAGCAAAGGGTAAGTCATCGGCAAGTGTCGGAACTTTGACATTTGCCGTGTGCGGCTGGAACAGAATTGCCGGTGTGAACGCAAACAAAATCGGCATAACGTAGAGCAGTTTGGCGAATTTGAAGGCGGTCCAGCCTGTTTTCCATGGGTCAGACCCGGCTATTGCTGCTCCAGCGTAGGCAGCTACACAGACTGGCGGTGTAATGTTCGAGTCCTGACTGAACCAGTAAACGATCATGTGAGCGCAGAGTAAAGGTACGCCCATGTCCATAAGGGGAGGAACAGCCAATACTGCAGTAATAAGATAGGCCGCAGTTACCGGCACTCCCATTCCGAGAACAAGTGAGGCGAGGGCAACAAGGAAGATCGCTGCTAGCAAATTGCCATTGGCTAGAGAGATGATAATGTCGGAGAATTTGAGGCCGACTCCAGTCAGTGAGATCGTGCCAACAATAATGCCAATAACACCAAGCGTCGCACCGATAATCAAGGTGTTGTTAGCACCAGTCAGGATCGCTTCCCATATCTCTTTTGGACCCATTCGGGTCTCTTTCTTAACCCAACTTACGACAACGCAGGTGATGGTTGCCCAGAATGCTGCAAAGCCAGGCGACTTACCCATGATCATAAGAATAGTGATTATCACAAGAGGCAATGAAAAATACCACTGCTTCTTTAAAACTTCTTTCCAGTGAGGGAACTCATCGTCTTCAATCCCCTTGAGCCCTTGTTTTTTTGCTTCAAAATGGATCATGCAGAAAACTGAGAAGAAGTAGAGCAGGGCAGGGAAGATGGCAATCATCATGATGTAGGCGTATGACGTCTCCGTCAGTTCGGCCATCAGGAAGCCACCAGCACCCATGACTGGTGGGAGAAACATGCCACCGATTGACGCAGAAGGTTCAATGGCGCCTGCAACGTGAGGTTTAAAACCAGCTCGTTTCATAAGAGGAATAGTAAACGCGCCCGTCGACACAGTGTTGGCGATGGCGCTTCCTGAAACAGAACCAAAAAAAGCTGAGGCGATAACGGCAACTTTTGCCGGGCCACCGGTACTACGGCCAGCTAGAGCCAAGGGGAAATCGATGAAAAATTTACCGGCTCCAGATTTGTGTAGGAATGCTCCGAAAAAGATAAAAAGGATAACGTAGGTCGCCAAAACATTGGCCATGACCCCGAAGACCCCATTAGTTGTAAGATAAAGGGCTGTACAAAGACGTTCAATTCCAAAGCCGCGATGAGCAATAATGTCCGGAAAATATGGTCCAAGATAGCCATAAAGGAACATGCCAATGCCGATAAAGGTCATTGACCAACCCAAAACACGACGACAGACTTCAAGAGAGAGGATGATGCCGACGATACTGACCATGGCATCGAGATGAGTCTCTGCTCCTGCTCGGTAGTTAAGGACTTCGAATTCGTGAATCCAGTAGTAGACGACAGCAACAGATGTTATGGCGTAGAGGATGTCTGTTAACGTTGGGTTCTCTGGCCATTTCGTCATAAATTTGTTGTCAACAATGGTTGCAACCGCGCCTATGATGAGAGCGCCAATGGCGATGGCGCCAATCAGCCCCATGTTGCCACTTGTAATTTCAGCGTGGAAGCCATCAACCGTTTCAAAGACACCGAATGCTGCAATGGCACAGGAGATGATTGCTCCGATGGTCAGTGAAAGAGGGACACGCATTCGCGTTTTGCCTGCAGGGTAGAGCAAAAAAACCAGCACGAATGTAACAAAGACATAGACCCCTCGATGGTACTGGGTCGCGACGGCAGCTAGGCCGGCCGTATAGAAATAGAAGAGCACCATGCCTCCACCGAGGACAGCGACCAGCCACTTAAAGAGTCCGGTCGGTGAACGGTAAGACTTGGAGTCTTTTTCCATTAATTTTTTAAGCTTTTCCTGCTCCTCAGGGGAGAGGTCTTTTAGGTCTTCTTGGAGTTCTTCGGCCATACTGACTACCTGTCTGATTTAGGGTGTGGACTTCAATTTGTCCGGATTTTAAAAGCTAAAGTGAGCAGAAGCGGGGCCTTGCGGCCCCGCTTCGTGAAGTGACATGGAATGTAGTATTCTTACATGCCCATTTGATCATGAGTCAAGGTAAGTCCTTGCTCTTTCCAGTATTTTTGAGCACCTGCATGAACTGGAGTTACGATACCTGTGAGAGCGCCTTTAACCGACATGGCTTTAGCAGTACTCTTAACCTTAACCATGTAGGAGAGGCCTTCTTTAGTGTAAATGTTTGCTAGCGCGTTGTAGACATGCTCAGGAGCAACGTTCTTGTTAGCAACCCAAAGAGCTGAGTCCTGGAATGATTGAACATCATAGTCAACACCACTGTAGGTTCCTTTAGGGATGGTGATTGGTGCGTAGAAGGGGTATTGCTCGAAGGCTCCGCCTTTCGTACCTGCTTCCCATGTGGAGAGGATCTTGATCTTGTTGCTTGCCGCAGCCTGGATAACCGAGCTGTTCGGGAAGCCAGCAAAGACCCACATGGCATCGATCAGGCCATCACCAATAGCCGCAGCGGCCTTGCTGTAGCCGATAAACTCAACATCCATCTTGTCCCACAGGCCGAGGGCACCAAAGTAGCGTTGAGCCGCCGCCGCCGCACCGGACCCTGCGCCGCCAACAGCAACACGCTTGCCGGCAAGATCAGCAACATTATTGATTCCGCTGTCGTCAAGAACAATGAGGTGGGCAGGGGCACCGTATAGGAATGCCATTGCGTAGATGTTGGGGTATTTGTTGGTGTCGTTGGTCAGTCGGCCATTCCGTGCCAGGTAAGTGTCGCCTGAGTATGCGATACCAAAATCAATTTCACCAGAGTTGATGCGACGTGCGTTTTCTACTGAACCGGCAGAGGCCATGTTGGAAACTTCGAGGTCTGCTTGCATCTTGGAGAGGCGAGAAGCAATGCCATTGGAGAAGTACTGGAAAGTACCACCTTCTGGGCCTCCACCAAAACCAAGGC
>CBDUFN010000037.1:0-16772 GCA_965366475.1 uncultured bacterium | reverse complement strand
TCCTGAAGTGGTCTCTTGAAGTTTTTCATGAGGAATTCGACAGTCGCTATCTGGATCTGCTTGGTCATTCTCTTTTGTTAGGACTGATCGGAGCTGTAATCATCGCAGCCGTCTCTCTGATCCTCGCCTATGCAGGACGACGACATCAAGATCGTTTGACTCATAGTCTTATACGGATTGCGACACTTGGCTATGCTTTGCCTGGAACAGTTCTGGCTGTTGGGATATTCATCCCGCTGGCATGGCTCGACAACGTCCTCATTGACCAGGCTCGCAACCTGCTCGGCATCGAGATCCCACAACTATTACAGGGAACGATTCTGATCATGCTGGTCGCTTACACCATTCGCTTTATGGCCGCCGGCTTCAAATCGATTGACAGTTCCATGAACCGGGTGACAAACAACATCGATGAGGCTTCTCGATTGATGGGGTTACGCGGCATGAAACTTCTCGCCAAAGTTCATTTGCCGATGTTGCGAGGTGGTATTTTCACAGCTTTAACATTGGCTTTCGTCGATATCATGAAAGAGATGCCTATCACCTTGATGACCAGGCCATTCGGTTGGGACACTCTGGCAGTGAAAATCTTTGAACTGACGTCCGAAGGGGAATGGGAACGTGCATCTCTACCTGCACTGACACTTCTCTTGAGCGGTTTGATCCCGATCGTTTTGCTGATGCGACAAACAGACCGAGATTAAAGATTGTTTTTTGAAGTAAGGGGCGCACGCGTCACTATTAAAGAGCGGAGTCAAAGATGTCTGACAACAAGATAGTTCTTGAGCTAAGGCAAATCACCCAGGCGTATGGTCATCAACTGGTCGTCAAAGACCTCTCCTTGACTCTCCAGGAAGGGGAAATAGGTTGTCTGCTTGGCGCCAGTGGATGTGGCAAAACAACGGTCCTTAGAACCATTGCCGGATTTGAGCAACTGCTGGAAGGGGAAATCTTTCTGAGTGGCACATCTGTCAGTAGAAGCGGTTACCTGCTCCCTCCCGCCAAACGCAAGATTGGAATGGTTTTTCAGGACTATGCTCTCTTTCCACACCTGACAATTTTTGACAATGTTGCCTTTGGCTTGAGAGGTGAGGAAAAAACAGTCATCATTCGTCAGGTGAATGAGGCTCTGGAACTGGTTGGCCTTAACAATGAGCATTCGAAATATCCACATGAAATTTCTGGTGGTCAGCAGCAACGTGTTGCTTTGGCTCGTGCCCTGGCGCCAAAACCTCATCTTCTGTTGATGGACGAGCCCTTCTCCAACCTGGATGTCACCTTAAGGGAACGCCTTTCCATGGAAGTGCGTGACATTCTCAAAGAATACGGTTCTACCGCACTTTTCGTGACGCATAACCAGAACGAAGCCTTCGCGGTCGCGGACCGTATTGGAGTGATGTATAACGGCGAAATTCTGCAGTGGGATACGGCACATAATCTCTATCACCAGCCGGTCAGTCCGCGCATTGCAGAGTTTGTTGGTGAAGGTGCCTTGATCAAGGGAATCGTTCGAGACAACAATCAGGTAGAAACCGGCCTTGGTCTACTCGATGGAATCATGGCTGCGGATACACCTGTAGAAACAGCGGTGCAATTGTTGGTGAGACCAGAAGATATTATTCACGATGACAACAGTCCGGTGAAAGCGGAAGTGTTGCGTCGTAACTTTCGCGGAGCAAACATTCTCTACACCTTGCTTTTAAGAAGTGGCGATAAGGTTCAGGCTCTTGTTCCGAGTCATTGCGACCACCAACCTGGGGAGAAGATCGGGATTCATCCTGACGTACGTCATCTTGTGACATTTCCGGTGGGAGTTCAGAGGGGGAAGTGAGATTTGCTCTGAGCAGAGGGTCTTTTGTCTACCAGCCAAAAGGATCTAGCGCGACAGAGAAAACGGAGTATTGGCAACAAGAAGGGGCCCCGAGAGTTGCTGATATGACAGGACAAGCCACATCGGTCCAGTTTGAGACAGGAATTTAATTTTTCAATAGATTTTCGCCACCACAGAGCTCTTTATCATACCGGACTCACTTTCCCCGTCATCGAATCAACCTCTACCCTCACAACCGTGGTTTCGTGATCCAGCTTTTCAATATAAGCTCGACCCTCTTCGACAAAATCCGCAGAATACTTTTTCACCAGACTCATCAATCCTGCAAATTTTTCGTCGCCATAAACAACTTCAGCCGTCCCAGTGACAATCACACTTGCAAATTCGGAGGTGAAATCTTCTGGCACCACCCTGGATTGTCCAACAACACAAAAAGAGACCTTTTCGTTGGCAATCAGGTTGTCGAGTTTATGGCCGTCTAAGGCACAGTGAAAGTAAAGATGATCGTTTTTAAGGGCATAATTCAAGGGCACACCATAAGGTTGCCCGTTGCTATTGACCGTCGAAAGGATACCGTACTCACCCTCCTTCAAAAGTCGCACAGCAGCACCATCCGACAAGGCTTTATCACTTCTTCTCATGACGCATCTCCTTAAAAATCAGTCTTCACGCAAGCTCTGGTAGGGGGTGAAATAGGCACGATAACCTAGTTTCAAGATCAGGAAGGTTGTTATCGAGACACTGCCGGTAATAACGCACATAATCGCAATCTGGTATTTCACAGCGATCAATGGCTCAGTTCCAGAGAGAATCTGGCCCGTCATCATCCCTGGCAGAAAAACCAGACCCATGGCCGCCATAGCGTTAATAGAAGGGATCAGAGCGGTCCGGAAGGCGCTGCTGACAGCCGTCTCGGAAACTGTCTGAATGGTACCTCCAAGGCAGAGAGCCGTTTCTATCTCGTCGCGTCGTTCACGAAACTCCGAAGCAAGTCTCTCAACGGCCAGACTGGCGCCCGTCATGGAATTTCCGATAATCATGCCGGCGAGGGGAATCAGATAACGCGGGTCGTACCAAGGCTCCAAACCGATCACCAGAGAGCAGAAAAAGAATGTCATGCCACCACAACCAAACAGGATCGCAGGGCCAACCACCCGATAGAAATGCGGCATCTTGATCTGGACGCGCGCACCTATTGTCTGTACGGCAAAGCCAACCATAACAATCATGATCAGCAAAACCGGCAGAGGCGTTGCAAGAGCAAAAATCAGGTGAAGCACATACCCAACAACGAGCAATTGAACAAACATACGAAGCCCGGACCAGAAGAGATCCTTACTTTGTCCAGCTTTAAGCAAATGAGCCAAGCCAATGCTCATCAACAACAGGCTATATACCGTTAACAAATCCCACAGACTGAGATCGATAATTGTCGTGTTCATATCGAGGGCTCCTCATCTGTTGCGAGTTCAGAAGAAAGGAACGCTTTCACAGCAGGTGTTTCAGGATGATTCAATAGTTGATGGGCACTACCCTCTTCAACGATTGCCCCGTTCTCGAGAAAAACGACACGATCAGCACATCTCGCTGTAAGACGTAAATCATGAGTCACAAAAACAATCGCCAAACCTTTGTCATTGGCTAGCTGACGGAAGGTCAGTGCCATCTGATCGGCAGTTGGACGATCAAGAGCGCTGGTCGGTTCATCCAGAAGTAAAGCCTGACAAGGGCCGACAATGGCACGGGCCAGACAAACACGTTGCTGCTGCCCCACAGATAACTTTGTGGCATCACGATCAAGCCAGGCAGGGTCGACCTGGCAGAGTTTCAGTAGAGCTTGCAACTCTGGATCGTTCAGGTCTGGTAAATCGGTACGTCGTAATTTCGCCGGAGCCTGAAGATTATCTCTTACAGTTCCGGTAAAAAGAAATGGTTTCTGACTGACAAGGGGGATTCGGGAACGCAAGTTTGGCGGAGAGAGATTCTGGATATTCTCACCTGCAAGGGAAACGTCTCCACTCTCAGGTTCAAGCAGGCGGTTGAACAATCTCAGCAAGGAGCTTTTCCCGCTACCAGAGGGGCCAACAATGGCGAGGATTTCACCTGCGTTGATCCCGAGTGTCACATTTTGCAAGACTGGTTGGAGCCCTTCAGAGCCGTTCGACCGACTGGCATTAACCTGCTTTGCTTGCAGTAGAGGGAGATCCCGACTCATTAGCCGTCGCCATCACTTT
Source organism: uncultured bacterium (assembly GCA_965366475.1). Classification (GTDB taxonomy): domain Bacteria; phylum Desulfobacterota; class Desulfuromonadia; order Desulfuromonadales; family BM103; genus M0040. The sequence goes on along the minus strand of CBDUFN010000037.1, from coordinate 12,707 downwards.
GCAGTAAACGCAGAACAGACTTCATATCTTCCCAGACATCTCGCTTACCTTCAGGGTGACTCAGCAGGTAAGCAGGGTGGTAGGTCGGCATCAGAGGAATCCCCTGATAACGTTGCCACTCGCCTCTTAGTTGGCTGATTGGCGTATTTTCCTTCAGTAAACCCTGCACAGCAAATTGACCGAGTCCGATAACAGCCTGTGGACGAATAGCCGCAATTTGACGTGACAAAAAAGATTTGCATGTTGAGATCTCTTCCGACAAGGGGTCACGGTTGTTCGGTGGGCGACACTTGAGAACATTGCAGAGATAGACCTCAGAACGTTGCATCCCCATAGCGATCAGGATTTTATCGAGCAGTTGGCCCGCCTCGCCGACGAAAGGCTCTCCACGCAGGTCGTCATCATGTTCAGGGGCCTCACCAACCAGAACTAAACGTGCGTTCGGATTGCCGACACCATAAACCAATTTCGTCCTTGATGAAGCGAGACCGCACCGTTGACAATCACCCAAATCAGCACAAATGGCCTCAAGGGTTTCCAATGTTGCCGCGGAGGTGTCGCTAGATTGCGATTGAGCCCCGACAGATACAGCGGCATTCTGGCTTTCGATCCCGAGGTCAGCCAGGTATTCGAGTTGGCTTCGGCATGCAGCCAGGGTCGCGCGAATTTCATTTGTAAGTTGTTCTGGCATATTTGACTGACAAATCTCTTTGAAGGTGTATTATTCAACCAAAGGACGGTACACTTATCCTATGAAATGGTTGATTCCTGTTATTCTCACATGTGTCCTTCTACTACTCTTCCCATCCACTGTACTGGCTTGGGGTATCGGCGTCCACCTGCAAACCGGCGCCTGGATTTTAGATAACCTCGCTCAACTTCCGGCCCCATTAAGAACACTGTTGGCCGCATTTCCCAATGATTATCTCTACGGTTGCATCAGTGCCGACATCACTCTGGGGAAAAAATACACCCACTATCTGAAGCACTGTCACTCATGGCGCATGGGTCGTGAGATCCTTGAGCAAGCCAAGACGGAAAGCCATCAAGCTTGTGCTTACGGATACCTCAGTCACCTTGCCGCCGACACCGTGGCTCATTCCTATTTTGTGCCCTTCAAGCTACTTCGCACCTATAATACCGTGCTTCTCAAACATGCGTATTGGGAACTGCGCTTCGAAGCTCACGTCTCACCAGAAGTCTGGCCTCTGGCCCGGTCCATCGGGCGGAAAGACTTCAGTGACAACGACACTCTGATGCGCGGAGTTCTGGCCGACACCATTTTCTCCTTCGGTACGAACAAAAAACTCTTCAACTCGTTATTACTGCTTAATCGCTTACAGCAATATCAAAAAGTGTTGCGTTCATTGGCCAACACTTCAAAGTGGGCGATCACTGAAGAAGACCAGAAGGAATATCTCGGCATGACCAATCAAGCCACCCTCAGCTTCCTGCAGGACATTAACAACAGCCCCTTCTGCAATGCCGACCCAACCGGTGAACGCGCACTGAACACCGCCAATATGATACGTAAGAACCTCAACACCCTCTGGCTTGACGGCAAGTTACGAGAAAGTGATGCGGACGAAATGCTCGCCGTCATCAAAACCAGGCTTAAAGAAGGAATCTGCAAGCCTGATGACTTGCTGACTCTACTCTCGGAAAGCTGAGGTCTGCGACTTGGACACCAGCGCAGCAGCACGATCAAGCAGCAACCCGGCGACAGCTTCCTTTGACATCTGAGGCAAATCTTCAACAGAACCATCAGCAGCCAAAAAGCGTACAATATTCGTATCGCCATTGAAGCCTGCACCATCCAGAGTCACATCGTTGGCAACGATCATATCAAGATTTTTCTTCTGCAACTTCTCACGGGCATGCTTTAGCAACTCTTCCGTTTCTGCGGCAAAACCGATCAGAATACGCGACCCTTTATTTTCACCTAATTCGGCGAGGATATCGGGGTTCCTTTGCAACTCTACACTCATCGTTTCGGAACGGCCCTTCTTCATTTTTTGAGCTCCGCGTTCGACCGGACGGAAGTCAGCGACAGCAGCAGCCTTAATGATGAGATCCGCCGTTTCAGCATGAAGCATAACGGTTTGGTACATCTCTTGTGCGCTGGAAACCTGATGAGTCTCAACGCCTTTTGGTTCAGGCAGATTCACAGGACCGGACACCAGCACCACTTTGGCACCACGATTTCGTGCCGCGGAAGCGATTGCGTAGCCCATCTTTCCAGACGAATAATTACTGAGGAAACGAATGGGGTCGATCTCCTCACGGGTAGGTCCGGCAGTCACCAGAACTGTTTTTCCTATAAGATCCTGAGTGACCAGTAACGACTGGGCAGAGGCGAAAATATCCTGTGGATCAGGCAACTTGCCCTGCCCCTGCCAACCACAAGCCAGTTCACCATAAGCGGGTTCAATAAAATGATAACCAAGCGTTTCAAGCTTGGCCTGATTCGCTTGATAGAGTGGATTCTCCCACATATTGCTGTTCATAGCGGGAGCAAAGAGGATCTTCGCCTTACTGGCCATGATGGTTGTGGTCAGGAGATCATCAGCGATGCCGTTGGCTACTTTACCGATGAGATTGGCTGTTGCCGGTGCAACAAGAATCAGGTCAGCACGGTCGGCAAGAGAGATATGACCGATGTCCTGCTCCTGGAGCAGACTGAAAAGCTCCGAATGTACAGGATTGCCGGAAAGCGTTTGCATGGTCAGGGGCGTGATGAACTCCTGCGCGCTTTGAGTCATTACAACGTGAACGTCTGCACCTGATTTGACCAACAATCGTAACAACTCGGCAGACTTGTAGGCCGCGATGCCACCGGTTACACCTAGAACAACGCATTTCCCTTGCAGCATTTTCTACTCCAGACCAAAGTGACTTGAAACACAAAGAACAAGGACAACAATAGCTAACGGCTAAGCACCTTCACCAACAAAAGGATTCTTTGTACGCTCGCGGCCGATCGTGGTATCCGGCCCATGGCCAGGATGAACAATTGTTTCGTCAGGAAGGGTGAACAGCTTTTCGCGAACACCTTCGACAAGAGCGTCAAAATCCCCCCCGGGGAGATCCGTCCGGCCTATAGAGCCAGCGAACAGAACGTCACCAACAAAAAGGTGGCCGTCGCTCAACAAACAGATGCTCCCAGGAGAATGACCAGGAACATGAAAAAGAGAGAAAGAAAACTCACCCACTGTAAAAGTATCTCCCTCGGCCAGAAACTTGTTCGGTTCTGGAGAAGGAGTCACTGTCAAGCCATAGGCTTTTGCATGATTACGGGCGTTTTGCAGTAACGGCAGGTCGGCCTCGTGCAACATTAACTCGGCGCCGGTCGCATCTATCACCACCTGATTGGCCCCAATATGATCAAAATGCCCGTGGGTGTTGACAACCTGCTTGATCTCAAGCCCTTCTTTTTTGGCCAAATCCAGAATTCTGGGACCATCTTCGCCCGGGTCAATAACCATTGCCTCGTGGGTTTTCTCACTGGCAACAAGGAAACAATTAACCTGTAAAGGGCCAACACTGAGTTGACGTATCAACAGTCCATCATTCATTATTATTATCCTGTCCCTCCGATCCTGACAGATCGAGCTTTTTCGCTTTAAGTTGTTCTTCCAAGGTATTACTAAAACGTGGTCGTGATTGCCCCTTTAGAGACGATTCCTTAGCAGCACTGGACTGTTTTTCAACGGAGACGGTGTCTCCCGATTCAGCACTCTGTTCAGCTGCAGTCCCTTTAAAAAAATAACGATCATACAAACGATGATATTGAGTCCACGAAGAGTCACTATCCGGTTCACGATCAATATGTGTACGGACTCCATTGATCTTTGAGTCCAGATCGTCGATAAAGTTCAGAATGACTGCTTCGAGAGTTTTCGGCCTTTTCGGTGAGCCATATTCATACTGACCATGATGTGAAAGGAGTAGATGCTTGACATGGATAGCCAACTCTTGCGGAAAGTCAGTCAAAGAGCGCAATTTCTCCTCAACGAGCTCGACACCAATCATAATGTGCCCAAGAAGTTTACCGGCGTCAGTATATTCAAAGGAACGTTGGTAACGTAACTCGACGACCTTACCTGCATCATGTAACAGGGCACCAACCACCAACAGGTCGCAGTTGATGTCATGGTAACGTTTGCTGATGTCCTTTGCCAAAGCCGCTACGGCCAAAGAGTGTTCAAGCAGCCCACCAAGATAAACATGGTGCATAGCTTTGGCTGCGGGAGCGCGGGTATAGCCAGCCATGAACTCTTTGTCATCAAGGAATGCTTGCATCAATGCTTTCAAGTTGGGATCTGTGAACTCATCGACCAAAGAGTTGAGTTCGGAAAGCATTTCTGCAATAGCCCTACTGGAGACAGGAAGAAAATCAGCAAGAACGATGGACGCTTCTTCCAGAGGTTTTAAATCCTGAACGACCAACTGCATTTTACCCATGTAGACGCTGGCCTTGCCAGAAACATGAATAAAGTCATCTTTCTCAAAGAGGGCTGATATTTCATCGATCCGGTCCCAGACACGACCCTCAACCTCACCGGTGCAATCCATCAACTTGAGCGTCATGTAAGAACGACCATTTTTGGCCATACCGATGATCTTATCTCTCACCAAAAAGGGTGAGGAAACAAGATCTCGTTCCTGAATATCTTTAACAAAGACCTTCTTCAAAAGGATCTCCTGGTTTACTTTTGTATTAAATGGCTGATTGGATAACCTGATCAGCAGCTCGCAAGCCATCGAGGGCTGCGCTCATGATCCCACCAGCATAACCTGCCCCTTCGCCGGTCGGGTAAAGGCCCGGAAGACTGACGGATTCGCCAGACTCGTTGCGGGTAATTCTGAGCGGTGCAGACGTTCGAGTTTCCACTCCGATCAAAACGGCCTCCGATGTCAGGTAGCCTTTCATTTTCCTATTAAAATGCGGCAAAGCATTACGTAGGCCATGATACACGAAATCGGGGAGGACTTCACGCAGTTCTGTCTCGACAACGCCCGGTCGACAACTGGAAATCACTGCTCCTGTCCCCATACCGGCAAAGGACATCATGTTCTGAGCCGGAGCCATGAAATTAGAGCCTCCAGCCAGAAAAGCTTTTCGCTCCCATTGCTGTTGGAAAAGCATACCACCAAGGCGATCCTCACCCCAGTCTTGGGGACCGACTGTCACCACAAGAGCGCTGTTGGAATAGTCTCCCTTGCGTGCCATACGACTCATGCCATTGACCACCAGGCCGTCAGATTCCGAAGCAGCATTAATCACCTCTCCGCCAGGGCACATACAGAAAGAATAAACGCCTCGTCCACTGTCAACATCGTTATAGCGGAGAGCATAATCTGCCGCTGGTAGTTGATCGGCAAAACGTCCGTACTGAATCTGGTTAATCAATTCAACAGGATGCTCAACGCGCACTCCAACGGCAAAACCTTTGGAGTCAAGCTGGACACCTCTGCGATCAAGCATCAGGTAGGTATCACGCGCACTGTGACCAGGGGCAAGGATCAAAGAATCGCAGCCGAGTTCCTCATCACCGTTAAGAACAGCGCCGACAAGCCGGTCATTACGAATGTCAAGATCAGTCAAACAGGTTTCAAAACGGACTTGAACACCGAGAGAAACTAAATGCTCTCGAAAATTAACGACGACTTTGCGTAGACGGTCAGTACCAACATGAGGCCGTGCTTCAATCAAGATATCTTGGGGGGCTCCGCAAGCAACCAAGGCCTCAAGCACAGCAAGTCTCTGCGGGTGATTAATTCGTGTGGTCAGCTTGCCATCGGAAAAAGTTCCGGCACCACCCTCCCCGAACTGAACATTACTCTCACTATCAAACGTTCCTGACGACCAGAAGCTCTCTACGTCTTTCACTCTATGCGTTACAGACCGACCCCTGTCTATCAGTGTGACCTGAACGCCAGCCTCAGCAAGTCGCTTTGCAGCAAAAAGACCAGCAGGCCCCATACCAACGACCAACACGTGGTGATTCGCAGTAACGTTGGGGACTACCAAATCAGGGGCAACCGGAATCTGTGTAAGACGCCCATTGGTGATTTCCTGCAAAAGACCTGACTCATTGGCACAACAGAATTCAACGGTATAAACCTTACGAATTCGACTCTTTTTGCGAGCGTCAACGGACCGTCTTACAATCCGGAAGTTTTTCAGAGAGGTTGAATCGACCTTGAGAAAACGAGCGGCCTCAAGAAGAACATCCTGTTCGCAGGCAGAAACGTCTAGAGTCAAGTCGCGGAGTAACAATGCCATTATATTTTCCGATTATTTGCAACAGTCATCACGCCAGAGGTAACCGTATCTGAAATGTTGTCCCTCGAACATCACTGATAACATTAATGCGACCCGCATAAGTCTTAACAATACGTAGCACAACCGAAAGACCGAACCCTGTGCCTCGTTCCTTGGTGGTGAAGAATGGGTCAAAAATATTATTCAGATGCTCTTCGGGAATACCGCCACCGGTATCACTGACGGTCACAAGAACGTCATGATCATCACTTTCCAAAGTCACTGAGAGAGTGCCGCCCTCTTTCATTTCAAACAAGGCATTGGCAAACAGGTTGGAAAAAACCTGCCCGAGTTCATCAGCATCGGCGAGGATTGAAGGCGTTTTCTCTTGCAAATCCGTTCTCAGGACCACGCCCTGAGCATTGATCTGTTCCATAAAGGGCAGCAAGCCCTGTTCGATAATTTCGTCGATATAAATATTACTTAATTGGAAGGGGGAACGTTTACTCGTCGAAAGCAGTTTAACCAGAATCGCGTCAATGCGTTCCACTTCGTTAATGATTTTCTCGGAATAAGACTTCATTTCCGGATCGTCTTCCAAACCTGAAGAGATCACCTGAGCAAAGAGACTGATTGAATTGAGAGGGTTTCTAATTTCGTGGGCCATTCCCGCAGAGAGGTGACCCAGTGCAGCAAGTTTCTCAGTCAATAAAATTTCGTGATGTGCCTGTTCAAGTGCAACCGACTTTTGCTCAACCCGCTCTTCAAGCTCATGATTCCAACGTTCAATTTCTTCCAGGAGACGTTCTTTTTCCTGAACCAACTCTCGATTATGCAATTCAACAGAACGCATACGAAGGGAATTTTCTATGCGTTCTACGAGTTTTGCATTGCTGAAAGGCTTGAGAATATAGTCAGAAGCACCGGCCTTCATTAACTCGACAGCAACTTCCTCACTTCCCTTGCCGGTAAACATAATGACGTAGGTATCCGGGAAACGAACACGGATTTCTTTCAAGGCATCAAGACCATTGACCTTTGGCATCATGTAATCAAGCAGAACCAACGCAGGCTGCTCGCGCTCTATCATCTCGTAGCCATCAGTGGCGTTATCGACAATAGACACATCAAACCCTTTACTCGACAGAACCATCGAGGTGAGTTCAAGAATCATATGCTCATCATCAATAACGAGAAGTTTTTCACGCATAATCAATCATCTCTCCCTGTTCACATTCAGAAAGGCAGGATACTCTTCGAAAGTTTTTTTGACAAGGCTATACACAGTCACAAAACAACAAAAAAGGCAGCGTTTCCGCTACCTTTTTTTTAAATCATAACGACCCACAACTTTAATCATGGATGCGTATAGTCATAACCGGAACAGGTGACTTCCTGACAACTTTTTCTGCAGTACTACCAAAAAGGACATGATCAAGGCCAGTTCGGCCATGGGTTCCAAGAACAATCAAGTTCGCTTCGAACTCAACAGCCTTCTTGATGATCTCATCATAAGGAATTCCAGGAACAACATGAGATTCAAAATTATTGAAACCACTTATATGAGTCCGGCAGAATTTATCCATCAATTTCTCAGCACCTTGTTCAATCTCTTCTTCGAGTTTATCAAAAGAGATATGAGGGACGTAAAATCCCCGTAAGTCAACGGGTTCGTTGATGACATGAATAATGATGAGCTTACTGTCAAATTTACGTGCCAAAGACAGAGCGGATTGAAAGGCAAAATCAGAACCATCGGAAAAATCGGTTGCAAACAGAATAGTTTTAAAGTCCATGACATCCTCCTCGAGGTTTTCAAGAGACCTGAGCGACGGCCCTACCGTTAAAGATTTTATTCATGACCGAACGCAACTCATCCAACCGTACGGGTTTATGAAGGTACTCGTAAGCGCCTAAATTCATTGCTTCGAGGTATGATTCAACGCCACCGTAAGCCGTTATCATGATAACGCTCGTACTCGGGAACTTTCGGCTGAGTTCTCTTAGGAAAACCAAGCCATTCATTTCTGGCATATTAATGTCGCTGATCACAAGATTGACCTTGTTCTGGTCAAGATAATCAAGAGCCTTATTAGCGTCAGCAACACTCTCAACCTCAAACCCTTCAGTGGACAAAAGTTTGGTCAGCCCGATTCGGGTATTCTCTTCATCATCAACGATCAAAATTCGTTTAATTGTTTCTCCCAAGATGCCCTCTTCTTTCGATGTGTCGTGTGGAAAGTCTAACATGAGGGTATACCCTGTCAAGAGAACGAATTAGGAATTCAACAAATAAATACTTTAATAAATCAGCAAGTTACGGCATTTACAAAGAAAACATTTTAATCTTCTGGTAAATTTTCAGCGTCCTGCCAGGCATTGATAAACTGTTGAACCAAGGGAGGGAAGAAAGAAGAGTAATTAGCACCACATTCAAGCACGTCCTGATGAGACAACACTTCAGGAGCCAAGCCTGCTGCAAAGTTCGAGATAAAGGCGACAGCGGCTACTTGCAAACCCAAGTATCTTGCCATAATGGCCTCAGGAACAGTAGACATTGAAACAACGTCAGCATCCATCTTGCGAAGAAAACGAACCTCAGCAGGAGTCTCATAGGACGGGCCAGGCATCGCCGCAAGAACACCGCGGTGAATTGTCATCTCAGCAAGGTCTCTTGTTAGAAGGGAGTTATAAACGTCATGCTGATATGTTTCGGACAGATCAATAAACGTGCTTCCGGCCAGACCTCGTAGAGGGTTATCGCCAAGAAAATTCAGGTGATCTTCAACCAACATAAAATCACCGGGGCGGTAGTTCTGGTTAATTCCTCCTGTCGCACAAGTCAGCAACAATCGGGCACAACCAAGGGCTGAGGCCAAACGGACGGGAAAAGCGGCAGCGTGAGCGCTTAAACCCTGATAACAGTGGAACCGCCCAGAGAAAAACAGGATATTCCAGGAAGAATAACTAACTGCGATCAATTGACCTTTATGACCAGAGATTTGTCCTGAAGGAAAGCATGACCAATCTTTGTAATCAAACACGCCAAGAACCTTGCCGAGTTTGACAGCTTCATCCCATCCAGAACCAAGAACCACAGCGAGATCAAAGGTATCAACCCGAGTTTTCTTGCGGATGGCATCTACGAGTAGTCCGGCTGGATCTTCTGGACTAAAGCTCCAAGGCATCGCTAACACGCTTTTGTAGTTCACGGGGTTTAAAGGATTTACTGATGAAATCTTCGGCGCCGATGAGACGAACTTCAGCGGCTATGTCCTCACCACGTTCAACACCACTCATCGCCAGAACTTTAACCGAATCAAGTTGCGGCATTTCCTGCAACAACTTCAGGATGTCCCGTCCATCTTTCCCAGGAATATTTAAATCAAGAAGGACCAACGGTGGTTGTAGAGTTTTTATCTTTTCCCATGCTTCGTCGCCATCAGCTGCTACCTCTAGAGAGATTGGCAAATCGATCAGGATATCCTTGATCATTTCACGAAAGAAACGAGCATCATCGACAACGAGGACAATGGGCTGAGCTGGAGATTCTTGCTTGCTGGGAAGATTTTTTTCTGCAACCAGAGTCACTTCAAAAACATGGCTACAAGAGGGGCACTTTACTTTAGCAACCTTTACTTTAGAAGCAGAAGGGTTTATTCGATATCGCGCCTGACAAGAAGGACAGGTAAGAATCATAACGAAAAGGTCACTCGTCGGTGGTTGATTGCAACTGAAAAGAGCTTAACTTATCGAGAGATAATTCTTCTTTGCCAAGCCAGAACCGCACCACATCAGGTTCTGCCATTTCAACCTTGACCTTACTCTCAATAGGCCAAGACAAATCCAGACCCTCAGACAATTTATATTCCTGAGGTTTTCGATCATCAACATAAATTATAAGCGAGCTCTCTGTCAAAGCAAGCATACGTAAGACTGACCCCGCCGGAGGAATCGTCGGCAACGAGCTAAGAGGCGAATGCGCTTCTTCTAAAACAACGGCAGAAACGACATCAGCAGGTAGAGGCTGATCGTGAGTAGACTCACCTTTCTCTTCAATGGGGGTGTCTTGCGTTTGTGTAGAGGTGGTTGCAGGCAAAGTCTCATTGGAAATCAACTCGCCAGACTCTTTTGCAGGGAAAAGGGAGGGTGAAAAATAGACCAAACCGCCAAGAATCAGTACGGCGATAAAGCCGACGACAAAGGTCCCCCACCCCTTACTTTTGGGAGAGGTTTCGTCAGATTGCGACGGCAATGGATTCTCTTCAACGGGAGTGGAAGAAAGGGCATCGCAGTCCTTCAGCTCATCACTTTCCTGAGGTTCTTCCAGTTTTCTCAAAAGCAGATCGCTATCAAGACCTAAATAGCGTGCATAGACTCTGATAAAGCCAGTAATGTAGGCCTGTCCAGGGAGCTCATCCAATTGACCGGACTCTATACTTTCGATATACACTTTTCGGATTCGAGTGTATTCAGCAATATCCTGAATAGAATGACCGAGTTGTTCTCGTTTCTCCTTGAGGAGAAAACCTATTTTTTGAGCTGGAGTATCCATCATTTATTGATAATTTTCAGATAATCATTTGCAAGTCTGGCGGTTTCACTCTCTGGAGACAAGCGAACAACTTCTTGAAAGGCTTGCTTGGCTTTCTCGGTATCTTTCATCTTCATATAAACAAGCCCCTGCCAATAATGACCACGGACAAAATCAGGAGCCAGTTCAACCGAGCGAATGAACATTGCCAAGGACTCAACAGAACGATCCTGATTGTAATAAACTTCTCCGAGACGATAAGGCGCCATGTAATAGCGAGGATTAAGATCCATAGCCTTTTCATAGGCACGTTGTGCCGCAGCATAATCCTGCATCTGGAAGTTGGCCAGGCCGATCCCCGTCCAAGCTAATTCAGGACGGTCAAAAAGAAGGTTGTCAGCAGCAGCACGGAAAGCAGTGATCGCTTCATCATAACGTTCCATGGTCAGATAGAGAGCGGCCAGATTGTTATAATACTTCGGATCATTGTCACTCAATGCAATAGCTTTGAGAAAATGTGTCTCAGAGAGTTCGTGCGCACGCTTCAACCAATAGGCCTGAGCCAAGCCGGCTTGAATCTCAGCATCATCGTCATCATATTTTTCAGCTTCTAGAAATTCTTTCAGGGCTCCCGTAGGGTTCTCTTCGTTCAGTGACGAGACCCCCAACGTATAGTGGTACTCGGCTTTCTCACTGGCAGGTTGGTATTTCTCAACAGGGACACAAGCCGCAGAAAGAACGACAAGAAGGATTACAAAAGACCACGACAAACGGGATGGCATTACATTAAACCTTTCAGGATGACTTTATAGGGAGGCCAGTATTCGGCCAACGGTTTCACGCAATTGTAAACGACGTTTTTCGAGATCCTCAGCTGTGGGCAACGACTTGCGTGCTCTCAAACCGGGTCGCTTAGCCCTCATGGCTTCAACTGCAGCAAGAAGATCGTCAACGTTCTCAGTAGCATCCGGTTCTGGCTCGACTTTGGGGGCGACTTTGACCGGAGCGACTTTGACCGGGGCGACAGCAACGGCTTCTTTGACAACAGGCGGGCTGACTGCAACCGTGGCAGGAGCTTGCTTCTGCTCTTTTGTAGCCTCCACTTTAACAACAGGTTTCTCTATAACTTTTTTTGCTGGAGTTACGACAGGTTCTTTTTCTTCCTCAATTTGCAATCCAGACTTTAATGGCAAGGACGCCCAAAGCATCTCCTGGTCTGCAACATCAAGCAAGTGGATGTCTTGATCAGTAAGAAGAAAGCCCATTGATTCAACAAAGTTCAGGCCTTGATCAAACATGTTGTCAGCTTTTTGCTCAGGGACAATCCGCGGATCACTGAAATAAAAAGCAAGAACCTGACTCTTGTGCATATGAAAAGCTGCGACGGTTTCAACACCATTCTCAGCTTGAAACTGGCACAAATAGGCACTGGCTTGCTGAGAAGGGATACCCGGCAAAGCAAGCTGCACTTCGCGCATGGATCTAAAAAGGTTAAGAACCTTAGTGGCGGGGAGATTTATGGCATTGATCGATTTATCCCACTGAAACATGTAGCCCTCCTGCCTTCATCTTGTCTCTTAACATAAGAAGTTGATTCGCTATTGATACCTTTACGTAACGGTTTTATTAGAACTGCGACGAATCCAAACGTTTACAATGTCAACGGCATGAACCGATTCACCTACCTGACGATTGAATAATTATAAACCTTCGAATGCCGTCAAGGCCTGGAAACGTCGAAAACGATCTTCAACCTCAGACCAAGTCAACGACCGCAGCCGATTCAGGCTAAAATCTTCAACGGTGAAGGAAGCCATGACACTCCCAAAAACAGTTGCTTTACGAATCGTCTCGTCAGTCAAATTATTGGTCGCAGCCAAATAGCCCATGAAGCCACCAGCAAAG
>CBDUFN010000036.1:0-17144 GCA_965366475.1 uncultured bacterium | reverse complement strand
TTTTAAGTTCAGCGATTTCAAGTTTGAGCCGATTCAGTTCTTTACGCATTTCCGGCAAGTGAGTCATCGTCATGGCAGATTTAAGCCATTCACGGTGTGGCATCGTTGGGAACCCCGCCAGAGTCTGGTTCCCCTCAACGTTATTGGAGATGCCCCCTCGTGCGGCCAGGGTGACGTTGTCACCGATCTTAATATGTCCAGCAGTCGCAGATTGGCCGCCAAACGTGCAATGTTTACCGATGACAGTACTACCTGAGATGCCAACCTGAGAAACCAGAATGGTATCTTCACCGATCTGAACATTGTGAGCTATCTGCACAAGATTATCGATTTTAACGCCACGCGAGATTTTGGTGATCCCCATAGTGCCGCGGTCCACACAACTTGACGCGCCAATTTCGACATCATCCTCTATAACAACATAGCCAACCTGAGGAATCTTAAAGTAACTTGAGCCATCAGGAGCAAAGCCAAAGCCATCAGAGCCAATAACGGCTCCAGGTTGAAGAATCACTCGATTTCCGAGGATGCACTTTTCACGAACAGTGGCGTTAGAGTGTAAAAGACAATCTTCACCAACAACAGCATCAACGCCAATGACAACATTCGGGTGGAGTTGAGTCCCTTTTCCGATCTTGGCACCGGCACAAACAACGACTCCCGGAAAGATTGTAACATTTTCACCAACAGTCGCATCAGGATGAATATGAGATCCAGGCAAAGCTCCCTGCCCAACATGCAAGGGGACTTCAAAATGGGTCAATATCTTCGCAAAAGCCAGGTAAGGGTTGTCTACAACCAGCAACGTATTATCGACACTTCCCTCCAAACCTGGAGTTACAATAATTGCCGCAGCCTTACAATCTGCCATTTTTGATTTAAACTTCGGGTTCGCCAGAAAGGAAATATGGGCAGGCCCGGCAAGATCAAGGGGAGCAACCCCGGAAACAGAAGTAGAGGGGTCGCCCGAGACGTACCCCCCTACAAGATCTGCCAGAACTGCCAGGGACGTTGAATCCCTGAGTTCAGCATTCATATCGTTTAGTTTCCTTGTTGATCGAAAGCCTTGATAACCTCAGCAGTAATATCAATACTTTCATCAGCATAGACTATTGAGCTTTCCGTTTTTTCAAGGACCATCAGATAACCTTCACTCTTGCCAACCTCCTGAACAACTTTGAGAAGACTTTCAAGAATCTTTCTGGTCAAATCAGCATCAGTCTGTTGCAGGGTTTCCTGGATATCTTTAGTAAAGCGCTGGTAATCCTTAACTTTTTGCTGATAATCACGCTCTTTGGCATTACGGGCTTCTTCAGAAAGAAGCATCGCTTGTTTTTCCAGATCGTCCTTAAGTTTTTTCAACTCTTCCTGACGTTGTTGTACTTCTGCATCGTAACCTTGTACTTTAGCTTTTATCTTTTCCTTGGCTTCCTTACCCGCGGAAGACAAGTTCAAAGCTTTCTGTAGATCAACATAACCAATCTTCTGTGCTTGAGCCATCACAGGTGAAGCGACAAGACCAATACAAACCAACAACAAAATGACAAACTGCTTCATGCATAATCTCCTTAGAATAAACTATTTTGTATTTCTTAGAAAAAGCGACCAATCATAAAATCAAACTTGGAATCAGACTCGTCATCTTCTGGGTCCAGATTATAACCATACTCAAACCTCATTGGGCCCAATGGACTCAGCCAACGAATTCCTGCCCCAGCACTGTAGCGCCAGGTCTCAAACATCTCTTCGTCTTCGCCCCACGCATCACCAACATCAAAGAAAGTCACACCTTTAATGCCAAGATCGTCAAACAAAGGGAAAATATATTCAAAGTTAAAGAAGGTTTCTGTATCGCCACCAACGTAATCACCATTTTCATCCTTCGGACCAACTTCACGTGAATCAAATCCGCGAATGGTGTAAATGCCGCCGAGGAAGAATTTTTCATCGATAGGCACATCACCACCACCAAGGTCATGGACATAGCCCATTTGACCATGAGCTGAGAAAACGGTACCCCATTTCCAAGGCCAGAAATGACGAACATCGAAGACATATTTACTAAACTTTTCCGTACCACCCAAGCCAGCGAACTCCCAGGTAGCGTTCAAGTCCGTGCCCGCTGAAGGATCCAAACGGTTATTGGTCGTATTATAAATATAAGACGTTGTGATCGAGCTGATCAGAGAATCACCTTCCTGATCGGCAATCGTATTCGATGCAAACGGGCTGACATCATAAATCTCTTTCTGCTCAAGACGGTAGGTTGCCAACAGTCTGGAGTATTCACCAATCGGATGGCCACCCTTAATCGCAAAACCTCGCGATTTACGACTGAAATCAGTCCACTCACGTTCTGTCTGGTAAAGCTCAAAGCCCAGAGTCCAACGAGAATCGAGGAAATAAGGGTCGGTGAGGCCAACTTGGTACGTTGTGCTTGTACCACCAAGAGAAGCCGCGAGGTTCATCTTCCAGCCACGGCCCAGGAAGTTCTCCTGTGTTATAGAGCCCTGACCAACAAAGCCATCGACAGAAGAGTAACCGGCACCGATACTAAAGGTTCCTGTGGGGCGCTCTTGGACATTAACATCTACATTCATATTGCTTTGATCAGATCCCGCGCTGGTACTGATATCAACAGCCTCAAAGAAGCCCAGGTTGTTGATGCGAGCTTTGCTTCGTTTCAAATTAGTTGCATTAAACAGGTCACCCTCAACCAATTTCATCTCACGGCGAATAACCTTGTCACGTGTTTTTGTGTTACCGGTAATGTTAATCCGCTCCACAGAGACCTGCGGCCCTTGTTCAATATCGAGCATCATGTCAATCAGCAGAGTTTCATCATCGGCTCTTGTCAAAGGCGACACGTTAGCATAGGCATAACCTTCATCAGCATAGACATCAGTGACAGATTCGACACCACTACGCAATTTTTCACGCGAGAAGACATCGCCTGGGCTCAACGCCATCAGAGTCAGAAGTTCTTCCTTTTCACGAATCAGGTCGCCCTGAGCATCGATGCTCCCCATCTTGTATTGGGGACCCTCATCGATCTGAATCAAAAGAAGCATATGCTTGTCGTCGTCAACAAGAGAAATAACTGGTTCGCGAACCTTTACGCGCACATAACCTTCGTTAAAATAAAGATCTGCGATTCTTTCTAGATCCTGCTTCAGAAGAAGTTCATTGTAGTTGCCACGTCCGGTGATCCAGGAAAACATCCATTTTTCCTGAGTATCCATAGCACCTTCAAGATCACCGTTGTCAAAGACTGTATTTCCGTCAAAACGAATATCCTTGATCCGGACAATATCGCCCTCTTTGATCCGAAAAGTAACCAGAGTTTCATTCTTTTCATTCACATGGCTATCGGCCGTAATTTCAGCGGCATAATAACCTTCCATGATGTATTCAACTTTGATTTTTTCAACACTCTTCGAAACTTCGAAAGGGTCGTAAATATCAGGAACGTGAACGGTAATTACTTCACGTAATTTTTCAGTCGCAAGTTCTTCATTACCTTCAAAACGGATATTACGCACCAGAGGGCGTTCTTCCACATTAAAGGTTAGAATTGAAGCGCCGGCTTCTTCAGAAATCTCAGAGGAGATATCAGAAAAACGCTCCATGTTGTAGACATCAGCCATAGCGGCATCGATATCAGCAGGGGAGACAGACTGACCTGGCTTGATACTCATCGCGTCCAGAATATCAACAGTCTTAACCCGTTGATTCCCCTTAATCACGATATCGGCGAGGAGAAAATCCTGGGCGGCCCAAGCAGGGATAGCCAGTGACAGGCAGACAAACAACGTAAGAACCCTCTTAAACATATCAGCTCCACTCCAATTCATGTTGACTGTTAAAAATCGCGTTATTATATGGGATAGAAGGTAGAAGGTAAACCTAAATTAGAGCGATAAAGTGTGAAAAAAACGTGAAAAAATTGTGAAACACGTCGCTTTATGGAAAGCTCGCTCAAAAGCTAGCCAAAAGAGGTCTGAATACAGAGCGACTCCTGCTTACTTTTCCAGCATACCGTCCACCATATGAATCACCCGGTCCATATGGCCTGCAACTTTTTCACTGTGAGTTACGACAACGATCGTTAGATCGCGTTCGGCATGAAGGCGGTCAAGTAGAGCCAGGATTTCATCAGAGGTAACACTGTCAAGATTCCCGGTCGGTTCATCTGCCAGCAGCAGTTTAGGCGACATAATTAACGATCGAGCAATAGCAACCCGTTGCTGTTCACCGCCTGAAAGTTGGCCAGGCTTATGATCGAATCGGTGATCAAGGCCAACGGCAGTCAGTATTTCGCTGGCCTTGGATTCAGCATCTTTGACGGAAGAACGCCCAATCAAAGCGGGCATCATCACATTTTCTAATGCGGTGAATTCCGGCAGCAATTGATGAAACTGAAAAACGAAACCGATCAAACGGTTACGAAACGCATCCAGTTCCTGAGGTGAGTACTTAAAGATATCTCTATCATCAAAGTGGATTGCCCCTTCTGTTGGTCGATCCAGACCACCGAGGAGGTGCATAAACGTTGTCTTCCCTGCCCCCGACGAACCAACAATAGCAATTCGCTCACCGGCGCAGATATCAAGATCAACATCTTTGAGGACATCAACCTGACCGCGGTCTGTCATAAAACTTTTGGAGAGTGCTCGGACAGCAATCATAAGATCGGCCTATTCATAGCGTAAAGCTTCGGCCGGATCCATCTTGGCCGCTCGCCAGGCAGGATAAACAGTCGCCAGCAAAGAGATCGACATGGCGACAACGACGACCGCTATAACATCTGCAGAGTTTACAACTGACGGGAAGCGATCCATACCATAAACACTTTGGTCAAAGATCTTGACGTTGAGTAAGCTTTCCAAGCCCTTGATAAGCGGATCAGCATTCTTGGCCAGCAACAGACCAAGCCCCGTACCGAGCAGAGTCCCAAGGGTGCCAATGATCAATCCTTCAAGTACAAAAATCTTCATAATACTGTTCGACGTTGCCCCCATAGCGCGCAGAATAGCAATATCTCGATGCTTTTCCATAACCACCATTATCAGCGTGGTCGCGATATTAAAGGCAGCAACTAAAACAATTATGCCCAGAACGATGAAGAGGCCCAGCTTTTCCAGTTTAAGGGCAGACAGGAAAGACCCGAACATATCCTCCCAGGAACGAACAGCGTAAGGGAAGCCATATTTCTCGCGGAGAGTGCTCGCCACAGGAGCGGCTTGGTCAAAGTTATCAACCTCAATTTCAACGCCACTGACGCCTTCACCCAGATCGAAGAAATTCTGAGCCTGAGCTAGATCAATATAAGCAAAATATGCGTCTACAAAGCCACCTCGCTGCTTAAAAATCCCAACGATTTTAAAAGGCTTCATTTTTGGGATCATACCGAAAGGCGTGATCGTGAACATCGGCGGAATAACATTGATTGAATCACCGACGGCGACACCAAGAGTTGTCGCTGTGTCGATACCAATCAGAATGCCAGGAGGAGTCAGTTCAGAGTTGTAAAGTATGTCTTTAACGTCAGCATCTTCAGCGGTCAGAAAACTCTGCCGAAAAATCTTATTCTCAGGGTCGACGCCTTTTACATTGACAGCAGCGACGTTACGTTGAGATAGGAGCATTGCTTCTTTACTAACAAAGGGAGACGCATTCAGAACATGAGGCGTTGCCTTTGCCTTGGCAACAACGGCATCGGGATCGGTAAGATCCTCCGAATGCTTCTGCACCAACACATGAGGGATATTACCAAGAATTTGCTGTCTGACTCCGTCGTGGAAGCCGGTCATAACAGCAAGAACCACGATCAACGCAGCAACACCCAGGGTTATTCCGGCAATCGAAATAAACGATATCACCGAAATAAACGTTTGTTTACGCTTGGCGCGTAAGTAGCGCAGGCTGACAAAGAGTTCGTAATTCATTTAAAAAATCCGGTCCGCAGGACGAATTACGCGACCCGAGAATAAGACCAAAAGTCTTTTACTCGTTCCACGATCCGCATCTCGCGTTCCTATCCTTTTGCTTCTGGTCGCATTTGCGGGAAGAGGATAACGTCCCGAATGGATTGTGAGTTGGTCAGCAGCATCACCAGGCGATCTATACCGATACCCTCGCCTGCTGTTGGTGGCAAACCGTACTCAAGCGCACGAATGTAATCCTCATCCATCGCATGGGCTTCTTCATCACCGGCTTCTTTCTCAACCAATTGTTTTACAAAACGATCGCGTTGATCATCCGGGTCATTCAGCTCTGAAAAGGCATTGGCGAGCTCACGCCCAACGACAAAAAGTTCAAAACGGTCGACAACGCTACCATCCTGATCATTCTTACGCGAGAGCGGAGAAACCTCTGTTGGATACTGGGTAATGAAGGTCGGTTGCCACAACTCAGGCTCTGCAACAGCATCGAAGACCTCGGTAAGAAGCTTGCCGTAACCGATCTTCTTGTCGAGATCCAAACCAAGTTTATCAGCGTACGCTAGCAATTTGTCACGATCTTCGACGTCGGTTTCACTGATATCACCGTATTTGACGACAGACTCACGCACGGTCAAACGTTGCCATGGACGGCTCAGATCAACCTCTTTCTCACCGTACTTAAACTTCAGACTTCCGACAACCTGCTCTGCAAGATGACAGATCAGCTCTTCGGTGAGGTCCATGAGGTCTTCATAAGTCGCATAGGCCTGATAGAACTCCATCATGGTAAATTCCGGGTTGTGTTGAATGGAGATTCCCTCGTTGCGGAAATTCCGGTTAATTTCAAACACTCGGTCAAAACCACCGACAACCAGGCGCTTCAGATACAGTTCAGGTGCAATACGCAAGAAGAGATCCATCTTCAAGGTATTATGATGTGTAATAAAGGGTTTAGCCGTTGCACCACCGGCGATCGGCTGCATCATCGGTGTTTCAACTTCAAGGTAGTCATTTTGAACCATGTAATCGCGGATCAGAGAGATGATCTGGCTTCGTTTGCGAAAAACATCTTTCACATCCGGGTTGACCATAAGGTCCAGATATCTTTGACGGTAACGAGTCTCGACATCAGTCAAACCATGCCATTTCTCAGGCAACGGCAACAACGACTTGGTCAACAGCTGAATGGATTCAGCACGCAGGGAGAGCTCATCCGTTTTGGTCCGGAAAGGGTTTCCCTTAATACCGACAATGTCGCCAAGGTCAAACTTACGGAAGAGGTCAAAACTCTCATCACCCACAAGATTTTTTGCAACATAGACCTGAAGTCGACCCGTACGATCCTGAATCTGGATAAACGCCGCCTTACCAAAATCACGTTTCGCCATGATGCGCCCTGCCACCTGGTAAACCGAATCGATCGATTCTAATGCTTGCGCGTCATGATCAGCATGCGTGGTATGGACACATTCTGCCGTCGTATCGACAGTAAAACCGTTGGCAAAGGGATTGTGACCCTGCTCACGGAGGTCATTGAGCTTGCTACGTCGCTGAGCAACAACTTCACTTTGGCTTTCGTCTGACATAATCGTTTTCCTTCTTATATGTTCAAGCTGTATTTTTGTAAGAATTAAAGTTAATTGTTTAGATATACGGGGCTACTTCATCAAATACGCTTCAATAAAGCCATCAAGATTTCCATCAAGTACGGCATCAGCGTTACCGACTTCATAGTCAGTACGATGATCTTTTACCATTCGGTACGGATGAAGAACGTAAGAACGAATCTGGCTACCCCAGGCGATATCTTTCTTTTCGCCTCCCAGAACTTCGGCTTCACTTTCTTTCTTTTCCAACTCCAACTCGTAAAGACGCGCCTTGAGCTGTTTCATGGCCGTGGAGCGATTTTTATGCTGAGAGCGCTGACTCTGACAACTCACGACAATACCTGTCGGAATATGCGTTATCCTGATGGCAGAGTCGGTTTTATTAACATGCTGACCACCTGCGCCACTGGCTCGATAAGTGTCAACTTTCAAGTCCTTATCGAGAATCTCGATATCGACATCATCAGAAAGTTCAGGGAAAACAAAGACCGAACAGAAGGAGGTATGACGACGTGCGTTAGAGTCAAAGGGAGAAATCCGAACTAAACGATGAATCCCTTTTTCTGCTTGCAAGTAACCAAAAGCATAATCTCCCGTAACAGTGAAGGTCACGCCTTTCGTCCCGGCCTCGTCGCCCGGTTGGTAATCAGTAATTTCAGCTTTAAACCCTTTTCTTTCACACCAGCGAAGATACATGCGCAAAAGAATTTCGGCCCAATCCTGAGCCTCTGTACCTCCAGCACCGGCATTAATACTGACGAGAGCATTACTGGCATCGTGTTCACCAGAAAGCATGCGGGCAAACTCCATCTTGCCGATCGTCTTCTCTATGTTGGGAAGCATCTCACGAATTTCCGCAAGAGCCTCCTCATCTTCGCTCTCTTCTCCAAGTTCAATCAGAACTTGAACATCCTCAAGACCGCTATTGACAGAATCCCAGTCAGCCACAATTTTCTGCAGCAAGGTTCTTTCCTTAAGAACCTCTTGAGCCTTTTCATTATCATTCCAGAACTCAGGCCTTGCAACCTCAGCTTCTAGCTCCGAAACCCGTTCACGCTTGCTATCGATGTCAAAGGTACCTCCTCAGCTCAGAGAGCTTGTCCTGGAGATTCTTTAGCAATTCATTTTCTTCACGAAACATTATTTACTCCCATAGTCTAAAGTCGAACGGCAGATTATACCCATAGAGCACAAACGGAACAAGAACTCTTATAATTTTACGGATTTTCTTTGAAAAGATCTTAAGAATCAATATTGACTAAGGAATGTCACAAAAAACGACGGCGGGTTTGAAGCAACCAAACCAGACTTATGACCAGGAAAGCTCCCGGGACCAGATCACCCAAATTGGAATAAAGTTTGGGCTTGGCACCCAAACCAACGGTTTCAGTTAAAAAAGCGGCTTCAAAAAGATTCGATTGCGCAATAATTTCACCAGAAGGAGCAATAAAGGCAGAAACACCAGTATTGGCTGCTCGAGCAATCCAGACCCGATTTTCTATTGCACGAAAACGCGCCATGCTCAGATGTTGCCAAGGAGCCGAGGATTCACCAAACCAAGCATCATTAGTAATATTCACCAGTAGATCGCTGCCCTGTCGAACATATTCTCGGGCCAGTTCAGGAAAAATTACTTCGTAACAAACCAAAACCCCCAAGTGCCCATCACCTATCGGCAAAGGGTTAATTTCACCGGGCGAATAATCACCGATCCCGGCAACGAGTTTGTTAACGAAAGGCAGGAAGTCACCCAAGGGGACATATTCACCGAAAGGAACGAGATGTATCTTATCACTGCGCCCTAAGGTCTCTGCTGTTGGCGAAAGTAAAAAAGCACTATTCAGATAACGTAGTGAGGTTGAATCCCTACGATAAGCGGGACTGCCAAAGAGAAGAGACGCTCCAGTCTCAACCGGAAGCTCAGTAACCATGTCGACCAAGGGCCCACCATCCTGAAAGTAGAACGGCATCGCGGCCTCGGGCCAGACAATGAGGTCACTTGCATCACTTCGCTCGGCGCGTAGAGACAAGTCACGGTAGCTTTCAACCGTATGCAACTGATTGTCAGGATGCCATTTGAGGTCCTGTGGAATATTTCCCTGAACAAGAGTCACCTGTAAGTTCTTGGAACGACTATCAAGGTCCTGTTGCAGGCTCCATTGCCCATAAGCATAATTGAGCACGACAAGGACTAACGCAGTAAAAACGGTCTTACCAACTCCTCCCCGTGGTCGTTTCCGCCATAGTGACAGAAGAGCCTCGCCAAGAGTCGCATTACACAAAATCAAAAGGAAACTAACGCCATAGACACCAAACAGATCGGCAGACTGAACCATTGGCAGCCAGTCGTGCTGGGAATAGCCAAGAGTGGCCCAAGGGAATCCGGTCAACAGAAATTCACGAAGAAACTCGAGTGCAACCCAGAAGACCGGTAAGGTTAGAGCATAAGGGTATTTTTTGAATTCATAAAGCCGACAGGTCGCCCAGGTTGCAGTTCCCCAATAGAGAGCCAAATAACCTGCCAGAAGAAGGTAGAGCACAAAGGAAAGCACTAAAGGAAGATGACCATATGTGGTCATAACAATATTGACCCAATAAAGGGTCAAAGCAAAGAAAACCACACCGGCAACAAACCCACTTTTAAAGGGCCTGCGTTTCATCACCATAAGCAAGGGGACAAGGCCAAACCAAGCTAACAGGTTATAATCGGGCAGCGGAAAAGAAGAGGCCATAAGAAGGCCCGAAAAGGCGCTGACACAGGTCGTTTTGTCAGGCAGAAAACGACGCATAATCAACTATTGACAGAAGGCTCAGCATCACGCCAGACACGAACCTTTTCAATTTTACGTTCATCTGATTCCTCAACCATCAGAACCAGCCCATGATCAGACACCTTCTCTCCAACCTTAGGGACATATCCCAACAGGTGAAAAAGGTATCCTCCAACCGTATCAAATTTTTCACGGGGGATCTCAATCTCATAATACTCTTCAAGTTCCTCGACATTGGTTCTTGCGTCCACGAGAAGAGTGCCGTCATCCTGAGGCTGAAGCCAAGGAACTTCCAGATCATATTCATCCTGAATATCACCAACAATCTCTTCAAGCAGATCCTCGATCGTTATCAGACCGGACGTGCCACCGTACTCGTCCACAGCAATCGCCATATGCACCCGTCTGGTGCGAAAATCCACCAGGAGGTCATCAATACGTTTGGTTTCAGGAATAAAGTAAGGGGTCCTCATGACTTCGGTCAGAGTCAAAGTTTCATCATTTGCACCCCAGTTACGTAAAAGATCCTTCGCGTAAACAACTCCAACAATTCTGTCCGTTGACCCCTCGTAAAGCGGCACACGAGAATGCCCGGACTGAATAATCAAGTCGAGAAAGCCACTAAGAGTCCCATCGGCGGGACAACAAACCATATCGGTACGCGGCACCATAACTTCACGGACGATAGTGTCACCAAAGTCAAAGATCGACTGCAGCATGTCGCCTTCGGACTCATTGAGGATACCCTCTTCTTCTGAGCTATTGATTGCATCTTGCAGCTCTTTTTCCGTTAAAGCCCGTGAACGCCCCCGAAAAAAACGACTCAAAGCCGTAGTTATTGAGACTTTTTGAGGGTTATTGTCATCTTCCACCAGAATAAGCTCCCTATCGATTTTAGTAAAAAGCCAGCTGCATGATCAGTGTTGTAACCACACCGATAACACTACCAACCAGGACTTCTTTTAAATTGTGAACACCAAGCTGAATTCGACTCTGCGCAACAAGGGCTGCAAGAAACCAGGCCAGTATAACCACCAACAGATTTATATCAGCAAAAGCAACTGACGTTGCAATCGAAAAAGCAACTCCAGCGTGACCACTCGGCATACCTCCATGTAGAGGCGTCCCTCTGCCGACACGTGCTTTAACCAGAATCACGAGAAGAACAACAAGGACAACCGAGATAATCGCCAAGTTGCCAGTTGACCGCATGAACTCCTGACTGGCACCGACACCAGCTGCATAGAAAAACCGCGACACAGCAAGATAGCCTAGAACCATGGCGCCGACGCTGGCAAGCAACACAGCACCTGCGGCCACATCTTTAGCACGTTGTGCAAGGGGATGGAAATCGGGAGAGACCAGATCGACAACCACTTCAATTGCTGTATTCACCAATTCGGCGAACAAAACCAAGGTGATTGCCAGTGCGAGTAAGGCAAATTCATGCAGAGACAAACGTAGGACCAGAGCACTAACCAGAACCAGAATGGCAGCAACCAAATGGAACAACATGTGACGCTGTGTCTTAACGGCCCAGAGAATGCCTTCGATCGCACAATTAAGGCTACCGATAAATCCACTGGGCTTGGTCGGCGCACCCTTCATCAGGTAAGAAACTCCTCACGAATTAAAGTAAATATTTCTCGCTCACGCGCTTCCATCAATTTAGCATCGGCTTCAGTACCGCGCTCATGATCATAGCCAAGCAAATGAAGGATACCATGAAGCAGAAGGAAATAAAGTTCACTCTCGAAGGAACTTTGCGCATCAAGAGAGTCCCGCTCGGCCGTATCGGCAGAGATAACCACGTCACCTAACAAATCAGGTTGTACACCGCCCCCCTCTCCTTCTTGCATAGCAAAGGAAATGACATTAGTAGGACGGTCTTTATTCAGATAATCACGGTTGATCTCCTGAATACCAGGATCATCAACGATCAATATTGAGAGCTGCGCATCAGGACATCCCGAGGCGCTTAAGATCCTCTGTGCTACCTTTCGAAGTGGAATTTTTCTGATCTTGAGGCGACTCTGTTGATTCTCGATCGCGATCTTCATCTGTGCTCCTGGACGTTTTATCAGTCGTTCGTTCCTTACTGACCGGTTCGGGGTAATCGACTCGATAATGAAAGATACCACCGAGAACCAGCTTAAAGCTCTTGGCAATATTATTGATATCTTTGAGAGTTAGTTCGCATTCGTCGAGCTGACCATCGATAAAGATATTATTGATAATTTTCTGCACCATCCCCTGAATACGGGCGGGAGTTGGATCCGTTAAGGTCCTGCTGGCCGCTTCAACAGCGTCCGCCAGCATGATCAGAGCAGCTTCGCGAGTTTGTGGTTTTGGCCCTGGATACCTGTAATCCCGTGCGTCAATCTGTTCAACCTCTGGATCCGCTTTGCTTTTCGCTCTATCGTAAAAGAACTTCATCAGGCTGGTGCCATGATGTTGCCGGATAATATCTGCAAGGGCTTGACCCAAACGACTCTCGCGAGCCATCTCAGCGCCATCTTTAACATGGGCCATGAGAATCAGGGCACTCATTGATGGCGACAGCTTATCGTGTCGATTTTCCTGTCCACCAATATTCTCAATATAGTACTGAGGCTTTCTAATCTTGCCAATGTCGTGATAGTAAGCCGCAACACGAACCATCAAAGGGTTAACACCTATATTTTCAGCGGCAGCTTCTGCCAGGTTGCCGACGATGATTGAGTGATGATACGTCCCTGGTGCCTGAACCATCAGATCACGCAAAATCGGATTGTTCATATTTGCCAATTCAAGCAGTTTAATATTCGTCGTATAGCGAAATAATGACTCAACCAGTGGAACAATCCCGGTGACAACAACCGCCGCAACCAATCCGCCGAAGAAGCCGAATCCAAGTTTGTAAAGCAACTGCAAATCAAAGGCTTTACTGGTCATGAGATGCAAAGCAAAGATCAGGAAGATATTGAACATGCCGAGGCGTAGACCGGCACGGAAGAGAGACGATCGTTCCGTAACGTGACGAACCCAGTGAGCACCGGAAAGGCTGGTCAGAAAAGCAAAAATCATGATGGCGAAACTGTTACCAAAAAGAACGCCCGTCACAATCGCGGACAATATGGCAAAGACCAGAGAGACCTCTGAATTCAGAACAACCCGCACCAACATCGTGCCAACGGCAAAGGTAAAGAGATAGTAATAAGCCGTCGACTCAACATAAGGGAATGCTGTGCCGAGTGCAGTTGAAATAAAGATGGAGACCTTCAGAACCAGGATATGTACAACAAAAATGATCGCCAGAAAAATCAGATCCCGGTTTAGAGGTTGATATTTACGGATATTTCGTCGAGCAAATGTATGAACAAAATAAAGTAAGATGAAGCAGCTAAGAAGCATTCCTGAGGCGTTACGCCACAAAGAGCCGGTGCTGTTCTCTTCCTGCAGAGCACCGATTCTTTTTATCTGATCAGGAGTAATACGATCACCTTCCCTGACGATCATCTCCCCCTTCTTAACCTGAATAAGAACCGGTTTTACCTCGTCCCGTGCTATTTGCCTGCGCAATTCTGTTTCATTCTGGTTAAACGAAATATTCGGTCGCAACAATGGGACAATCAAGTGACCCAAGGCCTTTTGTTGGCTTGCAGTAAAAGCTGAATCACTGAGTTGCTTTTTAAGGGAATCCTGCAGTTCACCTAAACCGATGACTTTTTCCTGGCCTTTATCAGCAATCTCCGGACGGGTATCAGCGCCACGGAAGACAACTCCCTTGGGGCGGTCCGCCTCGAACAATTTGAGATTACCAGCAATTTTCTGCCGATAAAGTGGCAACATGACCTGCGATAGTTGCGACTTCACACTATCAAGTTCGGACAATTCTAGAAGAGCAGCAAAAAATTTCTCACTTACTTTGACGCCAAAGTTAGCTTCCAGATCAGAGATCTGCTGCTTGACGGCAACAACAGGTTCGTCAACGACACGTAAAGACTCAATGATCTGACTGACCTGTTCCGTAATAGAAGCGCCTGTCGTCGGATCAAAATCATAAAGCTGAGAAACGGCTTTTTCAGCTTCATTGCGTTTCTGCTCAGACAAATCATCATCGGGGATGAGAAGATCATAAGGTGCTTTAATATCACGTGGAGCAATATCACCCGGAGCAAACTCAGTCGGAGTCAGAACACCCTTGGGAACGATAATAAAGGTAAGTAATGCGACCAGAGTCAGAAGTAGCAAAATACGTTGCAAACGTTCGTCGCCAGTACGTTGATCTTGTTTTGCGAAGCGCGACAAAGTCTTTGTAGCTGTGCCGGCCTCTGATTTACGTTCGTTTTTCGACATTCGGAATTCCTGTCACGCCCTGACTTTTAATCAGGTTTGTGAGCATCATAGGCCCTAACAATGGCCTGAACAATCGGATGTCTAACCACATCCATATCAGTAAAGCGTACAAAATTAACACCATCGACATTCCTCAGCACCTCCGTAGCCTGAACCAGACCAGAAGTTCTTCCATTGGGAAGATCGATTTGCGTTACATCACCGGTGATAATTGCACGACTGCCAAATCCGAGGCGGGTTAAAAACATCTTCATCTGCTCAGTTGTCGTGTTTTGTGCTTCATCGAGAATGACAAAGGCATCGTTAAGGGTTCGTCCACGCATGAATGCAAGAGGAGCCACCTCGATCACACCATGATCAATCAAAGCTTGACCACGGTCAAAATCCATCAGGTCGTAAAGAGCATCATAAAGTGGCCTCAAATAAGGATTCACTTTTTCGGCAATATCACCCGGCAGAAAACCAAGCTTTTCCCCTGCTTCCACCGCTGGACGTACCAGAACAATCCGGCTTATTTCTTTCTTTTTCAACAGAGCAACCGCCATCGCCATGGCGAGATAGGTTTTACCTGTGCCAGCCGGACCAATACCAAACACCACGTCGTTGCTGCGCATGGCATCCAGATACGCTTTCTGGGCAAGAGTTTTGGGAGAGATCGCTTTATTACGTGAGGAGACCGTGACCGTATCAAGAAAAATATTCGTCAGCTTTGCCGTTGCATCCATTCTCAAGATACGCTCAGCATACTCGATATCAGTTGGTCGTAGGGGGAAACCTTTTTCCAGCAAGCCCGCCAACTCTTCCAACATACGAATTGCACGAGCAACAGACTGAGCATCTCCTTCCAGCACCGCAGTAGTCCCTTTGGAGCTGGCACGAACACCAGTGAGGCGCTCTATTTGTTGTAGATGTCGGTTCTGCTGGCCAAATAAGGCATGAGCCAATTTGGGGTCAGAAAGTTCAAAATCCTGCCGTTTTATATGTTCGTTCAAAAAATAGCCTTTGATTTTTAGGTTACGTCAATCCTGACAAAATAACACCTTGGTTTGCGCAAATCAATTGCATCGCATTTCAGGGAGCTCTTCCACCGGCAAAAAGTGGTTTAAATTTTATTCTGATGTGCTATAAAAAGCCGTGCATTCAATAGTTAAAGTGTAGTTATAGAACCCAAAACTTTTTCAAAACAAGGGGAAAGACATCATGAGTGAGATCGTCGACATTTATGCCCGTGAAATTCTTGATTCACGTGGAAACCCAACCGTTGAAGTTGAAGTCTACCTGGAAAGCGGCGTTATGGGGCGTGCTGCCGTACCAAGCGGAGCATCAACAGGCGAGCGCGAAGCGCTAGAACTGCGCGACGGCGACATGAGTCGTTACCTCGGCAAAGGCGTAATGAAAGCAGTAACTCACGTAAATGAAGTGATTACTGAAGCGCTACTCGGCTGGGAAGCCTCTGATCAATCTGGCATCGACCGTAAGCTCCTCGAGATGGACGGCACCGATTTCAAAAGCAATCTCGGCGCCAATGCACTCCTCGGTGTTTCTCTTGCTGTCGCCAAAGCAGCCGCAGAAGAGTCCGGTCTTCCCCTCTACCAATACCTCGGTGGCACCAACGCAAAAGAGTTGCCATTGCCAATGATGAACATCATCAACGGTGGGGAGCATGCCGACAATAACGTCGACATTCAGGAATTCATGATTATGCCTGCCGGAGCAGAGTCCTTCAAAGAAGCGCTTCGCATGGGTGCAGAGATTTTCCATGCCCTGAAAAAAGTTCTCAAGGACAAAGGCTACAACACTGCTGTCGGTGATGAAGGTGGTTTCGCTCCGGATCTTAAGAGCAACGAGGAAGCCCTTGAAGTCATCATGGACGCCATTAAGGCCGCCGGATACAAACCCGGTGAAGATGTTCTGCTCGCCCTCGACGTTGCGGCCAGTGAACTCTACAAGGACGGCAAATACGTTCTCGAGAATGAAGCACAGAAAGTAAAAACAGCCGAAGACATGGTTGAGTTCTATGCTGACCTGGTGGAACGATACCCAATCATCTCCATTGAAGATGGTATGGCGGAAAACGACTGGGATGGCTGGAAGTTGCTGACAGACCGTCTTGGCGACCGCATCCAGATCGTCGGCGACGATCTCTTCGTCACCAACACTAAAATCCTCAAAGAGGGCATCGATAAAGGCATTGCCAACTCGATCCTGATTAAGGTCAACCAGATTGGTACCTTGACGGAAACGCTTGAGGCTATTGAAATGGCTAAACGTGCCGGCTACACAGCAGTTGTTTCGCACCGTAGCGGGGAAACCGAAGATACCACAATTGCAGATCTTGCCGTAGCAACCAACGCCGGACAGATAAAAACGGGGTCGCTCTGTCGTACCGACCGCGTCTGCAAGTACAACCAACTACTGCGCATCGAAGATGAGCTTGAAGATGTTGCCGTATTCAATGGTGCTGACGTTTTTTACAACATAAA
>CBDUFN010000035.1:0-17491 GCA_965366475.1 uncultured bacterium | reverse complement strand
TAGACTGGACTGGGCGACATCCAAAGGTGCAATCAGCAGCTGATCATCTTGTGAACCGGTTTTAGCCAAAAGTCCGACAACGGTGTAGTCCTCGCCATTAACATTCAGTGAGTCGCCCATAGTCAGGCCAAAGCGTTTCACCAACGTATCGCCGACAAGCAACTCGCGGCCTTGTTCAACAGGACGACCGGCAATTGACCACCACCGCTTCAACTTAAATTCCGCAGAAGGATCAACCCCCATCATCATTATCCGCTGACCATCTACATCCACAGCACCTAAAACCTTAGGAGCGATCGTAGCGACATTGCGTCGATTAGGAATGTTGTCAATAGAGGCAAGGCTGTTCTGCTCAATTTCACGAGCAACCAGATTGACACCTGCGAGTTGAACCCCACCATAATTTAAGGTCAACTCATCACTTCTTGGAGAAATAATAATATTCGCGCCAAAGGTCTCGAGTTCATGCTGAGCACGTTGCCCAAGAGCATCCGTTAAGGACAATAGAGTGACGACGGTTGCGACACCAATCAAGAGTCCAACAACAAGAAAGATTGCTCGCCCCTTACGACGTCTGAGATTATGTAAAACAATATGCTCTAAGCGCACGGTTAATATCCTTAATTGACAGAGGTCTTAAAGTAACCTGCGCCTCGCTCAATATCACTTGTTGCAATAACAACGGTTTCACCAACCTGTTGGCGATTTAGTGGAGCAGGGTTACAGCCACCTTTCACAACGTTCACTAAATCAGTCTTGAAGCGCTGGTCACAGTTATTGCAAACCATGTCATTGCCTTCCTGGCGATAGCCTTTGCGTTCTTTGTAGCAGACATCGCAGGTATCAAAAGCCGTGCGAATGACACCATCCTGACTACGCACGACAAAGAAATCAATTTCAGCTGAGTTTCCTTCAAAACGATAAAAGCGTGCTTTCCCGTCGGCAAAATCTGCTGCAGCAAAACGAACTTTACCGTCGTGACCAGCCTCAACCATTTCAGGTCCTGCAATGGCATTCTGACCCAGGAACAACCATCCACCGACGGCAACCACGGCAACAATCAACAGAACAACAGGAACCAGAAATTTCTTTCCTGAGGAAGGGGTATCGTTAAACTGCTCTCGCTTAGTTTCGCGCTCTGACATAATCAATGTCTCCTATTCTTTAAGTAGTAACTCATCTCTGCCATTAACTGCTGCAGCAACCACCACCGCCGCTACCGCATCCACCGCCACCACTTTGACTAAGGGCTTTGAGTCGAGGATCAAAAATAACAACGTCGGTGTTACTCTGCAGAGCCGCATACCATTTTTGGGCTCTCTGTTGCTGTGCGCCTGTATCTATGATTCCTGCATAGACATGCTCTTCAAGATTACGACTAATGATCATGTCATCTCGTATTCGAGCACGAAAGGCATCCATACTTCCATAACGCTTCACAACCAGTTCCTCAAGGCCTTGATGTCCCTGGCGAAGCTCATCGAGCCTCATGTCGACCTCACCGTCTTGAATAATGATCTGGTTTTGTTCTGCGTCAGACAACATCAACTCTCTTTGCAAAACATCCTGCCAAACGGATTTCCATAGTTGATCGTTTTGTCCTTTAGGAATGACACCGTTTGAACGTTGATTTATCCAAGCTTCAAAATCAGTACGAGCAAGCAAGCGATTACCTATACGAGCAACATATTGCTGTCCAAGCTGGGCTTGTTCTTGCTGTAAAGCGAGATAATCTTCTGGATCTAATTCCAGACGGAGTTTCGCTGGAAATCCGGATTTAGTGATAACTTCGGCAATTTTCTGGCTATTAACCTCAGTAGGATCGTAGAACACACGACCACGGTTACTGGTCAGATTGATTTCAACAGATTCAAAACCTGAGAGGTCTGATAAAGCCGATTCAATCTTTCCAATACAGGAAGCACAGGTCATTTTTTCGATCTGGTACTCAGCCAAAGCAGCGTTAGCCAAAGTGGGCTGCACAGGATAAAGTTTCCATAGGACACCAACCGCAACCAAAGAGATGACTAGCAATAAGAAAATCTTTGTACTTTTGATCATAGGACTCGTCTCGACGTGTTAAAAGTTTTTGGTAAGAAAAAAGTTCTTATTTGTTGACTGAATAGATCAACTTTCATGCCAACACAAAATAACGCGCACAAACACCTTAAATTACTAGGTTCACAATTTTGGAAAGCTCTACAAAGAGAAAGGACTGAGGATATTTGTGGAATATTACACAGAGGAAAGAAGATTATTCTTCACGTTGAACGGGGTGTCTGAGTCAGGGAAGATCGTCCTTTATTACAGGACCGACCAAAGAAAGCCCTCGATCCGAAGATAGAAGGCTTTCTTTTAAGTGAGCAACTATAGTTATGAAAACTGTGCTAACGCTTACAAAACAATCAATTCATGATTTGAAAAGGTGAGATGTTTCAAGCCATCGGAACCCACCCAGAAGGTATCTTCGACGCCAACCGCACCTAACCCCGGGTAAACCACCTTGGGCTCAAAAGCAAAGACCATGTTCTCCTTTAACTCGTAATCGTTAAATCCTCTGGCAATAAAAGGATATTCGTCTAACTCAACGCCAACGCCATGCCCAATGAAAGAGACTTGCGCCCCCAAAGACCCCATGAAATTCTCTTGGTAGCCCATGTCACAGGCCATCTGCAGACATTCGTCATACACGCCTCCCCAGGTTGCACCAGGGATGGCAATCTTCTTTCCATGTTCCATGATGAGAACCATATCAACATAGGCTTTTGACAGTTTTTCTGGAAGTTCGCCAAGACTGAACATCCGCGTCTGATCAACAATATAGCCGTCGAAAACACCTGAGAAATCTACCGTAACAGGTTCATTTCGACGCACGGTTTTGTAACTGGCGCCTTGTGGAAAAGAAGGATTGAGACCAACACCGCCCAAGGGCGTATCAGAATATGTTGGTACGGCGCTATCTGGACCGGAGAAAGCATGACCATAGAAGAGTTCACTATTGAAGCCCCGCATACGAACCAAACCTTGATGGCCCTCTTTTCGGGCAACAAATTCTAACTCAGCTGTCAGTTCAAGGTCTGTCATCCCTTCCTTAAGCACTTCTGGAACTCGCTTGCAGACCTTATCGACAATCAATGCAGCATCTTTCAAGATACCAAGTTCATAATCTGATTTAACTGCACGCACATTTCGAATCAATGGCGTTGCATCAGTAACAACAAATTCGCCAATACCCTTCTGAAAACGTTTCATAACCGAGACAGGCACGACATCCAACTCCATACCCACCGTTTCAGGTACGACATAACCAAATTCGGAAAGGATGCCAGGAATATCTCGTGGGCTTTTGAACGGGACAACTTCCTTCAGACCTGATTCCATTCTGGCTCTTGCATAGTCCTTACGAACCAGATAGAGAGCTTCACCCTGCAAAGGAACGTAGAGTGCCCCCTGTTGAATGGCTCCAGTAAAGTAAAAGAGGTCAGCATTCTGTAGTATGAGAACAGCTTCCAGGCTGTGGATAGACATTTCTTTTTGTAACTTTTCTATACGATTTCCAAGTTCTGTGGCGGGGGTAATGCGCATTTTTATTTCTCCATAAAAGTTGCCTGACTATAAAGAGCCCGCAACGATATACGGGACTTTAAATTCGGCACAAAACCACTTGATTTATAAACAGATCTTCTTGTCTAAAACTTATTTCTAATAAAAAATATCCAGATCAGTAAAAACAGAACAAAAGAAGTATCGACCTAATAACATATTGTTATATATGTGTTTTTTCATATCATAACGATTCAGACAAGGCAATCAAATTACACAACAGGTAGACAAGACTTCCCTGAAGGACTTATCACAAATCTCTCCATTCATTTGAAATGTAGAAGAATTATTCAACCTGATATGGTCATGATTTATTTCTGTGCAAAATGCTAAAAAGGTAAGCCCTTAAAGACTTTTGCATGCCCTTATCCCCTCTTTCCACAAATCTATCCACAGGTAGCTGTGGACTGTATACAACTACTCACAAAAATCTTACAAAAAACCGGCCGAGCATAAGCCCGACCGGCTGTATTGAAGTCAAGAAAAAAAGGTTACTTAACGTCCTGATTATAACGTTCCTTATAATAGGCTTTCATTTCTTCCATCCGTTTGGCGTCAAAGCCTTTGGTATACCATTCATGCTCTTTACGCCCATCAATATACTTAGCGATAATGGCATCATACACTTCTGGCTTACCAGCCTTCTCACAAGCATCTTTTGCTTCTGGAAGGAGTTCTGTATAGAAATTTTTGGCGACATCATAAATACCATGCCACCAAGCATAGTCTGGGCCACTCATTGCGGCACCATGGCGTGCACGGCGCCCTTCATGATGCCAAAGCTCCCAATAGATCCAATCGATCTTATCGTCGAAGTTCCCTTTGGTTAAGACCTCTTCTTCCATAAGGAGTTCACGAATCTCTTTTGCCGGGATGGCAAACTTGTCGTTATAGAGAGCAACAAAACTATCTAACTGTTTGTAGAACCCAATAACGAAAGAAGAACTGTGGCAGGCGGCACAGACATCCTGCATATCGGCGAGTTTATTTTCCCAATCCTCTGTCCGTTTGGAAACTGGTGCGCGCAGATCCCAGGCAAGACGGGTTCCGACATCGTGAGTCGTCTGTTGATTGGGAGTTGCGCTCATGTGGCAGGTCGCACAGGTCGCTGAATCGTAGTAATCTTCACCAGCAATCCACTTCGGCTTATCCATATTCATTTCGTCTTCAAATGCACGATAAAGGATGCCGTGCTTCGACTCTTCATAGACTTCTTTTTGAGGGTGATCCGGACCAAGGTGACATTTACCACAGGTCTCGGGCTTACGGGCCTGCTCTTTGCTGAAACGGTGACGGGTATGACAAGCGGAGCAGGTTCCCTTGGAACCATCTGGGTTAACCCTGCCAATACCAGTATTTGGCCAGGTATCAGTATCAAGGGAACCATCAGCGTTGACCTTAACAAGAGAGCCGTGACATTGGCGACAACCCACCGCAACAGCAGGCTCTCCTCCAATGGTCTGACCAAGAATTCCATCCTTGGTGTTTAGAATATCACCTGCTTGAGCATGATGACTGGCTTCCTGCTCCGTAGTTTCCTTTGGATGACACTGACCACAGTCACGAGGAGAGACAATAATAGCGATAGAGAATCCATTATGGTCCATCACGTCGATATCGTCTTTTTCAGCCTTATGACACTCATAACAACCGACACCAGCATTCCAGTGAGCACTGTCCTCCCATTGGCTAACGATGCCTCGCATTTCATCATGACATTTCAGGCATTCTTGAGTCTCTGCAGAGAGACGATCGGACATTGCCAGAGCAAACCCTGCTGTCAGAAGAACCAATAAAACTGTCAGAACCACCTGCAACACCAAAGACCTTCTCATGCTTAAACCTCCCCAGTTTGGATAATGGTCACAAGTGACCTTATCAAGAGCGTCTCACCAAAAAAACCAAAACATAACGAATAAAAATTAAAGAAGAGATTAAAAGATAACTGAAAAGAAACTTTTCTCAACTTGTTGTTTGCAGACTTTTAACTAACATCCTCACCACAAACGTTAAGGAAGAACAGGTATGACAGGATCACGGCCAAAAAATGAGGGAGAACCAAGCCTCTCTCGCAATTCATAAGGATGACTTATACCAGTTACTTTACCTGACATTCAGAAGGAGTCGTTGACGTCAGACCAGTCTTGATAGCCCGGTTCGAAGGCTAACAATGTTCTTTGAGGTTCCTACTCAGATTTTTTCGCAGATGAACCAAGAGGCTTCGACTTAGAAGAGTATAAAACAACCAGAGGCTGTTCACAGATATAATCTGTGACATACCAATTAACAAAGGAAAAGCCCTGAAACATTACGTTCCAGGGCTTTCTTCGCTTGGTTCAACAACTCCAATGGTAACAAATACCGGAGTTATTGTCGTTTAGTTGTAGGACGTGTTATCACTCATCCCTTTCCTGATTTCTGGATCGAGCTTTCCTTCCTTTATTGCGGCTTTTTCCCATTCCTTCAGGAGACCTTTGCGGAAAGCTTCTTTCTCTTCAACCAGCGTTTCCAGAGGAACTCCGGCCAGCTTCTGAGCCTTCTCCTTGGTGGAGAAGTCCGGAGCGACGAAGTCGCCTGCACCGTGCTTGGTAAGAACCTTGGCCAGCTTCAGGCGTGCTTCCTGGGCGAGGTTGTTAGCATTGCCGAGCAGACGGAGCGTTTCCTCGGGGGCGTGGAAGAAAGAGCCATGGCTGGCAATTGAGTAATCCCAGCGCCATTGGGCGTGACGGATGTCCTGAAGAATCTCGGCCATTTCAGCTTCAGTAGCACCGGCTTCCCAGGCCTTGCCGGCCTCAAGGTGAGCCTTACCAAGGCTGTTCATGGCAATCTCCATCATCTCTTCTTTGCGCTCAAACTTGGTTTTGACAACTTCCTTGAGAACCTCTGCGTCTGTGCTGTGACACTGCAGACAAGTCTCTTCCATGTTCTCCATGGGGCTGCCAACGTGGTGTGAGCCATTCGGCATGTGGCAATTGGCGCAAGTGACGCCGCTTTTGAAATGGATACCGGTAGAGAAGATTTCATAACCAGGATGCTGGGCTTTCAGCATCGGAGCCTTGCTGATCTTGTGGGTCCAGTCTTTGAAATTACGTGCATCGTAGTAAGCTTCCATCTCTTCGGCCGAGGTACCATTCTGCCAGGGGAATGTTACAACCTTGGCGGTCTTCTCGTTGCCCTTGGAGTCAGTCCACTTGGTCGCCTTGAAGTAGTACTCGGAGTGACACTGTGCACAAGTCATATTGCCCATTTCATGCGCATCAACCTTGTCGGCGTCGATGCCGATTTCCTTGAACGCGCGCTTGGCATAATCACGTGTCAGGCTCAGTTCAGCAGTTCCGCTCTCATGGCAATCGCCGCAACCGATGGAGTTGACGATTTCGTCACCGTACTTGGCCCACTTGCCGGTGAAGTACTCGTTCTCACCATCTTCATCCATAACGCGTGGAACATCCGGGGATTTACAGGTCCAGCAAGCGGTAGGCATCGGACCTGTCTTGCTGTCTACAGGAGCGCCGGTACGCAGAGTATTTTGGTTGCTCTGCAGTGCGTAGAAGTGACCACGGGGGGCATTGTAATCTTTTGCAAAACCATAGCCGGCCCACAGAATCACCAGTTGGGGCTTTTCTTTCAGCATATCCTTGATCTGGTCGCTCTTGGATGTTTTCTTCCAGTCGGCGTACTGCTCTGGATAGTCTTTTGCCCAATCGCTGTTGTTACTGACGACGTCGCCAGCTATAGAACTGCCTGCCATGAGTACCAATGCGCTCATGGTTACCAAAGAAACTCGAATAAATCTGTACATACTTCCTCCCTTTGTGCTCGGTTAAAATGATGTTGATCG
Organism: uncultured bacterium; assembly: GCA_965366475.1. Lineage (GTDB taxonomy): Bacteria > Desulfobacterota > Desulfuromonadia > Desulfuromonadales > BM103 > M0040. The sequence continues at coordinate 10,047 of CBDUFN010000035.1, read as the reverse complement.
TTACACAACGTAAAAAGTTCTATGTACAATCACTGCAAAATGACTTTGATCTCATTCAACCTTAAGACAACTCATAGCAACAATTTACTGGCTCTGAAATCTTGTTCATAAATTACCTTAATCGGCCAGGAGGAGAAAACACCGACTCAAAACAACGTGCAATAAAAGCCCAAAACATTAAGCCCTACCTACAACCAGACTTGGCCCAGCTAACTAAAACAGGTTATTGCAGGTTGTCAATCCGAGGGGTCGGATTCGCTAGCCTACTGTGCGCACAAGTTAGAATGGTCGTAAAAATATATCTTTGACCTAAGTCAAAAATTCTAAGCACTTCATAAAAACTGTAATTTTGGGTATCAAACGATGTCGTTGGTTTGCCTTGATATTGAGGAAAACAGGCACAAAAAAACCCGGACAGCTCGTCCGGGTCAAGATAATCGTTTAGATGGGAACTACCAAGAAGGTTCCAGGTCATTGTGCTCAAGAAACCTGCGAATAGATTTCATGTCTTCAAGGGAAACATCAACAAACTGAATGCCCATACCCGTTGGCATTTCCAGCTTACGCGGTTGATCTTTCGGATTGACCCAAGCCACTCTGGCCTTGCAGGAAACCATACTCTGCTGCCCGGGAAGAGTTAGACGTAAAGTCAAATTCTCATCAACGTCTAGAGGGAAGTCCGTTTTGACATAGACTCCTCCGGTACTTAAATCAACACTGAATTCAGACAAAGGCTTCTGGGGAAACTCACCATAATAAACCCTGATCTGAGCTTTTAAACGATTGTCCTTACGGACATCAAGATCAAGGCAGCGACTGATAATACCAAGAAATTCATCATGATTAATCGGTTTAAAGAGAATATCATCACAACCAGCTTCACGGCATTTTTCAACTTCATCCGGGCGGCCTGCAGTTACGATCATAACAACAGTCGTTCCTGATAAGGAGGCGTCATTCTTGATCTCTCGGCAACACTCCTTACCAGTCATGCCAGGCATATGCTGACCCAGGAAAGCAACTTGTGGAGACTGTTGTTTGATCATTTCAAGAGCTTTACGACCATCTTTTGCTATTAAGAGGTCCAGATCATCACGCTGCAGAAAATTGCGCTCCAACTCCAGAAACAGTTCGATATCATCAGCTAACAGAATCTTTTTAGCTCGTGCCATGGAACTTCTCCTCACTTTTAGATCAACAGAAAAAACTCTCAATGACAATAACATCAATAGCTTGCCCTGAGTAGACTTCGAACCTATACTGCGTAAAGTAAAAAAGAAAGAGTCTTGTGTCTCTCCAAACCATTTCTTGTGGGGTTTTAATGTCTGAACAATGGTGGAACGTACTTCTTGCTGGTAGTTTTGCCGGCACCGCAACCTTTGCCGGAATGTGGCTAGTCCTCCTCAAAGGGGACTGGAGCCGTCGGCATTCGTCAACGCTGGTATCTTTTTCAGCAGGGGTGCTTCTCGGCGTCGGTGTTCTTCATATACTTCCTGAGTCTATGGAGATGACAACAAAAGCTCCACTTTTTATCCTGCTCGCCTTTGTCCTTTTTTACTTTTTTGAGCACCACCTGCTCATTCATGCAGGTCATGAAGAACAACATCACGTCAACCTTGAAGTTGCTGATTGTCATGGTGACTGCTGCACACGTCCACACCCAATGGGTTTCGTTGCATTTCTCGGCATGGGTCTTCATTCAATTATTGACGGAATGATTATCGGGACAGGCTTTGAAGTCAGCTACGACCTCGGCTTTTTGTCTGCTATCGGCGTGATTGCTCACGAAGTTCCTGAAGGTATCGCGATGGTAGCAATCCTTTTACACTACGGATGGCATCGAAAGAGGGCAATACAGCTAACGTCCTTTGTCGCTTTGGCGACTCCCGGTGCTGCGATTCTAACCTTTGCACTGGTCAACAATTTATCACAATTAACTCTGGGGGCACTGCTTGCAACGGCGGGGGGCTCATTCATCTACATTGCCGCTTCAGACCTGATTCCGGAATCCCATCGCAGTCGCGGATTTGCCGCCACAATTGCTCTCTGTGGTGGCATCACTCTCGCTTGGTTGGCCGGTCTTCTCGCCCACTAAGTTTAATTGAGACTTTCCCGATTATTACTGACGTTCAACTTTGTCCGCAGTCACTTGGGTCGCCAGTGAGTTTGGCTAAGGCATGAGGAAGCGCAGGCAGAAGAGCTTGCAGGTTTTCTCGGGCGGCCTTGGGGCTACCCGGCAGGTTTATAATCATCGTCTGACGTCGAACACCAACAACTGCACGCGACATCATGGCATGGGGCGTTTTCTTAAGGCTCTGCATACGCATCACCTCAGCCATTCCAGGGATTTCATAATCGATCGTCTGTAAAGTCGCCTGTGGTGTTACATCGCGCGGGCTTAAACCTGTGCCGCCAGTCGTCACAATCAGGTGCAATTCTTCCTCATCGGTCCAACTCACCAGAAGATCGGCAATCGCATCAACATTATCCGGTAAGATCGCACTCTTGATTATCTGGCCAATAGGAGTTAGTAGACTTTGAACAACAGGCCCACTCTCGTCAACCCGCTGGCCAACAGACCCCTTATCCGAGAGTGTCAATACACCAATACGGTATGTTTCAGAGTGACTCATAAGGCCGTCGCATCATCCTCTGGGGCTAATATTTCAACACGATCACCATTTTTGACCTGACCACCTTCAAGAACAATGGCAAAGACACCTTCTTTAGGCATAACACAATCGCCCGCCTGATGATAAATAGCACATCGATCATGGCATTCCTTGCCTATCTGGGTCATTTCCAAAAGAACAAAAGAACCAATTCGTATTTTTGTTCCGATAGGCAAGCTATAGAGATTCACCCCCTGAGTTGTCAGATTTTCGGCGAAATCTCCTGGGCCAACATCCAACCCTGCTGCTCGCATCTTATCAATACTCTCAATGGCCAACAAACTGACCTGACGATGCCAATCGCCACCATGAGCGTCACCAACCAAGCCAAAACCTACCTGAAGTTCGGCCTGCCCAACGTCAGCCTTGCGCTCTCCTTTTGCCTTACTTGTGCAAACGGCAACAATCTCTTTGCTAGTTTCGTTCATTTAGCCACCAGTTTTTTTAATGCGCATTTGTAATTCTTTTCGAATGGCATTCGCAATGATACTGGAAATTTGCCGGCTTTTAGCTAATTCCTTAATATCCTTCATGGACAAATAGGTGATGAAACGTAAGGCTTTGGGAGGTGGTGTTTTCGGATGAACCAACAAAGCCTTTTTAACTTCATAACTTTTCACCCAATCTTTGTTCAGTAAAATCATACGAATCAGATCATCACTTGAGGTTTTGGTTTTAGCAACCATCAGGACTTCGCCATCACTGATTCTCGGATTCTTCATCACAGCAGCCTGAACCAGTTTATTAGACTCCTTCATCATAATGGTTCGCCATTCCTTGTCACCAGTCAGGGCCATTTTGATTTTATCAGCAACCTTAAGTTCCAGAGCTATCTGATATTTGGACATCCCCTCCTGATCGGCCTCTTCCATCAAAGCTTCAACTTCGGTTTGGCTACGTCCATCTTCATCATTATCTTCAGTTGAGTCTGTCTCTTCAGCAACGTCTTTAACCTCAGGTTGTTTCGCTTCCACAGGCTCTTGCCAACCAAGTTTAAACTTCAAAGTCTTCTCAGCTGCGGGATTAGCAATAATGGCATCGACAAGGGTTTGATTTTCATACAACAACTTCTGATTTCCAGATAAGCGCTCCAAGATTTCAGCATTCGCTTTATTCGCAAGATAAAGCAAGGTTTTAAGGTTTACTTGCGGGTGAGTAATGACCGCCCCCATCAGATCACCATCAGTCATTCTCGCTCTAACAAGCAATTCTAAAAGTTGCGGGTGCAGTGACTGATCTTTAAGGACCGGAAGAAGAATGGTTGGCGGAACTTCGCGCAACGTTTTCACGGCAGCAGTCTTGATCTCAGGATCACTGCTACGGCAAAGAAAGAACAACACCGTCAAGAGATCCTTGCCGGCAAGGGGGAGAGCCCCCCGCGCTGCCGCTAATTGGGCATCACGAGGGGCTCCCGGTTTGACAATCCGAGCGATTTCAGGTGAAACCTTCAAACGCACGGTGGTTGATTCACTTTGTGCCATAAATCAAAAAACTCCGTTATTTAGCTTTGACAACAACATCCTTTATACCAGCGGTTGAGACTGAACTGGCGGCAGCGGTGGCATCTGCCTTAGTTGCAAAGCTACCAAACCGGATGCGGCTCAATGTTCTCACAACTTGTACAGGTTCAGCTTTTACCTTGATACCTTCTGCGAGGAAACGTTCCTTTAATTTCTCAACATTTCGCGATTTCAAGAAGGTTCCAGCATAAATGACGTAACCATCACCAGCTGGAGAGCTATAAGACCCAGGTTCAATTGACCGGGAGAACGCCAGAGCGTCCTGAACATCTGTTTTGCTGTAAGTCCCAACACGCAGCCGAGTCATATCAAGGGTAGCATCAACAGGAGTCACAAAAGGCTCATATCCAAGCTTCTTTATTTTCGCCACCAGGGAATTTCGGTTTGACTCCAAAAGATAAGAGCCAGCATCCAAGGTAAAAGCGCCTGCTGCTACCTGCTTTGGCGCGACAACCGGTTTTGGTACTGAAACTGTTTTCGCTGGTGAAGGCGATGCAGCCACGACCTTTGTTACCGGGGCCGCGTTGGGTGCTGTTTTAGCAGCTACAGGTGTTACCTGAGCGGCTGTTTTAGAAGCCACAGCCTCCGCTTTTTGTTTTACTGAAGCTGGAGTCGGAACCGGAACAGGAACCGGCACAACAACTTGAGTCCCTGGCTGCTTTAAGGAAACAGGTTTCGATGTTTCAGCTGCGGTTTTTACGACCGGTTTTGTTACTGGAACAGGTTTAGTTTCCGCTTTAGCCACCTCAGCTGCTGGTGCGGGGGCTGGAGGGGGAGGAACAGTGACAGCAACGGGTTGTGCCGCAGGCACAACTTTTCCCTGAGGAGCCTGAGCCACCGGGGCTTTAACGGGCTTCGGTGGCAAAGCAACGGCCTTGACCGGCTTTTCCGCAGGAATCTGTACTGTTGGTACTGAAGGAGTTGAATCTTCCTGACCCATGAAGTAATAAGCCCCTCCACCACCTACGAGAACCAGTAACAGAACCATCAGCAGAGTTCGCTTTTTAGAGTCACCACCGGCATTCGTTTGCGGCTCAACAATATCTACAACCGGATCATCAGCTTCTTCTTCACCATCCACAAATACTGCACCTAAGTCGTTATCAAAAAGGCCTTCGTCGCCAGATAAATCTGAAACGGCTGGATCCTCTTGGACAACCTCGCTCGGTTCAGGGGATTCCTCATCATCAGAATCGAAAAAGAACTCTTCGTTGACAGAGTCAGATTCCGGAGGCATAACCTGCTCTTCTGCCTTGACATTCGGGAAATCGTCATCATCTTCAAATGTGAACTGATCCTTATCAGCCATATGTATTCTCCCGTTTTGCTGAGCAATCAAAAAACACTAACAGAGGACTATTCATTAGCTTCTTTAAATCCCGCCAAAAGTTTCGCCATCATATGAGAAGGAACCTCCTCATAGCTGGAGAACTCCATGGTAAAGAGCCCACGGTCGGAGGTCATGGAACGAAGTATCGGTGCATATTTCAAGACTTCTGACATCGGAACATGAGCTTTAACAACCTGACTGCTGCCTTGAGGGTCCATTCCAAGGACCTTGCCGCGACGTGAGTTCATATCGCCGATAACATCTCCGACACACTCATCAGGGACAGTGATTTCCATTTCCATAACGGGCTCAAGGAGAATCGGGCTCGCGGCTTCTAAAGCCTTCTTAAAGGCCATCGACCCGGCTATTTTAAAAGCCATCTCAGAGGAGTCAACCGAATGATGGGAACCATCGAACAAGGTCACCTGAACATCCATGACAGGGAAACCTGCAAGCACACCTTTGGGCAAAGACTCCTGAATCCCTTTATCGACCGCCGGTATAAATTGACGTGGAACCACGCCACCAACGATTTTATCTACAAACTCATATCCGGCTCCCCGCTGAAGCGGCTTGACCTTAATCGAGACATCGGCAAACTGACCCTTGCCTCCCGATTGCTTCTTGTGCCGGTAAGCCTGCTCGACAGATTTCTTAATGGCCTCACGGTACGGCACCTTCGGCTCCTTAAGGAGGACATCAACGCCGAACTTACGCTTAAGTTTTTCCACAGCGACCTCAACATGTACCTGCCCCATACCGGAAATGATCATTTCCTTGGTTTCGGCATCGCGTTGTAGTTGCAGCGCAGGATCTTCTTCTGAAAGCTTTAAAAGACCACTGAAAATTTTCTCTTCATCACCCTTACTCTTCGGTTCAAGAGCAAAGGAAATAACCGGCTTCATGCTCATTGGACATTCGTAAATAATCGGTTTGCTCGCATCACACAAGGTATCGCCGGTTGTGGTCTCTTTCAATTTTGCAATAGCGACAATATCACCGGCAACAGCTTCACTGACGGCTTTTTGTTTTTTGCCCTCAGGAAGAAGAATCTGACCGAGACGCTCAGTGCAATCCTTGTTGGGGTTATAAACTGAGCTGTCAGATTTGACCGTTCCCGAATAAACGCGGAACAGGTTCAGCTTACCGGTAAACGGATCACTCACTGTTTTGAACACCATCGCAGAAAACGGCTCATTTGGATCAGGGCGACGCTCTTCAGGTTCGTCATTTTTAGGATTGGTTCCGTACTGTATCCCTTTGTCAATTGGCGAAGGCATGCAGAGAACGATATAGTCCAAGAGTTGACGAATGCCGATATTGGCCGTAGCACTACCGCAGAAAACCGGAGTAAAAACCCCCGTCAAAGTTCCTTCACGCAAGCCTCGCAATATCTCGTCGTTGGACAACTCTTCAGTCTCGAGGTATTTCTCCATCAACTCGTCATCAGCCTCAGCACACGCTTCCATTAACATCACGTGCAACCGCTCAGCTTCAGACTGATATTCTTCCGGGATGTCGGTCTCTTCGTAGGTTCCTTTTTCATCAAATTGGAAGAGTCGTGCTTTCATGGTGATCAAATCGATCACGCCTTTAAAATTCTCTTCTTCGCCGATCGGCATATTGACCGCTACAGGACGACAGCCAAGAGAGGTTTCCATGTCATCAACAGCCTTGAGATAATCGGAACGCTCACGATCCAACTTGTTGATAAAGGCAATGCGTGGCACTTCAAATTCGTTAGCCCACTTCCAGAGCGTTTGAGTTTGAGCCTTGACTCCATCAACGGCAGAAACCAGAAGCACAGCACCACCGAGTACGCGCATACAACCGCGAGTATCATGCAGGAAGTTCGTGTATCCAGGAGTATCAACAATATGCAGTTCGTGGTCATTCCATTCGCAATGGTGTAATTTTGAAGAAAGAGTAATCTTGCGTTTCGTTTCTTCAGGCTCAAAATCCATATTGGACGAACCATCATCAACCTTACCGAGGCGGTCGGTCATACCGGTATTGAACAAGATAGCTTCGACCAGAGACGTTTTTCCTGCATCCCCTTGTCCTACAATGCCAAGATTACGCAACTTTTCAGTTTCGAACTTTGCCATGATCTCTCCTTTCAATGTTCCTCATGATTTCCAATAGTCAGATAATCGCAATGATTCTCAGATTATTAAATGACCACTAAGCGACACGATTGCGGTCAAAGATGATCCGCAAACCTTCCAGGGTGAGACAATTATCAACTTCATCAATGGTTTGACTGTAAGGTGCAATCAGCGTGGCCAGTCCGCCAGTAGCCATAACATGAGGATTCTCACGCGACTCCTGTTTCATACGACTGACAATCCCATCCACCAGACCGACGTAACCATAAAACAAACCCGACTGCATACTGTTTACTGTGTTTTTAGCAATAACCTGTGGTGGGCAATCAATTTCAACTCTGGGCAATTTACTGGCACGCTCGTACAACGCTTCAGCAGAGATACTTAAACCCGGAGCGATCGCCCCTCCTTGATATTCCCCTTTTTTCGAAAGATAGTCGAAAGTTGTCGCCGTGCCAAAATCCACGACAATCAAACTTGTCTGCTGTTTGGCATAGGCAGCAACAGCATTAACGATACGATCAGCACCAACTTCTCGTGGATTGTCATAGTGAATCGGCATACCGGTTTTGATTCCCGGACCAACCACCAACGGCTTCAACTTGAAATAATTATCGCAAAGAGTTTCTAAAGTTTTCAACAACGGCGGCACAACACAAGAAATGATGACATCAGCAACATCGGTAAAGTGCTTCCCACTTAGACTGAACAGTTCATGAATCACCATCGCCCACTCATCAGCAGTTCGGGCTTTATCAGTCGTTAAACGCCAACTGCGAACAAGCTCTTTCTCACGATAAAGACCAAGAACAGTATTGGTATTGCCAACATCAATAACAAGAAGCATTAAAAAAAACCTCGGAAAGCGACGCGCGATAAGCGGTACGCGAAAAATTCAAATTCAAAAAACTTGTTCTACCGGGCTTCCACACGAACATCGCCCCGCGTCACTTTTTCCAGCCTCAGGCTGGCCGCACATCCCCAGCGTAAACGCTCTCTACCTTACCAGTAGAGGTCTCAACCAACAAGGCTCCATCATCACCGAGACCGATCATAGTTCCTTCAATGAGCAGGTTATTACAATCAACCTGTACCGGCTTACCTGTCAAGTCACAGAGCTCCGCCCATGCAGACAAAATGGGTTCACTCCCCTGCTCCAGAAAAACAGAGTACAAGATGTCAATTTCCTGCAACAGAGATCGGGTGAACTCAAGCCTGGAAACAGTCTCACCTAACTCTAAAGCAAGAGAAGTTGCAGGATAGCGCAGTTCCACCGGAAATTGATCTGACTGCATGTTCAGGTTAACGCCGACACCAAGGACGACGTAATGGACCTGATCAGTCTCTGAGCTCATTTCATTGAGGAGGCCGGCAATTTTAGAGCCATTGAGGAGGATATCATTGGGCCATTTGACAGTAGGCTGCAGACCCGTGCAATTTTTAATAGCACGACAAACGGCAACAGCTGAAAGGAATGTAAGTTTAGGAGCGTCGAAAGGCAGAACGGGTGGGCGTAAAAGAATCGAGGCATAAACATTGACACCACCGGGGGACTCCCAGCGACGCCCCATTCGGCCTTTTCCAGAGCTTTGGCGATCAGCAATCACCACCAGGCCCTCCGATTCACCTTCATCACCAAGACGACAGGCCTGAAGATTGGTGGAATCCGTCTCATCAAAAAAAACGACACGGGAACCAACCACACGGCAATTAAGTCCGGATTGAATCGCCTCAGGCATTAAAACATCGGGTGACAGTTGCAATTGATATCCTCTGGAAGGGATGGCCTCAATCCGGTACCCCGCCTTACGAAGATTACTGATGTGCTTCCATACTGCGGTCCTAGAAACCCCCAACTCTTCACTGATTCTCTCACCAGAGACAAAACCATCCGGTGTCTGGCTAAAAAGAGAAAGAATTGTTTCGCGAGGAGCAGGTTTCTTCATAAATAGGCAGCTTAAAAACCTTAAATCAGGTGAATAACATGGAAATATCTACGGATCGATAAGAGTGCGTCAAGGCTCCTACGGAAATTAATCGAACCCCGGTTTCGGCTATCGACCGAACGGTTTCCAGATTAACACCGCCAGAGGCTTCTGTTATAGCTTGATCTCCGACCAGTTGAACAGCAGCAGACAGTTCCTCAAGCGACATATTATCGAGTAAGAGGATATCCGCACCAACAGCTAAAGCTTCTGCAACCTCTTCCTGGTTGTGAACTTCGACTTCAATTTTTTGTGTATGTGGCACGCGTTGTTTAGCTCTGGTGACAGCAGCGGTAATACCGCCAGCCGCTGCAACATGATTCTCTTTAATCAACACGGCATCATAGAGAGCCATACGGTGATTGCCACCCCCCCCCATGCGCACGGCATATTTTTCCAAAACACGCAAACCTGGGGTCGTTTTCCGAGTAT
>CBDUFN010000034.1:0-17674 GCA_965366475.1 uncultured bacterium | reverse complement strand
GCACGTAATAAGGCGATCAGAAGAGTGGCTTGATCAGCATCATTGCCACTGCCTTGACGAAAGGTTTCTTCCGCGCCTTTCATGCTCCCCCAGTACCACTCAGTGCGAATGTTGTTCTTCACCCATTCATAGATATCTACAGGGTCCCAGTTCTGCTTACCTGCGCGTTCTGCAATGGTCAGGGCTTGCTTGTAAATCAGTTGAGAAAGGGGCGCTTCGGGAGTGGATTCAAGGTCAGAAGTTAAGTATTCGATTGAAGTTGTTTTGTAGACAGGGGTCAGAACAGGAGCCTTTTGTGGCTCAACAGTGTCCAGTTGCAACTGTCCATAAGGGACACTTCCATGCAACGTCTCAGACTTGGTTTTTGTGAGTTTTTCGAGAAGAGTTAACAGTTCTGTAAGATCAGAATTTTCTGGTTCGGCAGAATTTATGACTCGTTGAAGGAGTTTGTCAATTTGTTGCAAATGATCATCAAGAAAAGATTGAAAATCATGCTGCCTATCCTGTGCAACTGAGTTTCCACTTTTAAGCCTTTTTTCAAAACGTTGTGCACGTTCATCCAGCACCAAACGGCAAACGTTTAAATCCTGTGCCTGTTTATTTAATTGAATTTTAAGAGCACTGATGGAATCGCCAACGGTCAAATCAGACAGAATACGTTGTGCAGTCTGACGTATCTGTTTCGCAGTGACTGAAAGCTCTTGAACGGAGCCTCCTTGAGTTGCGCAGGCGACTGAGGCCATGACACATTCAAACCCAGAGAACAAACAGATAGAGACAATAAGCGTGGTGATAAAACGACTGAAACGAAGCAAGACCCCCTCCTGCAGCATCACATAAAACAGGTCAACTTTGATCTTTAGACAATAAAAAGCCGGGCAGCCAAAGATGTTTCCTTGACAACCCGGCTGTCTTTAAATCGCAATAAGACCCGTGGCTTTCCGCCCCACCCTCACAGATGGTTTAGCTTTAAAACAAGATTACATAACAAAAATGATGCGCGAAGATTAGTTTTAACCAATCTCCGTGTCAAGAATTATTTTAATATAAGTCTAATATTTATAGGCTATTAGACGTGATTCAACCTAAAAAGAACGACTATAGATTGAAGATTAAAAGAGTAAAAAACTTTTATTTGACGCTGATCAACATACAAAAAGGGAACTTGGCAACAAGAGCTGATTCATGACATGAATATTTTTTCTATTAATCACATCTATCAGCACAAAAAGTGTCTTTGAGTCGTTAACTCTCCACAAAACCAACGGCAGCATCAGTCAAAGTTTCGAGTTCTTCTTTGCTTGCCGCTTCGGTATAAACTCTGACCACAGGTTCCGTTCCAGATTTACGAAAGAGAGCCCATGAGCCATCTTCGAGGATCATTTTGACGCCATCAGTTGTGATCAGTTCTTTAACAGCTTTACCTGCCAAACGGTCCGGTGGTGAAGCGAGCTTGTCACCGATCTTCTCGGCAAGTTCTGCAGAAAGTCGTAGGTTTTTTCGGGCGGTGTGGAACTCTCCAACGCGGCTATAGAGGTCTTTTATTAATTGACCGACAGTTTTGCCTTCGACAGCGACCATTTCGGCAACCAACAAGCAGGCAAGCACGCCGTCTTTATCAGGAACATGTCCTCGCAGGCTCAAACCAGCGCTTTCTTCCCCGCCGATAACAATTTGGTTATCACGAATGAACTCGCCAATATACTTAAAGCCGACCGGAGTTTCACGCACGGCATAACCGTGATGAGCAGCAACAGCATCGATAAAGTGAGAGGTGGCGACAGACCGTGCGGCATCACCAGACTCGCCTTTACGACGGATCAGGTAATCGTAGAGAAGTGCCAGAATATAATTCGGTTCGATGAATGAACCATCTGAATCAATAATACCGTAACGGTCGGCATCACCATCGGTAGACCCGAGAGACAAGATCATTGAGTTGGGCCGGTCCTGGGTCGGGAGACATACCGCCAAAGTAAGGATCTTGTGAGCCGTTGATCGTTTGTACAAGAAGTCCGGATTCAACCAGTAAGCTATCGACGTAATCTCGACCGGCACCATACATAGGGTCAAAGATCACAGTCATACCCGATTTACCAATCGCATCGAGATCAACCATGCGGCGGATGACCTCGAGATAATCTGGCATAGGGTCGATTTCTTCTACCAGACCAGCTCTTACAGCTTTATCGAGAGGCATCTCGCGGTAGCAGACTTCACCAAGCATAGCGTTTGCGAGGCGCTCTATTTCTGCAGTCACTTCCGGCAACGCTGGGCCACCCCAAGCCGTTGAGAATTTGATGCCGTTGTATTCGTATGGATTGTGGCTTGCTGTGAAGTTAATGGCACCATCGGTTCCACGACGCATAATTTCGTAGGCAATCACAGGGGTTGGTGTATCGCGATTGCAAAGAAAGGTTGGAACTTTCGATCCTGCGAGGATACGAGCGGTTTCCCGGGCGAATTTTTCTCCCATGAAACGGCTGTCATGGCCAACAACCAGACCTTTATCACCACTCTTTTCTGCATGCAAGAAATCTGCAATCGCCTGAGTGACGATGCGAACATTTTCCAGGGTAAAATCTTCGGCAAGAATACCTCGCCAGCCGGAAGTACCGAACTTGATTTGTGTCATGAAACTCTCCTTAAAATAGAAGTCATCACTTAATAATTTACACGGTTTAAAGAATCATAATAACAAGGTATCAGGAATCATCCGAATCGCTATCTTCAGACATGCTTGGGGCTGGATAATCCTCGATATTTTCAACATAGGGACAATCAGAAGGAAGAATGCCTTTTCTAAGGATTTCGTCGTTCAACTTAACGCAACCAGGCCTCTCTACATCGCGCTCGGTGTAAACACGACACAGCTTTGTCTCCACATCGAGGAATTCACAAGGGAGCTCGGTATAGTACACATGGCCCTCGAAATCGACTTTCTCATAACAACATCGGCCACATCGACGACAGACAGACTCCCATCGCTCTAAATCATTTTCAGCGTGTTTACTCATAGGCTCAAAGTACCTGTTCAGGGAAATCGGGTCAATGGCAAGAAGAGATGGCTTTTATAGTTGACAGACATCGCCTAAAGGAGGTAAAAATCCTTTTTCGGAAACTAGATCATGATTTGAATAAAGGAGTACCCCAATGCAGTGTCAAACAGTTCTCCCAGGTACAGAGTGTATTTTCTGGAGTAAAAAAGGTTGCGTCGCTGAAGGCGGCAGCTGTCAGAATGTTATCGAAATGTGTGAAGGTTGCGATCATATCGTAGACGGAAGCATTGGCCCGGTTTGTGTTAAAGCACCAGCCCCGGTCAAGAAATGGTCTGCTGGTCTTTGCAACTTCGCTACTCACCGTAAGGTTGAAGTTAAGATCGAAGAAATCAAGGTCAACCCGATCAAAGCTTCGAAGCGCGCGGGACGGTAACAACACAGTACAACGCGTTATATATTTCAGGCCGACAACCTCATGGTTGCCGGCCTGTTTTTTTGTAAAGTTGTTCACAAGAGTTGAGGTGAAAGCAAATAAGAGTAGAACCTAAGCTCGCCCCCTTAGATCGCCTTCCTTTTTCCCTCCCCGTTTATTTTCAGTTTTGATTTCAGCATTTTATAACAGATGACGAGCAAACATTCAGGGTCGACGGGTCGCGTCCCGTCTGACGCCATACTCTTTTGATGGCCCAAAAGAGTATGCAGAAAAGGGCATGCGCTGCGCTAAGCACTTCTTGCTCCGGTTGGTGGATAAGTATAGAAACAGGTCTACTTTAATAAGTTAGGCAGGGAGTAGTTAAGGTTGTTCTGTGAACTATTTGTTGCCCGCAATGTTGTGTACCAGGCTGTTGCAGCACCGGGCTACTGGCTCGAAAACACTGTGAGCAAAGGCGAAGAGTCTTAGTAACTAGGTGGTTAACAACAAAGGGAAGACCGTTATAGCAACGAAAGGCTATGCTTAAAGCCCTGAATGCAACAGCGAAGACAATTAATAACACTTTGGGTGAGGTCTGCACTGTGGAAAGTAGACATAGCGGGGGCCAAAGGAAGGCCCCCGTTTTATTGAAGACGAGTAAAATGTCTATTATCTGAGCTGTACAACAGTTTGGAATATCAGAAAATCAGCAAAAGAAATGCCAAGCGCAGCGCTAGCCATTTTTTGCTTACTTTTTGTTGGCTTTGACAAAAAGTAAGTCGTCAGACGGGACGAGACCCGTCGATTTTGATTTGTTTACGAGAAAACCAATATCAGTGAAGTAACTTCTACGATCAGCGACCTACTCCTCGTTCCCCTCTTCAACCAACAAAGGCATGCTGGCCAGAAACTCCCCGTTCTCCTCTTCTGGTGCCAGCTCACTAAATTCACGTAACGTCGGCAAGGCAGAGAGGTCCGACAGGCCAAAGAGCTCGAGGAATTCACGTGTGGTGCCATAGATCATCGGCTTGCCTGGAACATCCTTTTTGCCAAGAATCCTGATCAGATGCTTTTCCAGCAAGGTTTTCACAACGCTACCGGAATCAACACCACGCAGGTACTCGATCTCTGAGCGAGTCACAGGTTGCCGGTAAGCAATAATTGAGAGGGTTTCCAAAGCAGGACGAGAAAATTTAAAGGGTCGGCTATGACCAAGTTTTCTTAGATAATCTGCGTATTCAGGACGGGTTCTGAGTTGATAACCACCGGAGACCATCTGCATAAAAAAGCCGCGAGGGCGTTCTTCGTAATCAGCCTCTAGCGCTTCGATCGCAACAAGGATTTCGGCCGGCTCCATATCCAGCGCCTCGGCCATAAGGTCAACTTTGATCGGCCCATCGGCGGCAAAGATCAGAGCCTCAACCAACGGCATCAGTTCAAGAATATCCAAGGGACTCTTCTCCTACATCCAAATCATCAACATCATCAATCGTCACCGCGGGGTAGAGCCAGATACTACCGTGATGAACATTTTGCATAAAGCGAATCATACGTAATTTGACCAATTCCAGAAGTGCGAGGAAGGTCACAATCACTTCACTACGATGGAGACCATCACTAAAGAGATCATTAAATGCGAGACTGTCCTTCCCTTGCATATGAGAGAGGATCGCATTAATCCGATCGGTGACCGAAAGTTGTTCCATGTTGACTTCATGGACAAGCTGTTCCGGATTTTCTTTGACGACTTCTTTGAGCGCTGCGAGAAGATCAAATAATCCGACCGCAACAAAACCGGCCTCGGCCTCTTCAAGGACTTCAGGCTCGGCAGAGACACGGGCAAAGATATCACGACCTAACTGAGGTTTACTTTCAAGAGTCAGGGAGACCTCTTTGTACTTCTGGTATTCGAGCAGACGTCGCACCAACTCAGCGCGTGGATCCTCTTCTTCCTCCTCCAGATCGTCTTCAACAATCTTTGGAAGAAGCATTTTTGACTTGATATGAATCAAGGTCGCGGCCATCAAAAGAAATTCACCGGCTACGTCAAGGTTGAGAGTCTTGATGGCATCGAGGATTTCCAGATACTGCCGGGTAATTGCAGCCATGGGGATATCATAGAGGTCCATCTCGTTTTTCTTGATGAGATGAAGAAGAAGGTCAAGCGGACCTTCGAAGTTTTCCAATTGAATGTCGTAACTTTCCATGTCTGTTCTCACTGGTAAAACAACAGACGCATGGTTTGTTCAACCACGTCCATGTGAGGACCAGCCATCAAAGCGACGACATTATGAACAGCAGGACCAAAGACCGAACTCCAGATCGATGTTCCAAAAATCAGAAAGACAATCAGCAACATACCGAAAGGTTCTACACGACGAAGCATTTGCGATTGACGTTCTGGCAAAACGCCCATGAGAACACGGCCACCATCAAGAGGTGGAATCGGCAGGAGGTTAAAAAGGCAGAGGATAACATTAATATAAAGGCCAAAGGCTGCCATGAGTCCAATAGGCTGGACCATTGTCAAAGCCTGACTCCCTTCCGGGAAAATGGCTGCGATGTAGACGACGATGCGCAACAGAAAGGTGGAGAAAAGCGCTAACAAAAGATTGGCAGCAGGACCAGCCAGAGACACCCAGATCATATCATGCTGAGCACGACGGAGATTATTCGCATTGACTGGAACCGGACGGGCCCAACCGAAGCCAAAAACCAGCAAAGCAATCGTGCCGATCGGGTCAAGATGCTTGACCGGGTTTAAGGTTAATCTTCCCAGCAACCTTGCCGTGGGGTCACCGAGCTTTTCGGCAATGAAACCATGGGCAACTTCATGCATGGTAACAGCCAACAATGCAGGGACCAGCATGATTGAAATTTTAAGGAGAATATGTTCCATAAGAGGCGCGATACCAATCCATTGAAAGAATGCTTAGTTTTAGCAGATGGGATGATCCAAGTCAACGGTCGCGAGAAAGGTATAATTTTGTAACTAACTGATTTTACAGCAAAGACAGTTTAAGATTGAAATATTTAAAAGTCGTATTTCGAGATCTTGGTGTAAAGACAAACAGAACGCGATAGAGGCGAGAGCAGCAGCGATGTTCGTTTTGAATGAGTCTCACTTCAATCGATGAGAGTTAAGAGTTATCTTTAAGGTTCTTTCCGTATTTCTTCAGCACAAAAGACCGCTCCTCCTCGAACCCTCGAACCCGTTCATCCAGAGTTGCATACAATAGTTCATCAAGGATCGTTCGATAGATTGGTCCAGGAGAGAATCCAAGTTGTTCAAGATCATGCCCGGTGAAGATGGGTTGAGCATCACTCAGATGAGTAATGTAGTGAGAGATCCATTGGCGAACTGAATCTTTACTTGTTCTAGCCATCATGAAAAGCAATATTTCAATTGATAGCGGCTGAAACCAACGATAGAGATTGCTTGATTTTGGGGCACGCATACCATTATGGCGGCCTTCCAAGCGTTTCAGAATTCCAAGAGCGATGCTTCGCTGTGGATCTATGATTTCCTGATAACGCGTGATGACCTGCAATCTTTCACTGAGCTTTTTTATTGCAGCACGATCCAGAACGGCAGTAAAAACCAGAAAATAGCAGAGCCAACGTTCGCACGACTGCCCTGTGTAAAGGAGATCGTACCAGTCGGTGACCCTTCTGGCTTCATCGAAGAACTTGGAGTAATCAACTTTTGTAGTTAACGCCGGGTGCAGATGCCCGAGTACATTCAATTCTGCAAGTCGTGTGATCGCTGGTAAAGGTTGCTTTTCATTCAGGATCAGAAAGAGTTCGTTAAAAATTCGTTGACCGCTCACCTTATCCATAAGGCCAAGTTTAACGGCACTACTGAGCAGGTGTTCTGTTTGCTTGCCAATTTGAAACCCAAGACGTTGCTCAAAACGGACGGCTCTAAAAACACGGGTCGGATCTTCGACGAAACTCAGGTTATGAAGAACCCTTAAGGCCTTATCATCGATGTCACGCTGACCACCATAATAATCGAGCATCTCACCATAAACGTGGGGATTCAGACTGATCGCCAAGGTGTTGATAGTGAAATCACGACGACTCAGGTCCATTTTGACCGAAGCATGCTCTACATCTGGTAACGCGCCAGGTTGCAGGTAATACTCCATACGTGCAGAAGCAATATCAACCTTAAAGTCATCAGGAAAGATCAGAACGGCCGTACCAAACTTATGATGACAGCGGACTCGGCAATCATTCTCTTTCGCAAACGCTTCCGCAAAAGCGACACCATCTCCTTCAACCACGATATCTAGATCGAGATTCCGTTTATTCATCAGCAAGTCACGCACAAAACCACCGACGACAAAAGCATTGACGTTCAGATCATCAGCAATCTCACCGAGTTGCGTGAGTAGATCCTGAACACGTTTTGGCAAACGGTTACGAATCAGTCGTTGAATTTGGCCGGCCTTGTAGCTTCTCCCGCCGCGACTGATAAGGCTTTGCTCTCGAGAACGTGGAGGTGAGCCAACACGACTCGTCAGATGACGAAGAAGGTCCGTACGGGTAATGGCTCCTGCTAACTGTCCGTGCTCAATCACCGGTGCAAAGCGTTGATTACTCTCAAGGATCTTTTTTTTCAAACTTTCAACCGATGTCTGTGGTGTCACTTGCTGGAAATCACGGGTCATAATCTCGCTCACAGGCTGTTCCTGTAAACCGTGATAGACCGCTTTATCGACCAGTTGCCGGGACAGGATTCCAACAACTTCATTCACTTTCAGAACTGGAACTGTGTTGATGTTGTAGCGGGAAAGGGTTTGGTGTGCGGATGCAACAGAATCATCAGCAGCAACTGTTTTCACAGGCGTTGACATCAGGTGACGAGCTTGCCATTCCGGCTGAACATGCTCTTGCAGAACAGCCGGAAGTTGTTCGAGAATTTGCAGCAAGGTCAAATCACGTACGGCACAGGACGCAGCGGAGGCGTGCCCACCGCCGCCAAACTCTTGCAAGATATTACCAACGTGGACTTCATCCAATCGAGAACGGGCCACAAGAAAGACCCTGCTCTCCATGCGCACGACAACAAACAGGACGTCAAGATTCTCCATGTCCTTAAGTTTATGTGCCAGCGCTGCGATATCACCGACAAAATGATCGATCGAAGCATGGGCGAGGGCGACATTAATGCCACTGATATTAAGGATGGTTTTGCTGGCAAGCAGATCGTTAAGGAGATGAACCTGATCGGGAGTCATCTCCTGCACAAGCATATCTGCAACAACATTGAGGTTGGCGCCTTGACCGAGAAGGTAAGCGGCCGCTTGATAATCTTCAACCGTTGTCGAGTGAAAGGTCAAACTCCCTGTATCTTCATAAAGCCCGAGCATCATCATGGTCGCTTCATCAGCGGTCAGTTCAAGTTGCTTTTCAATAAAAAGCTGGCTGAACACCGTGACCGTTGATCCGAACGGTTTAACGTACTCAAGAGCCCCTTTCAGGTTCTTTTTTTGGGGTTCGTGATGATCATAGATATGAAGATCAATACCGGGGCGATTAGCAACGGCGGCAAAGGGACCAATTCGAGAGGCTTGACTGACATCGACGAGGATCAGGCGGGTGATTTTTGACAGGTCGACGTCACGCACACGCTTGAATCCAAAAGCGTACTGTACGCTTTTCAGGAAAAATTCTCGCAGGCTGCGTTCCTGTCCACCTGGAAAGACCATTACGGCGTCAGGATAAAGCCGCTTGGCGGCAATCATCGACCCAAGACAATCGAAGTCAGCATTAATGTGGGTGGTGATGACTTCCATGGGACCTCGTAGGTTTGGTCGCGGTACGGGGGACGCGGCACGTGGAGCGCGAAGAACCTTCATGTAATGAAACAAAGCTACTTTGGGTTAAGAAAAGGATTTGAAGCACCCAAATATTTTACCATTAGGACCTCGTAGCGGGGGTCGCGGTACGTGGAACGCGAAAAACTTTAATGCATTGAGGCAATGCTCAAACGAAAGGACGCCTTAAAGACAAGTTTTACAGTAAAAGAATTATCTTTTGTGGCTTGCTAGGCATCCTTTGCGACTTTACGTTCAAAATGATCAAAAAGTGCTTCAATACCAAAACATTCTACCATAGGCACCCGAAATCGTTAGCTACTAAGGATGCGGCGAAGAAAAGACATAACGTCCCACGTCCCACGTCCCACGTCCCACGTCCCAGCTTTAAACCTTAAGACTTCCAATCAACTCATGGATATCATCAATACCTTCATTGATGCAGAACTCTTCAATCCCATCAATGATCGTGAGCATCGCGGTCGGGTCAACAAAGTTGGCAGTGCCGACCTGGACAGCCTTGGCACCGACAATCAGGAATTCGAGAGCATCCATTGGTCTGACGATACCACCGATACCGATAACCGGCACTGAAACAGTCTGCACAACCTGGTGAACCATGCGCACAGCAACAGGCCTGATAGCCGGTCCGGAAAGACCTCCTGTCATATTGGCGATTCTCGGTTTGCGGGTATTCACATCCACCGACATACCTGTGAGTGTATTGATACAGGCAATAGCATCAGCACCGGCCTCTTCAACAGCGCGGGCAACAACGGTGATGTCAGTGACATTGGGCGTCAACTTAACAATCAATGGCTTCTTCAGATGCTTTCGGACCAGAGCAACAACCTCACTTGCGGCTTTGGGATCAGTACCAAAAACAATGCCCCCCTGCTTGACGTTCGGGCAGGAAATATTCAATTCACCGGCTGCAATTTCAGGAATGTCATTAAGACGCTTGGCGACTTCACCATATTCTTCCAGGGTATTGCCAAAGAAGTTGGCAATCACCGGTGTATTAACAGTGCGCAGAAACGGCATCTTGTGCTGAATAAAGGCTTCGATGCCAACATTCTGCAAACCGATGGCATTGAGCATACCGCTGACAGTTTCTGCGATTCTTGGTGTCGGGTTACCGGCTTTAGGCTTTAGAGAAAGGCCTTTGGTGACAATGGCTCCGATTTTCTCCATATCCAGAAAAGGAGCATATTCTTCACCGTAACCAAAGGTACCGGAAGCCGGCATCACAGGGTTCCGCAGTTTAATGCCGGCAATCTCTACTGACAGATCGGGGCGTTTGACGACTTCTTTTTTCAACTCATTCATCAGGCGCACCCTCCGCAGTCATTGTTGTTTTGGCCCAAAGCACTCCAATCCAGGTATTGCGATTTAAAAACCGGGCCGACCTTGCATGAGCAGAGGTAACTTGGCTTTTCTTCCGTATGCCCTGCCCCTTTGACCACACAACCGAGGCAAGCGCCCACACCACAGGCCATCGACTCTTCCAGAGAGACTTGCAGAGGTGTTTTATTGGCTGAGCAAATTTCGTGCACCGCTCCCAGCATTGGCATGGGGCCACAGGCATAAACTTCAGCATCCGGATATTTCTTTAGTTTTCGTTTTAGAACTTGTGTCACCAAGCCTTCTTCACCAAGGCTACCGTCGTCTGTTGAGATATATGTTTCAACACCGAGACGTTCAAATTCCGTTACAGCAAGGATATCGTCACGAGTCCGCCCTCCCATCAGAAGACGAACCTTACAGCCTTTGGCAACCAACTCCCCTGCCAGCATATAGAGGGGAACCAATCCTATCCCACCACCGACAAGAATCTTTTCGCCATCAAGAGACCTACTGTCAAATCCATTCCCTAATGGCCCCAACAACTCGACTTTATCCCCTTCGTGAAGCTCTGCCATGATACTTGTTCCACTGCCGACGACCTTGTAGACGATCTCAACAAACTCTTTTGGTGGTAAACCATCGCAATCAGCAGGAAGGAAACCTGTCTTGAAAATACCGAATGGCCGTCTCAGTAAAGGTGGCAAGGAGCGCTGGACACGAAACATAACAAACTGCCCGGCATGAGCCTTTTCACCAAAACCGGGAGCCAGTATCTTCATCCGGAAATATCCGGGTGAAATCTCCTGGTTGGAAATTATTTTCGTTCTGTAATTCTTCATAATTTTGTCATTCTCCTAAAGCCTGAAAGAGTTCCCTTACAGAGGGAGACTTCATACCTGGTAAGACATGAGCAGAGCATCTTCACCATCGGGATAATACGCTGAGCGAATTCCGTTCGAGGAGAAGCCGAAACGTTCGTAAAGAGTGATGGCCGGTTTGTTACTGATGCGGACCTCGAGACAGATAGAGGATAGTCCCTCATTTCGACTTCGAATGATTGCATATTGCAGAAGCTTTACGGCAATACCGCGCCGACGCAATTGCGGCAAGGTTGCCAGGTTCTGAATTTGCAGTTCACCGGCAATCAGCCAGGAGCATAAAAAACCAGCCAAACGATCTTTGCACCAGTAAAGGTCTACAGTTGACACGCTGGTTTGCAACTCGTCGGCAAAGTGTTGCATGCTCCAGGGATCTGACTGACTGGCACATTCAAGTTGATGCACAAGGGTAAGGTCAGCTGTCTGCATCGCGACAATCCGGTCACCATCAGGCAGCTTTATAACTGCTTGGTCTGAGTCGAAATTCAATGTTTCAGTAACAACCTTTGATTGCGTGAATAAATAAAGACTTGGTAAAAAAAACGGTGATAAGCCGTGATAACATATAACATTACAAAAGGAACTTAAGGCCGCCCATAATAAGGCACCTAAGTCTGGCTGTAAAGAGGGAGATTACTGTCATTTTTCGTGGTTTGCAATTGACAAGAAACAGGCAGTGTTTTATTTATTGTGGCTACCCGTTGAAATAAGGAGAATCACCTTGTCTGATCGTTCCAGCATGACCTATAAAGACGCCGGCGTTGACATCGAAGCTGGGAATCGCTTTGTCGACATTATCAAACCTTTGGTTAAGTCTACCAACCGTCCGGAAGTCCTCACCGACATCGGTGGCTTCGGTGGCCTCTTTGCCCTCAACAAGGACAAGTACAAGTCCCCCGTTCTGGTTTCTTCCACAGACGGTGTCGGTACCAAGTTGAAGTTGGCATTTGAACTCGACCGTCACAACACGGTCGGTGTTGACCTGGTTGCCATGTGCGTTAACGACATCATTGTACAAGGCGCCGAGCCGCTCTTCTTTCTCGACTATCTGGGTACAGGCATGCTGGCTCCGGAGAAAGCTGCTGAAGTTGTTGAAGGCATTGCCGAAGGCTGTCGTCAAGCAGGCTGCGCTTTGGTCGGTGGTGAAACCGCCGAGATGCCCGGCTTCTATAGCGATGGTGAATATGATCTGGCTGGTTTTACGGTTGGCGTTGTTGACCGCGATGAAATTATCGATGGTTCAACGATCCAGGTCGGCGAAGTCATGATCGGAATTGCTTCAAACGGCTTGCACTCCAACGGTTTTTCTCTGGCCCGCCAAATTGTCACAGAAAGACTAAATGTAGGTTTTGATGCTGTTTTGCCTGAACTCGGTGAACCACTCGGTGACGCCTTGCTACGACCGACCAAAATTTATGTCAAATCAATCCTCAACCTGCTTCGCGATTTTGAAATCCATGGAAGGGCTCACATCACCGGCGGCGGATTGCTGGAAAATGTTCCTCGCGTCTTGCCCCGTCACTGTAAAGCAGTGATCAAAAAGGACTCATGGCCTAAACTTCCCCTCTTTGAACTCCTGCGAGAAGCAGGCAACCTCGAAGAGAAAGAACTGTACCGTACATTCAATTATGGTATCGGGATGGTCTTGGTCGTACCGAAGGATTCAGCTGATGACATTCTCTCTCGTCTGCAAGGCTTGAACGAACAAGCCTACGTAATCGGCGAGATTGCAGCATGTAAAGGCAAATGCGACCAGGTTGAACTCGTATAAGACTAACTATCAGTATTAACTAAGGACGTAAGGGTTTTGCCCTTGCGTTCTTAGTTACAGCTTAAATGGCCTCGAAACGACCAATAAAACCGGCGGGTTCCGTTCGTCTGTCACATAAGAAACCATAACAAAAGATCTTTCATCCTGTAAAAGTTAAATGTCGGCTGTTGGTTAAACATGATTTTCACTGCATATCAGGCAGTCGACTGATCCCTCTTGGAGAAATCCCATGTCCAAACTGTTGCGTATCGGTGTTCTTGCTTCGGGCAGCGGCACAAATCTACAGGCAATCATAGACCGCTGTCAGGACGGTAGTCTCAGTGCTGAAATCGCTGTTGTTATAACCAACAATCCCGGTGCAGGGGCACTGGACCGAGCAAGTAAGGCGGGTATTTCTACGCTCTGCATCAATCACCGCGATTTTTCAAAACGTGAAGATTTCGACAATGCTGTTGTGAAAGCATTGCAGAACGCAGACGTCGACCTGGTCGTTCTTGCAGGATTCATGCGCATTATTACCCAGACCTTTATCGATGCATACCCAGAACGCGTGATCAACATTCACCCTGCCCTGCTGCCGGCTTTTCCCGGCTTGCACGTTCAACAACAAGCGCTTGATTATGGGGCACGATTTTCCGGTTGCACCGTCCACTTTGTTGATGGTGGCGTCGATACAGGGCCCATCATCATGCAAGCCGTAGTCCCTATTCTTCCCGAAGATAATGCCGACACTCTTGCAGCCAGAATTCTCGAACAAGAACACATTATTTACCCTCGGGCCATCCAGTTGATTGCAGAAAATCGCGTTCATGTAAACGACCGTCTGGTTAAATTTGTTCCGGCCTGCCCTCCATCCGAGCAAGCATTAGTCAACCCCTCCACAAAGGGCTGATAACTCCGATGAGTGATAAAGAATCCGAACCCCAAGATAAAGAACCGATCCTGGTCAGCGCCTGCTTGCTCGGCCTGCCGACACGCTATGACGGCAAGACAAAAACATCTCAGCACGTTCTAGACTACCTGAAGCGTGAGAACCTGATTCCAGTTCCGGTATGCCCCGAACAATTGGCGGGGATGTCAACGCCAAGGGATAAGACTTTTTTCAAATCAGGCAATGGTCAGGATGTTCTTAAAGGAACGGGAGACGTTGTCTCGGAGTCAGGGCAATCGATGAACGAAGTCTTCTGTAAAGGGGCAAAAATTACCCTGGAAATAGCTCGATTAAGTGGTTGCCAAAAAGCACTACTGAAGGAGCGCAGCCCTTCGTGTGGCGTTCATCAAATCTACCAAGGCGACAAAAAAGTTTCAGGCATGGGGATCACCAGCGCACTGCTACAAAATGCAGGCATCGATGTCAAAACTGAGACAGAGCTTTGAACCCTTATCTGTTTCATGATAAACAACATCTCCACAGAACAACCAAACGGATCGAAAAAATAACTCCATGAGCAAAAAACACTACGACATAGCCATTATCGGCGGCTCCCTTTCAGCGCGTATTGCTGCAGCCCTTCTCGCCAAGCAGGGGAGCAAAGTGCTCTTCCTGCGCAATCGTGAAGCGAAAGCCCCGGCATGGTTCCATTCTTCGATCTTCCTGGAGAAGTTGCTAGGGGTTCTTGGCGGAAGGTCCTGTTTCGTAGCCCAAAGACCTATTCAAGTTATCTCAACGAACTCTAGAGTCACATTGAGTAGTGACGTTCCACTTGAAGAAGAATTATGTCGTGAATTTGGCAACACGACAGGAACAGCCGTCGTCCAATGGCTTGAGTCACTCAATACTCTTGGCGTTAAACTGGAAGAATTTCTCTGGGAGAATGGTGGATTACCATGGCCATCTCTCAAGGCAACGGGTCGCTTCAAGTTGCTTGGCCTCAGAAGACGTATAAACTGGCACGAGATTGAAGGACCGGTTTCAGAGTCCATCAATCACTTTCCTAAGTCCGCAAGAACGTTCTTAACAGATCTGCTGCAAGGCCTGGCGTCTGCTAAAGTCTCAAAGTTTTCATACGCACGTGCCGCGATGCTCTGGGCTCAGGCGCTGCGTCCGGAGAATCTCAAGGAACCGGACTTCAGCCAGATGCTCAATAAGCGTTTTGAACAGTTTCACGGAGCCAAGAGTCAACTGGACAACCTCGAAAAACTTGATTACAACGGTAGTAAGTGGGTGGGTGGAAAGTTTAAATCGGGTGGTGAATTCACGGCAGATAACTTCCTCCTTGGCGACAAAATCTGGATTGACAAGTTCTCGCAAGTGAAGAGCAGTCAACTTCCCATACCGGAACCCCCGGCCGTATTCCGAACCAGTGACCTGAGAGGGCAGTTATCCACCTTACTTGCAACGCGCATCATTTGTGGAGGGGAACTCCCTTTGCGCATGGCAATTGAAGATCATGACGAGGAATTGAAAGGACTGATAATAAGCAGTTCAAGAGCAACCGAATCAATGGTTCGGCTCCAGCTAGAAACCGTTTTACCGTTTGTAAAGTACCGCTTATCCCAAGAAAGTCCTGCGCTTGAGACAGAACAGAACGAGGGAAAAGCCACAAGAACGAAATCACTTACAAACCTCCCCCTTAAAATCGAAAAGAATCTTTATTGTGTAGACAGGACGGTTCTTTTGCCAGAGATGGGGGCTGCAGGTGCGGCTTTACTCGGTTGGACAGTTGCAGAGAACCTTGGGACTAAAAATGAGAGCATCAAAAATTGATGAAATTTCTTGCAAAGCTTACTCAATCATGCTAGAAGATTCCGTTCAGAACAAATAGGAGGAACAAACAATGGCGAACGTATGTGATGTCTGTGGGAAGAAACCGATGACGGGCTGTAATGTCAGTCATGCGCACAATAAAACCAAGAAGGTGTTCAAGCCGAACCTGCAGAAGGTACGTGCCGCCCAAAATGGTTCCGTGCGTAGTATGAAAGTTTGCACGCGCTGTATCCGATCAGGTGCTATTCAAAAAGCCAGCTGATCCAAATACTGCAAGAGCACTTAGTTATCGTAAAACACAAAGGGGCAGCCTGTTTCAGGCTGCCCCTTTTTTGTGTAGTACAATATCAAAAAAAAATCAGACGTTTATTCCGCAGCGATCCAATCGATCTCCACTTGTGACCCTTTAGGCAAAGCCGAAACTTGCACACAAGCTCTTGCCGGAGGAACCTCTCCAAAAAAACTGCCATAGATATCATTGACTGCAGCAAAATCGCCGAGATCGGTGAGATAGATCGTTGTCTTCACCACATTATCAAAATTACGCCCGGACGCTTTCAAAACCGCACCCATATTCGCCATCACCTGACGGGTTTGTTCAACAATACCACCTTCCACGATAACGCCAGTTTTAGGGTCAAGCGGGATCTGTCCGGAATAGAAAGTCAAAGGACCGGCCTGAATAGCCTGAGAATATGGACCGATTGCTGCTGGCGCATCGGACGTTTGAATCTGTTTTTTAGACATAGGCGTCTCCCTGGTTAAACCTGAATGCTTTTCTTGAAAGAGCAGACTATTTATTCCGCCCAACCCTCACTCGCTCGACCTGCTGAACACCTTTAATTTTCTGAACAGCCTCCATAACTCGAGTCAGATGTTGCACATCCTTAACATCGACTTCAAAGCTATGAATACCTCGACCATCATCTGTTGAATAAACACTTGCGCGCAATATATTGGCTTCATTTTTGGTAATCACCTTGGTTATCGTGGCGAGAATACCTTTTTGGTCAAGACTGTAAACCCTGATCTTAACAGAGCGTGTTGCACCCTTCTGACGATTCCAGGAGACATCGATACGTCGTTCCGGATCCGTTTCCAGCACACGCGGACAGTCAGCAGCATGGACAGTAATTCCGAGACCCTGTGAAATAAATCCGACCACCTCATCTCCGGGCAAAGGGTTACAACACTTCGAGAAACGTACCAGAATTCCTTCCAGTCCTTGAACATTGATTGCATCAACCGGTTTTTTGCGTATCTTCCCCAAGACCTGACTGATACGACTCGGCTTGGGCGCTTCAGCTTTAAACTCTTCCGGGATTAGTCTGGAAAGAACCTGGTTACCCGTGACTTTTCCATAACCGACGGCTGCCTGCAGGTCTTCAAAGCTGCGGAAGCCCAGTTCAGACAACGCGGTCTTAACCGTATCGAGGTTAACGGCTCGGTTATAGCTGAAACCAAATTTACGCAACTCCTTTTCCAGAATGTCGCGTCCAAGGTCAAGGCTTTGCTGGCGCTCCTGATCTTTAACCCAGTTACGAATACGATTTTTAGCCTTGGAGGTTTTTACGAATTTAAGCCAGTCCTTACTCGGTGTCTGATTCGCCGACGTGGTAATTTCAACAGTATCACCATTTTTCAGCTCGGTTTTCAGTGGCACCAGGCGACCGTTCACCTTAGCCCCTGAACAACGGTGACCGACATCAGAGTGAACACTGTAGGCAAAATCAAT
>CBDUFN010000033.1:0-17763 GCA_965366475.1 uncultured bacterium | reverse complement strand
ACCCCCGCTACAGGTTGTTAACAGAATTACTCGGCAGAATCCTCGCCGTTGCGATCCATAGCTCCCTGCAAGAGGGCTCCAAGGTTCGATGTAGCCTGTTTCTGTGCACCAAGGAATTCCTGCACCTCAGCTTTTTCTTTGTGGCTGTTAAGCTGCTTGACAGAGAGAGCAATCTTACGATCAACAGTGTCAACATTGAGAACGGCAGCTTCAAACTCGTCGCCTACGTTAGCAACGTCTTTTGGACTTTCCACTTTTTCCTGACTTAGCTCGGAAACATGGATCAGACCTTCAATACCTTCTTCGATCTCAAGGAACACACCGAAGTCAGTAACTGAAGTTGCTTTACCGCGAACGATGGTGCCTGGTGCGTACTTGACAGGAATTGATTCCCAAGGATCAGGAGTCAATTGCTTGAGGCCAAGGGAGAAACGTTCATTGTCACGATCGATGTTCAGAACAACGGCCTTGACAGTGTCGCCCTTCTTAAAGATTTCAGAAGGATGCTTAACTCGCTTGGTCCAAGAAAGGTCAGAGATGTGAACGAGACCGTCAATACCTTCATCAACACCGATGAAGACACCAAAATCAGTAATGTTCTTTACCTGGCCCTCAATGATAGTACCGACCGGGAACTTCTCACCGATGACTTCCCATGGATTCGGCTCAATTTGCTTGAGACCGAGAGAAATGCGGCGATTGGGGATATCCAGAGCCAAAACAACTGTCTCAACTTCATCACCAACAGTCAGAAGTTTATTCGGATGCTTGATGCGCTTGGTCCAACTCATTTCAGAGACATGAATCAGGCCTTCAACACCGTCTTCCAATTCAACGAATGCGCCATAGTCAGTCAGGCTGACAACTTTGCCGGAAACTTTAGCACCAACAGGATAAATGCTTTCAACCTCAAGCCATGGATCAGGAGTGATTTGCTTCAGGCCGAGGGAAACACGCTCACGCTCACGGTCGTACTTGAGAATTTTAACATTAATTTTTTCACCGACAGACAGAACGTCTGATGGGTGATTAACGCGACCCCAGGACATATCCGTAATGTGCAGCAGACCATCGATACCACCGAGGTCTATAAAAGAACCATAATCAGTCAGGTTCTTAACGATACCCTCAACCTCTTGCCCTTCAGCAAGTGTTTCAAGAGTGTCGGAACGCATACTTTCACGTTGTTCTTCAAGAAGGACACGACGCGAAAGAACGATGTTACCGCGTCTTTTGTTCAACTTGATAATCTTGAAGTCAAAGCTTGCACCCAGCAATTTTTCAAGATTCCGGACGGGACGCAAGTCAACCTGTGAACCCGGGAGGAAGGCATTAATACCAATATCGACTGTCAATCCGCCTTTAATGCGTCCAACAATACGACCCTCAACCACGGCACCCTCTTCAAGAGAGCTCCAGATTTTCTGACGATCCGCTTTTTCTTTAGAGAGGCCTATCAGCCCGCTGTCGTTCTCACGACGCTCAAAGAGGACATCGACTTCATCACCGACTTTAATGTCGATTTTGCCTTCTTCATCTTTAAACTCGTAAAGAGGGATAACCCCTTCCGACTTATAGCCGACGTCAACAACAACGTTATCATCGGTGACCTGTACTACAGTACCAACAACAACATCGCCAACATTGAGCTCTTGCATGCTACTTTCGAACATATCTTCGAAAGATTGCTCCATGTCAAGATCCTCGTCCATCTCCATACCTTCTTGTTCTTCGTTTGTTTCTTCGTTTCGTTCCATTATTAACCAGTTACCCCCTAGCAAATTCCGCCGTAAAAACGGTGGTATGGCTCTTAGGCCATGGTCGGCGAAGATAGCATAAGCATTTGGAAAACTCAAACCTTTATTTTCTCGCCATAATCACCGAGCCAATGGCAGAAAAAGCAGCCCTTGGATTTCTCATCAGGCCCTTATCGATTCAATCTCCCAACTCGGCTATTCGCGCAACAACTTCATCAATCAGCCAACGCGGTGTCGAAGCCCCGGCAGTCACACCGACCTTGGTCACACCGGCAAACCAACTTGGATCAATTTCTTCGGTGGTTTCAATATGCCAGGTCTGTTCTTGAATTTCTCGACAAATACCGGCCAGACGTGAGGTGTTGGCACTGGCATGACCGCCAATAACAAACATCAGATCAACGGTTGCTGCAATCTCTCGAGCTTCGTTCTGGCGAACCGACGTCGCATCACAGATCGTATTATAGATCCTCAGTTCCTGACTTTTAGCCAGGCAGACATCCATGATGCTTTTCAGGTTTTCGTAAAGTTGGGTCGTTTGGGCAACAATGCCAACTTTCCGCATACGCGGAAGTCTAGCTGCCTGCTTGGCATCAGCAACCACGTGAACGACAGCCTCTCCTGCATAAGAAACAATCCCCTGAACCTCGGGATGTTCCATTTCACCGACAATGACGACAGTATAATCTTCCTCACTGAGTCTGGCGGCATATTCCTGGGCCTTTTTTACAAAGGGACAGGTCGCATCGACAATAGTCAACTGCTTTTCATGAATGCGATCGATCTCGTCAGAAGTGACGCCGTGAGAACGGATAATAACGGAACCAGGAGGGATATCGTCAACATTGGAAACTACCTGCACACCCTGCTCTGCCAAGCCTTTAACAACTTGCGGAGAATGAATGACGGGGCCTAGGGAACAGATATGTTCATGCGCTGCAGCAGCTTCAAAGGCCATCTGTGTTGCACGTCTGACGCCGAAACAGAATCCGGCACTTTTGGCGAGAACAATTTCCATTAATTGAGTCGGCCTCACTCTGCGCCAGAATGACTGAGATCAGCGATTGTGGCAGACATTCGGCCAAGGACCTGAGTAATATCAAGGTCAGTTGTATCGATCACCACAGCGTCTTCAGCCTGCCTTAACGGCGAATTCAAACGAGTGGTATCTGCATTATCTCGTGCCTGAACATCTGCAATGGTCCGGGCCAGATCGACATTAACACCTTTCGATTGAAGCTCTAAAAATCGTCTCTGACCACGCACTTCAGCAGAGGCTTTGAGAAAAAACTTCACATCAGCTTGTGGAAAAACCACTGTACCTATGTCCCTCCCCTCGAGAACAACACCACCAGCAGCGCCTAGCTCCCGCTGTCTGGAGACCATAGCGTCCCTCACATCAGAACAGGCGGCCACAGAGGCCGTCAGTAGACTGATTTCCGGAGTACGAATTTGCGCAGAGACGTCTTCACCATTGAGAAGCACGCGCTCTTCTTTCTCATCTCGAGCGAACTCAATAACGATGTCAGCGCAAAGCTTTCTTAGTGCCTCATGATCAGAAGCATCAATCTTACGTTGAGAAGCGGCAAGAGCAACCGTTCGGTACATGGCGCCGGTATCCAGGTTGAGATAACCAAGATCAAGGGAAAGCAATTTACTTAAAGTACTCTTGCCAACCCCAGAAGGGCCATCTATTGCAACAATCAATTTCTTCATATCAAATCAGGACTTTCTATAATCAATTAAAGTTATCGATAAGACCCCAAAATCCGGGGAAAGAGGTTTCTGTGCAAGCGGCATCGTCAATCGTAACACTCTCTTTCGCAGAGAGAGCCGCTACCGCCATACTCATGGCAATGCGGTGATCGCCATGTGACGATACGGTACCACCACTCAGCTGTTCAACACCATGAATCACCATACCGTCGGGTCGAGCCTCAAGTTGCCCACCGAGTTTGCCAAGTTCACTCACCATCGCATCTATACGATCAGTCTCCTTGACCCTAAGCTCTGCGGCATCGCTGATTGTTGTCGTCCCTTCAGCCAAAGCCGCAGCAACGCTGATGACAGGGAATTCATCGATGGCACGGGGAACCATATCACCGCTGATATCTATACCTTTAAGCTGGCTGTACTTCACAAGGATATCCGCCACAGGTTCGCCGGACTGTTCTCTGATATCGATCAATTCCAACTGACCACCCATGGCAACGAGAATATCGAGGATACCACTACGGGTCGGGTTGATACCCACATTGAGAATCATCAATTCAGCACCAGGAGTGACCAAGCCTGCAACCATAAAGAAAGCGGCAGAAGAGATGTCGCCAGGGACAACGACATCCTGAGCACTCAAGCGTGGCCGGCCCATCAAGCTGACACCACCTTCAAAAGGTCTTACCTCGGCACCAAAACATGACAGCATCCGCTCACTGTGATCTCGTGACAAATGAGGTTCAGTGACCGTAACCTCGCCATCGACAGAAAGTCCTGCCAACAAAACAGCGGATTTAATCTGTGCGCTTGAGACTGGAGACTCATAGCATGTTGATGTCAGGGAACCGCCCTGAATCGCAAGTGGGGCTCTTTGACCACCATCTCGACCCCAGATACGGGCTCCCATGCCGACGAGTGGAGTTACAACCCTTTTCATAGGTCTTTTTCGCAGGTATTGATCACCGGTTAACACAGAGAAAAAATTTTGCCCCGCCAATAAACCGGACATCAGTCTCATAGTCGTGCCAGAGTTACCGCAATCAATCACATTTGAGGGCTCTATCAGACCATCGAGACCAACCCCTTCGATCTCAAGAGCGTCTGAGCCGGTCTGTTTAATCGTAACGCCCATAGACTCAAAAGCCTTCCAGGTGGAGAGATTGTCCTCTCCCATAAGAAAGCCACTCACTCTGGTTGTGCCTTCAGCGAGAGAGCCAAGCATGATAGAACGATGAGAAATGGACTTGTCACCGGGCACGGAAACTTCACCGCGTAAAGATTTTACGGGTGAGACAATACGAAGCTGAGAAGAATTACTTGTCATTATGAATTATTGTCTCTCAAGGTCAGAAGAGGCCCAAGCTTGGTGACTCTTATAAAATTTCGTCACGGCTTTGCTTGGAACGACGGAAAAACTCAAAAAGCCTCTCATCAGAACCGGAAGCGACATCCTCTTTAAGTTCTGCAAAAAAAGTTTCAAACTGCCCCATCATTTCAACCAGAGCATCCCGGTTTGTCAGCGCAATGTCTCGCCACATCGTTGGGTCCGAAGACGCAATGCGGGTGAAATCTCGAAAGCCCCCAGCAGAGTATTCGAGGATATTCTCATCGTAACGATCGTAGGCGCCAACAGCATTCACCAATGCGTAAGCCACCATGTGTGGCAAATGACTAATCGCTGCAAGCACTCGATCATGCTTGTCGACATCCATAATCACCACTTGACTACCTGCTATTTGCCACATGCAGCGGATAAACTCGAGAGCGGCGTCTGCTGTACTTGAAGTCGGAGTAAGGATGCATCGACGGTCACGGTAAAGTGTGGGGAAAGCAGCTTCTGCACCACTGTTCTCTGTGCCTGCGATCGGATGACCAGGAACAAAATGAACATCGTTGCGCATATGAGGCTCTATGGCATCAATCACCGCCTGCTTAACACTTCCACCATCAGTGATGATTGCCCCTGCCTTAAGATGAGGCATGGCTTCTTCGGCGACTGTACCAAGCGACTGTACTGGAGTGGCCAGGAAAACAACATCTGCCTCAGCGACACCTTCGGCCAAATCCTGAGAGAAGCTGTCAACAACACCTAGCCTTAGCGCAGTTTCAAGGTTCGACAAGCCACGACCGACACCCACCACATGGCCAACAACACCGGCTTCTTTCAAAGCCAGCGCCAAAGAGCCACCGATCAGTCCAACGCCAACAACCGATAATTTATCAATGTAAAAGGTACTCATTAATTCAACTATTTCATCTAGGGTTTTGTGCGCTTCAAGTCATTCATCGCACGAATCTGATTTAGCGAGCTTTAGGGTAAGAACCCAGAACTTTAAGAAACTGACAAGACGTTCGTAATTCTTCCACAGCATCAGATATAATTTTATCTTCAACGTGACCAACCATATCAAGGAAGAAAATGTACTCCCAAGCCTTACCTTTCATAGGACGACTCTCGATCTTAGCCAGGTTGATATCACGTTTACTGAATGGTTCCAGCATGTGATAGAGAATTCCAGCCTGATCTTTAACACTGAACATAATCGACGTCTTGTCACTATCACTCGGGCTCTGCATCTCGTTACCAATAACCAGGAAACGAGTAAAATTATTCTGATTGTCTTCAATCTTGTTTTTAATAACTCGCAAGCCATATAAGGAGGCCGCAGATTCACTGGCAATAGCAGCAACACTGGCATCTTCAACAGCCTGCTGAGCTGCAGTAGCAGTACTGGAGGCCTCAACCAAAGGAACATCCGGCAGGTTTTCTTCGAGCCAGGAACGACATTGAGCAATCGCTTGCGGGTGAGAAATCACTCTTCTAATATCATCAGTCTGACCAGAAAGATTTAATAGATCATGAGAAACAGGCAATAAGATTTCAGCGATAATTTTGAGATCAGAAGACATGAACATGTCAAGGGTGTGAGAAACGACGCCCTCGTTTGAGTTCTCGACAGGGACCACACCGTAACTGGCTCGACCCCGACTGACCTCTTCAAAGATAGAAGGGATACTTTTCAGCGGGACAAGTTGAGCAGAGAGACCAAATTGCTGCATTGCTGCTACGTGAGTATATGTCGCTTGGGGGCCCAGGAAAGCGACTTTAAGAGGCTGCTCAAGAGACAGTGAAGCAGAAATAACTTCACGGAAAACGCGCCGGATGCCATCATCTGGAAAAGGTCCCGAATTCCTTGCGATCAAACGTTCAAAAATCGCCTTCTCCCGGCTCGGCACATAATACTCGCCACGGTTCTCGTCTTTGGCTTTACCGACCGCGACCACAACTTCAGCGCGACGATTAAGCATATCAAGGATCTGATCATCAAGAGTATCGATCTGTTGCCGTAAGTCCTGTAGTTTTTTTTCTTCCACGAGTTCTATCCTTTCAGCTATCAGGGGATTTGAGAATTTATCCCATGAGTCATCAAAAAGCAAGCTGACAAGCCATTTAACACTGCTTGACCAAGGAGCTTCGGACAGCTAAACTCACACGTTAGTTTTTTTGATTTATCCACAAGAACCACCTCTAAGGAGTTTTCTAAAATGACTGTAGCTATAAAAGTCCGCAATGCAATCGAGCGCTCATCCTGGATCCGACGGATGTTCGAAGAAGGCGCCGCCTTGATTGCCGAGCATGGTGCCGACAAGGTTTATGACTTCACTCTGGGCAACCCGTCCGTTGAGCCGCCAGAAGCATTCAATCGAGAATTGAAACGTCTCGCCAACCTACCAGATCTAGGCATGCATCGTTACATGAACAATGCCGGATACGAAGAAACGCGTGCTGCTGTCGCTGAGCATATCGCCGAAAAATCCGGAGCACCAATCAATTCCAGTCACATCATCATGACATGTGGTGCAGGTGGTGCCCTTAACGTCACCCTAAAGACAATTCTTAACCCTGGTGAAGACGTTATTATTCTTACTCCCTTTTTTGTTGAGTATAAATTCTATGTCGACAATCACGGAGGAACAACAACTGAGGTGTGGACAGACCCGGAAACCTTTCAACCAGACATTGGTGCAATAGAGGCCGCGATCACAAAAAACACCCGGGCCATCATCATCAATTCACCCAACAACCCCACCGGAGCAGTTTACAGTGCGGAAACACTCGAAGCATTAGGACAGATGCTTGAACGCAAACAAACTGAACTTAATCAAAACATCTATGTTATTTCCGACGAACCTTACGCTCGGCTGGCCTTCGATGGAAATCACGTACCTCCCGTATTCAAGTATATTCGCAATGCCATTCTGGTGACATCACACTCTAAAGACCTCGCTTTACCGGGCGAACGTATCGGTTATTTAGCCGCAAACCCAGAGATGGATGATGTTGCAACTTTCATGGAGGGAGCTATCTTCTGCAACCGTGTTCTTGGCTTTGTCAACGCACCTGCCCTGATGCAACGCCTGGTGACCAGACTCCAGAGAGAAAGTGTCGACATTGGTGAATATCAGGAAAAGCGTGACATTATTTACAATCACCTTACAAGCATCGGTTTCACAATGGTCAAACCAGGAGGGGGATTCTACCTCTTCCCTGAATCGCCGCTTGCTGACGACGTAGAATTCGTTAGACAGGCACAAAAACACAATATTCTACTGGTTCCAGGTTCCGGATTCGGCGCCCCTGGTTACTTCCGTATCGCCTACTGTATTGACATGGATATTATACAACGTAGCCTCAAGGCATGGGATAAACTGGCAAGCGATCTGGGTCTCAAACAAAGGTAGAAGTGAGAGATATCATTTAGCCGATCGCGTCATGCGATACTGGATTATTATGGAAAAACGATTCCTGACACCAACAGAAACGACCCAATTGATCGCAACCAATGGGCGCAGGGTTCTCACTCAGCCTATGGCTCGAACGTGGGTTCTCAGCCTGTTGGCTGGCTTCTACATCGCCTTTGGTGCAGAATTAGCAACGCTGGTCACTTCTGACACCGCAGCTCATTTTGGTGTAGGAATCTCACGACTTCTTGGCGGCAGCGTATTCTCTTTAGGGCTGATGCTGGTGGTCATCTGCGGAGCAGAACTCTTTACCGGCAACAGCCTCCTCACCAAGACAGCACTGCAGGGGCAAATCCCCTGGAAGAAGATTGCAGAGAACTGGGTTGTTGTCATCATCGGCAACCTGATCGGTTCACTTTTTTTGGCCTGGTTGATGTTTGAATCGGAACTCTGGCAGATCGGTCGAGTCGCAGAGCATGCCGTTAATATCGCTGCGGCGAAATGTGAGCTCACTTTCAGCGTAGCTCTGGTTCGGGGGATTCTCTGTAACTGGCTTGTCTGCCTTGCAGTCTTTATGGCGACGGCGGCACGCGACATCCCTGGCAAAATGCTGGCTTGCTATGTACCTATTATGGCGTTTGTTGCAAGCGGTTTCGAACACTCTGTTGCCAACATGTACTTCATCCCAATCGGTCTGCTATTAAAATCTGAGGTAGGGATCGTGGCCACAGAGCTTACATGGTCGAACTTCTTCATCAGCAACCTGATTCCTGTGACTCTCGGCAATATTATTGGCGGCGTGGTCTTCGTCGGTTTTGCTTACTGGTTTACTTATTTAAAAGGAACATCGGGCTAGTAGCAGAAGACAGGAAAAGACAAAGAATGGCGGAGGCAAGGATCAACGTGTCTCCGTTTTTTTATTGAACGGCCTGGTAACGACGATCAAGAGCAATAAAACACCCTCCCAATACAACACAAGCTGACGCAAGCAACAGCGGTAAGGTGAAACCGTGTTGTAAATCAGCGAGGACACCAGCAAGTACGGGACCAAGGACTTGACCGACCCCAAAACTGGCCGTCAGAAAAGCTGCCGCGCGTCCACCTTGACCAGGCATACGCTGGCTGCCCTCTGCCAAAGTCATGGCGACAATGCCCATGAAAGTGCCTCCAAAAGAGACCGCTGCAAAAAGAACTTCAAAAACCGAATCCGCCTGAATACTAACCAAAATACCAACAGACTGAATTGCGTAGGCTGCCAAGAGCGCGGGCTTGCTTCCGAAACGACGCGCAAGGTCTGGCCAAAAGAGTGTTGATGGAGCAGCAGCAAGACCAACCGCAACCCAACTATAGGGTGCAAATGTTTCCAAACCAGCTGTTCCGGAAACAATAGCGACAATAAAGGTCGCGGTGACGATATAACCAAGGCCTTCAAAGAAATAGGCAACAGCCAACAAGCGGACAGCACGCAGACTCCCCGATTGCTTTGAGGAATGGATCGTTATTTGCTGAACAAGTTCGCGCCGCCGGCCAAGCAGAAGACCAGCAATAGCCAGAACCAGCGCAACCATCCCCATGCCGACCCAGGCAACACCCCAACCACCAAACTTATCCAACTGAGGGACAATGAGACCGCTCGCGGCAACACCAAGACCAACACCCGCGTATAGAGCACCAACCCAATGACTGTAGCCTCGGCGAATAAGTGCTTCACTTACCTCAGCTGAGATGACAATAAACAGGATTGCAGAGGCAACGCCGCCGACAAAACGCATGATACCCCACCAAAAGATGGAGACTGTCATGCCCATAAACAGGGTGGTTAGGAGGCAAAGGAGTAAAGAGCTGCCAGTAACAAGACGAGAACGAAGGATTTGAGGTTTTACCGAACACAGAACAGCGCCACTCAAATAACCAAGATAGTTCAACCCAGCAAGCCAACCAGCAACGGTATTACTTATACCGAGGTCACGCTGCATCAATGGCAGGATTGGTGTAAATGCAAACCGACCGATGCCCATGGCAACGACCAGACCGAGGATGCCTCCCAAAAGGATATAGAGGACACTCCTGTCACTGTTCTTGGTTTCACATTTATCTGGCCGGTCTGACATCTTTGACTCTTAGTTGCACGGTTTCACGGCCATTATAGCGATTGATCTGAGGCGATACCAACAGGTCGACGTCCCCCTGAAACTCGTCGCGTCGTTCAAGCATACCGAAAGCAATCGCCGGATGGCTGAAGGCTCCTTGACAGACCGTGAAACGCAAATGATTTTCACCAACGGTTTTAACCTGCATGGCTCGCACCGACTCGACGACCAATAAAGGTTCAGGGTTGCCCATACCAAAAGGTGAGAGTCCAGCAAGTTGCTGGAGAACGTCCATATCAAGCTCTTCCAACAACATCACGCTATCATAGCGAAGCTTTGGTACCAGATCCTCGTCAGAGATCATTGATCGCGCGTGTGCCTCAAACGCTGCA
This sequence comes from uncultured bacterium, assembly GCA_965366475.1. GTDB lineage: Bacteria > Desulfobacterota > Desulfuromonadia > Desulfuromonadales > BM103 > M0040. The sequence goes on along the minus strand of CBDUFN010000033.1, from coordinate 7,065 downwards.
GAGAAAATTGGCAGTTGGTCTGCAGGCAAGCTCAAACCGGCAGCCATTTCATGCCCACCGAAAGCAGTGAGAGACTCGGAGCAAGCCTGCAGCCCATGATAGAGATGAAAACCGTTGATCGATCGACATGAACCTTTCCCAGACTCACCATCAAGAGCAATCAAAACTGTCGGACGAAAATAGCGATCGACCAATCGGCTGGCAACAATACCGATGACTCCAGAATGCCATCCCTTACCACCGAGAACAATCGAATGCGTATGATCGTCCGAAAGCATGGCGACCGCCCTCTCGGCTTCCAGCAACGTTTCCTTTTCAACCTCTCTTCTCTCACGGTTACATTGATCAAGATAACGCGCTGTGTTCAAAGCACGAACCAGGTCCTGCTCGAGAAGCAGCTCTACACCCAGACCGGCGTCTTCCATACGACCCGCTGCATTCAAACGAGGAGCCAACTGAAAGCCGACGACACCACAACTAACTTCTTTAACCCCGGCAACCTGTTTTAGAGCTCTAATCCCAACACGCGTACCACTTTCCAACAATGCAAGGCCATGACGAGTTAAAGTGCGATTGACTCCTTGCAAAGGGACAAGATCAGCGATCGTTCCAAGTGCAACCAAATCGAGGAAATGCCGAAGGTCAGGTTCCTGACGGGACGTGAACCAGCTTTTTTCACGCAAGCATTTCCGCAAAGCTATCAGAAGAAAAAAAGCGACACCTACACCAGCAAGATTTTGATAAGGGAATTGAGAGTCTTGGCGTTGGGGGTTGATGACAGAGAGAGCCACCGGAAGTGTATCAGGAGGCTGATGATGGTCGGTTATAATCAGGTCGATTCCATACTTCTTAGCTAATATCGCCTCAGCATGTGCTGTAACACCACAATCGACAGAAACAACAACCTTAACACCGTCGTCAGAAGCCTTCTTTAATGCCGCTGCGGAAAGGCCATATCCATCCCGTAGGCGCAAAGGGATGTGGTACTCAAGCGCTGTCGCACCCATGGCCTGCAATCCGGCAAACAGAAGAGTTGTGCCAGTGATGCCATCAACATCATAATCACCATGAATGGCAATCTTCTCTCCTCTCTCAAGAGCTCCGTGCAGACGATCAACAGCACACTCCATATCAGGAAGCAGAAAAGGATCAGGCAAATCGGAGAGACGAGCAGACAAGAAATGACGGGCGGAGTCCACTGAGGAAACGCGACTGGCAAGGATTCGAGCAACCAGATGTGAGAGCTGCAACTGCTCTGTAAAGTCTGTTAAAGCTGAAGACTCCGGCGTTTTATGACGAGCCACCCAAAGCCGCTCAGCTATGGGTTCCACGATAAACCTACCTGACTTGATGGCTGCGTCCTTTGAGGATCGACCAGAACGCGGCCAAGATAAGGGCTACGCCTGCCATCATAGAAGGAATTATTTACCTCACCAGGGTCAGAGTGAGTCCAGAAGTTCCTCTGCAGCTTCACATCCTCGGGAACGTCTTCACCGAAGACAACTTGATAATCTGCTGGAACGAGAAAAGAGTTGTTTTCTATATGGTAATCCCGAGGGTATGAGGTAATGAAGAGATTGACATTATTGCTTACAAATTCATTCTCACAGATGACTGGTGAACCGAAATGAAAACGAATGCCAGTATGATTATTTCTCAGAAGATTATGTTCAACGAGGATTTCAGAATCATTGAAACGAACGCCTACCAAATTATTTTCAAAAACTGATTGTTCGATGTATACCTGAGATTCCCAACTATGAATAGCACTATCAGCCTGTCGGAAAACACAATATTCAAAGACAGCATCCTTGCTGCCAACAAGATTGATTGCCCCCCAGAACCCTGCTTCAGCCTTAGGATCAATGGCCTCAAAAAAAATCGGGGAGGAAGAGGTTCCGACAGCAAAAATCTGCCCTTTGATGATCAACTCATTACCGGGGAAATGGGGGTGTTCAGTAAAGCCGCCCCCGTTTTCCAGCGGAGCCATAAAACGTATTCTGGTTCCAGGTAGTATAGTGAGTTTGACATCTTCTTCAAGCACAACGTCACCAGAGATAAGGACCTCACCTTGCCAAACCAAATCGCCATGTAAAACACCACTAACGATCTGACTATGACCTGTCACACAGCTGGAGAATAAAGAGCAGAGAAGAGTAAAAAGGAAGAATCGAACGGTTAAGTGGTAAGGCCAGAACATATAAGACACCTTTTACGCGTTCAAGGAAAGGCACCGTAGAATCAACAACATAAGGATTGATCGAAGATTAAAAAAAACGGGTCGGAAGCAAGTTCCGACCCGTTGGAAGTACATATTGCTACTTTTCTGTCTGTGGATGCGTTCTCAGGAATTCCAAATCTTGACGGACCCTATCAGAACCTGGGCCTGTCGGACTGATTTCCAAGAACTTCGTCCACGCCTTTTGAGCTTTGGGAAAATCCTGAAGATCATAACGATATACAATACCTAAATTATACACACTCGTTGCATGAGAAGGATCAACTTCATTGGCTTTAGAGAAATTACCAATCGCTTTATCAAACCATCCAAGGCGCTTAAACATAACACCCTGGTCAGTGAGAACGTTGGGTGAGTTCGGCTTGATTTCCAGTGCCTTATCGTAAGCTTCAATCGCATCCATAAACTGGTTACTATCAAAATACTCATTACCAAGAGCGACCCACGCTTGAAAGTTAGTGGGATCAGCAGCAACAATATTTTTCAGTTCACTCAGTTTCTGTTGCAAGTTAACTGTTGGAGCAGGTCCAGAAGGAACGCCTGTAGCAACTGGCGCAGTTTTACCCGAATCATTTTGACCGGCCAACAAGCCAATAATAAAGCCTGCAATCAATGTGACTGCAGCAATTAACAGGGTTTCCTTTTTCATTGAGCGCTCCCTTCAGCAGCAACCTTATTCTGTTTACCAGAGCGGTAATCATCCCAAAAGATCAGAACAGGGCTGGCGACAAAGATAGAGGAATAGGTACCGACCAAGATACCTACCAAAAGAGCAAATGCGAAGTTGTGAATCACGCCACCGCCGAAAACAAAGAGAGCGAGAACAACCAGCAAGGTCGTACCAGAAGTCAGGATCGTTCGTGACAAAGTTTCGTTAATGGAACGATTAACAATCTCGTCGAAGCCTTTTTTCTGATGTTTCCCGTAGTTTTCGCGGATTCTGTCATAAACGATAATCGTATCATTGAGAGAATAACCAATGATCGCCAAAAAAGCTGCAATAATTGGCAAATCTATTTCACGACCGCTTATAGAAAACGCGCCCAGTGTAATCAAGACATCATGCAACAGGGCAATGATAGCGCCAATTGCAAAACGTAATTCAAACCGCCAGGAGACATAGACCAGAATGCCGATCATGGCATAGACAATTGAAAGGAGGCCTTTCTGGCGAAGGTCTTTACCAACCTGTGGTCCAACCATCTCGACACGACGGATATCAACCATACCTTCCCCATAAACCATATTCAAACTTCCGGAAATCATCGCGGAGAGATCCTTACCTTTTTCGCTTTCCTGAACACGAATCAGAAACTCGTTGGGATCATCACCAAAACGCTGAACAACGACAGAACCGAGGTCAAGAGAAGCAAGACCATCTTTTATTTTGGCGGCGTCGGTATCCCCAACAAATTTAACCTGAACCAGAGTACCGCCAACAAAATCGATGCCGTAATTCGGCCCACCATTAACAATCAGCGAAGCAAGTCCAAGCAAGATGACAATGCCTGAAATAAACATAGCCACTTTGCGTTTGCTGGTAAAATCGATATTTATATCGTGCTTGATTATCTGCATTAAAAACTCCTAGATGCTCAGACGGTCGGTCTTACCGCGCGACAAAATAAGATCAAAGATCAGTCGAGAAACAACAACAGCGGTAAAGAGTGAAGAAATGATACCTACCGACAAGGTCACGGCAAACCCTTTAACGGGGCCGGTACCAAATTGGAACAGGACCAGAGCAGCGATCAGTGTCGTTACGTTGGCATCAATAATCGTCAGTTTGGCTTTTTCGAATCCCGCTTCCAAAGCGGCTCGTGCCGTTCGGCCCAAACGTAGCTCTTCGCGAATTCTCTCAAAGATCAGTACGTTAGCATCTACGGCCATACAGGCAAGGTTAAAGTCGCACCAAAGATTGACAACATCGCCATAATAAAAACGACATTCAACATCAGGACAACGTTAGCAACAAGACCGGCCAGTTTGTAGTAGATCAACATAGCAATGATAACCAGCACACCGCCAATAAGAATAGACAGCACACCCTGATTGATCGAATCTTGGCCAAGAGACGGTCCGACGGTTCGATTCTCAAGGATATCAACAGGAGCCGGCAAAGAGCCGGCACGGAGAACAATTGCTAAATCCGTTGCTTCCTGCTCAGTAAAACTTCCACTGACCTGCGCACTACCACCAGAGATACGTTCCCGAATGACTGGAGCCGAATAAACGGTATCATCCAAAACGATGGCCATACGCTTACCAACATTGGCGGCAGTAATTTGATCGAAACGTTTAGCACCAACAGAGTTAAAGTCGATAGCAACGTAAGGGTCATTGAAACGAGTATCAATACGCACCTGAGCATTGGAGAGCAAGTCGCCGGTTAAGACAGTTTTATTCTCAACGACGAGGGGGCTTTCCGAAGCTACACCTGTACGAGGGTCCACTCGACGCTCATAGAGAAGTTGACCACCAGCAGGCAAATTACCTGCGATAGCATCTTGAGGGTTGGCGTCTTCCATAACCATCTTGAAATCAAGACGGGCGGTTTTACCAAGGAGATCTATAGCACGCTGGGGGTCTTTGACACCCGGCAGTTGGATCAGGATTCTGTTGCCTTCCTGACGCTGCAAGGTTGGTTCACTGACACCGAACTGATCAACACGGTTACGTAGAGTCTCAAGGGCCTGACGCACAGCATATTCACGTACAGCTTCGATTTCACTATCACTCAAGCGATAATTTTTCTGTATGTACGCGCCTTCTGTGGTCAAAGTCATGGCTTCAAGGTTAGGAAACATCTCAGACATGACAGCGTCGGCCAGTTCACCGGCCTCCTCGTCATAAACTGTAATAATAATACGCTCGCCTGAAAACCGATCGATGCGTTTAAAGATAATATCTTTTTCACGCAGTAGCGATTCAGTTTGATCGACGATTGTATCGAGACGACTCTCGACAGCTTTATCCGCGTCGACACCGAGGACCAGATGCATACCACCCTGCAGGTCCAGTCCGAGGTGAATCGGGTCAAAGGCCTTGCCCCACCAATCCGGCAGATTGCTGCCAAAGAGCGTAGGTCCAAGCGAGACCAGGGCCAGTATAAGACATCCTGTAACCAGTCCGGTCCGAATCATGAGGCTATTGGACATTCCGTTGCATCTCCTTTCAACAGACCCGCAAAAGGCGGATCGTCTTAAACATATAATGAGGTCATTGCTTCCTAAATCACATTAGGGAACAATTGTGTACGAAATTGTACTGTAACCTCGTTGAGCAGCTATGCTTCCAATTGTTCCGTTTTGGTTCCAACAACCGAGCTGCGGTTGATTTTGACACGAACGTTACTGGCAATTTCCAAAGTAATAATGTCTTCCTGTACGGCGACAACTTTTCCATGGATACCACCGGCAGAGACGACTTGATCGCCAGCTTTCAAGCTTTCTATCAGTTCTTTGTGTTGCTTAGCACGTTTCTGTTGAGGACGGATAAGTAAAAAATAGAAGATAGCGAACATGATGACAAGCATGACGATCCCTTCCATTCCGGACCCACCACCCTGTTGTTCAGCACCACCAGCCATCGCGTATGCGTTTGTTGCAAACATGTTTTTCCTCCTGAAATCAGATATTTATATATTTATTCGAGCCAATATTCTGAACCGATGAAAGCCTTATGCTTCACCGGTTGGTTTACGTTTTCGATAGAATTCTTCACGAAAGGACTTGAATGTACCATCGCTTATAGCATCTCTCATCCTCGTCATGAGGTGCAGATAGTAATACAGATTGTGGGTAGTATTCAATACCGATGCGAGTATTTCGTTACTTTGATATAAATGACGCAAATATGCGCGGCTATAGTTACGGCATACATAGCAGGAACACTCGGGATCAATAGGCATTTCGTCTTCAACAAAACGGGCTTGCTTAATGCTGATTTTGCCAAAGTTTGTAAAAAGGACACCATTACGAGCATTGCGTGTCGGCATAACACAATCAAACATATCGGCACCACGACTGACGGCCTCAACCAAATTTTCAGGTGTGCCAACACCCATTACGTACCGGGGTCTATTCGCTGGCAGCAAAGGCAAAGACCATTCCATGACCTGATACATCACTTCAGCGGGCTCGCCAACCGACAGGCCACCAAGAGCATACCCATCGAAACCTATTTTGACGAGATCTTCCGCACTCTTTTGACGTAAATCCTTTTCCATCCCACCCTGAACGATGCCAAACAAAGCAGCACTTTGATCTGTACGAGCTTCCTTACAGCGAGCAGCCCAACGCGATGAACGAGCGGTTGACTCAATGATATATTCTCTCGTTGAGGGATGAGGGATACACTCATCAAAAACCATCATGATATCCGACCCAAGTGATTCCTGGATGGCGATTGATAGCTCGGGAGTTAATACATGAGCACTTCCATCCAAATGAGACTGGAAACGAACGCCCTCCTCGTCAATCTTGCGGAGATCCCCCAGACTGAAGACCTGAAAGCCACCACTATCGGTAAGAATTGGACGATCCCAGTTCATAAACTTATGCAAACCGCCTAAACGAGCCATGCGCTCGTGCCCAGGACGTAAGTAAAGGTGATAGGTGTTCCCAAGAATAATCTGAGAACCGATCTCTTTAAGTTGCTCTGGAAGCATGCCCTTTACGGTCCCCTGCGTACCTACCGGCATAAACGCAGGCGTTTCAACAACACCTCTCCGAGTATGAAGAGTGCCACGACGGGCCTGAGTATCGGGACACTCCCTCAGAAGGTCGAATTTAATTTGGCTATTATATATATCATTTGGTGAATTC
>CBDUFN010000032.1:0-18433 GCA_965366475.1 uncultured bacterium | reverse complement strand
AACCAGAGTCTTCGGCCCCATAGCAAGAACCGCATGAGCAGCTTTGACCAGGTTGGCTTCTTCAGCCAACTGTCTCACTTCAGCCTCATTGATCACCAGGATATCAACATGACCTAAAGTACGGATCAGGGCATCACGCTTCCCCTCAATCCAGAAATTCATAGTGTCACAAGCGATCAATTTTGGACGTTCAACTTGTTGTAGAACTTCGAGTTGCAACTCTGGATCTATATTTGCCAGAAATACGTATTCAGCTTTACGGTAGGATTCTGGAAGTTCAGGGTGGAAGGTTTCGAAGACATTCAGATGCGTCTCAAGAGTCTGTGCTTCATTGAGGTCGTAACCGTAACGCCCCTTCCAGCGAAAGGTTTTACCCGCTCTGGTCTGCAAACCGGACAGGTCAACGCCTCTGGAGCTAAGAAATTCCTTTGGCTCTTCCGGGAAGTCCTCACCGACAACGGCAACCAACTGCACACCGGTAAAAAAGCTGGCTGAAGTTGAGAAATAAGTCGCTGAGCCACCTAAAACATCATCTCCACGTCCGAAAGGAGTTTCGACGCTGTCAAATGCAACAGAACCAATAACCAAGATATCCATAAAAACTCTTACCTTTAAAATTTGACATTAATAAGGGGAATTAATCATTTAAGCAAATCTGTAGACTTTTAGCAACCACAGTCAAGGCCTCAGCTAAGATATTTACCGATGATCGGTGCTAAGTCCTCTTTGGTTTTCTCTGGAATTAACGAACGATCGGTCATAATAGCAAATTTTAGTGATTCTCCACAGGAGCAACCAGGCAGAGAAGAAAGCGAGCAAGCGGCTTGCTTGATAATGTTGCGGGCCATACTGACATTCTGTCTGATAATTTCCAGTACGGCCTCGACCGTGACATCATCATGGCCATCATGCCAACAATCATAATCCGTTGCCAATGCAACGGTGCCGTAGCAGATCTCGGCTTCACGTGCCAGACGAGCCTCAGGAATATTCGTCATACCAATAATATCAACGCCCCAGGAACGATAGATATTTGATTCGGCACGCGTAGAAAAGTTCGGGCCCTCGATACAGACATAAGTTCCACCGCGGTGAACTGTCGCGCCAACGCTTTGCCCCGCCTCAACAAGAACATTACTTAACTCTGAACAAACAGGATCGGCAAACTGCACATGTCCGGCCACACCGTGACCAAAAAATGTGGATTCGCGCTTACCCTGAGTACGATCGAAGAATTGATCAGGAACAACAATATGCCCGGGGACGATTTCCTCTTTCATACTGCCAACGGCTGAAACCGAGATAATTCGCTGTACGCCGAGTTTTTTCATGCCATAGATATTAGCTCGGTAAGGCACTTCAGATGGCAGGAGCCGATGTCCACGTCCATGACGAGGCAGAAAGACCATTTTAACACCTTCCAGCATTCCAGTGATGTAAACGTCACTTGGATCCCCGAACGGAGTTTCTAGGCGAACTTCCACAATATCTGTAAGCCCCTCTATTTCATAGAGGCCACTCCCACCGATTACACCTATCGTCATCTGATCCATAATATTATTCTCCATGTTAATTTATACGATCAGCAACAAAACTGACATTTGCTACTGAATTAATACTTTTTCTCAGGAAGACTTGTTTTCAAGCTTTCCTTTGAGTTGACCGCAAGCAGCAGAAATATCCTGACCCTTCCCTGCTCTACGAATAGCAACAATCTGACGATCCAGCAAATATGTTTGGAATGCTCGTATCGAGGTTTCATCCGGAGACTTATATTCAGAACCGGCATGTTCATTAAATGGGATCAGGTTAACCTTCGCTTTGATTCCATGAAGGAGTTTAATAAGACGCTTGGCATCCGCCTGACTGTCGTTCACTCCACGAATCAAGATATACTCGAAAGTAATCCGTTGGCTTGGAGAAAGCGGATACTGGCGACAGGCCTTCATCAACTCAGCGAGAGGATATCTACGGTTGATCGGCATCAACTCATCACGAATGTCATCGGTTGTCGCATTCAGAGAAACAGCAAGACCAACTTTTATACGTTTACCGAGTTCATGCATCTCTGGGATCAGCCCGGAAGTAGACAGGGTTATTTTTCGTTGTCCATAATCAAAACCCGTCGGCGCATAGAGAATTTCAAGTGCATTGACGACATTGTCGAGATTATGGAGAGGTTCACCCATCCCCATCAAGACGATATTATTAACAGAGTGATGTTTGCGGACAGCACAGACCTGATTAACAATTTCACTGGTGGTTAAGTTGCGCTCAAGACCAAAGGTTCCGGTAAGGCAAAAAGAACACTTCATGGCACAGCCAACCTGAGTAGAGATGCATAACGTACTGCGGTTATTATCCATTGGAATCAGGACAGTTTCCACACTCTTACCATCCTGAAGTCGAAAGAGAAATTTGCGTGTACCGTCGGAACTGACCTCAACAACGTCTTCGGTAAAGGTAGTAACAGTGGCACGGCGCGCCAAATCTTCACGGAAGTCCTTGGCGAGATCTGTCATCTCAGAAAAATCGGAAACGTGACGTTGATAAATCCAACGCATGATTTGAACAGCCCGAAATTTTTCCTTACCCATCCCCTCAAGAAAAGCAATAAGAGCGTCAGGACTCAGATTTTTGAGATCAACGAGTGAATTGTTTGATGTTGTTTCGTCCAAAAGGGATAGCCTGTTTTGATGACTTTTATCTAGAAGTAAAAAGTAGAGCCCTTCGGATTGTACCGAAGGGCTCATGGTGACTCAAGTCTTTACTCACTACCAGAGATTAGAGAAGTTCCAACCCTGAGAAAAAGTAAGGGATTTCAAACGCTGCTGTTTCTGGAGCATCTGAACCGTGGGTAGCATTCTCGCCAATGTTGCTACCAAATTCTTTACGCAAGGTTCCTTCTGCGGCCTCTGCAGGGTTAGTCGCACCCATTAGATCACGCCACTTCAAGATCGCACCTTCGGCTTCAAGAGCCATAACGATACAAGGGCCACTGCTCATAAATTCGGTCAACTCACCGAAGAAAGGACGCTCTTTGTGAACATAATAAAAGCCCTCGGCCTCAACTTTGCTCATGAAAAGTTTCTTTACACCGACGACTTTGAACCCTTCTGAGTAAATACGTGCGAGAATTTTTCCAGCACTACCAGCGGCGAATGCGTCTGGCTTGATAATTGCGAATGTACGTTCCATGAAATTCTCCAATCTTTTTTATTTATTTGATTAAGCATCGCGCTTTTAACATCGCTACTGAGAAAAGTCAAGATGTTCACATGATAGTTTAGGCAGCAACGATAAGAGTTACGGTGTTGGTGGTTCTTTATCAACAATCTTTTCTATTGAAGACTCGGTTGATTTTATTGGCATGGCAAGGATCAGGTAACCGGCGAGACCGGCAATCAAGGAGCCGGAGAGAATGCCGAGGCGATGTGAAGAAAGATAAGTAACGGCATTGCACCTGTATGCTCAAAGGCTTGGCCACCAACAAAAAGGCTCATAGTGAAGCTGATACCACAGAGAAACGCAACACCCAGCAAATGCTGACTAGATGCCTCTTCAGGTAACTTGGCAAAGCCCATTTTTATGGCGGCCAACGAGAATCCGAACACGCCAACCAATTTACCGACAACCAAACCAAGCATAATCCCGAAAGGAACGGAATGAAAGAGGTCTCCCACCCCCATACCGGCGAGGGAAACACCTGCATTAGCAAAGGCAAAAATGGGCAGGATCAGAAATTTGATCCAAGGGTGCAAATAGTGTTCGAGAAACTCGACAGGAGAGTGCTGCGGATTTGACTTGCTCTGCAAAAGAATAGCAAAAGCAAGGGCTACACCAGCAAGGGTTGCATGAACACCGGATTTAAGAACGAAAATCGAGAGGAATACGCCAATCCAAAGATAGGGGCCCAAACGATCTACTCGTAAACGGTTGAGAACAACAAGGGCGACCAAACAGATCGAAGCGAGTATCAGCATGCTACTCGAGAGATCTTCAGAATAGAACAGGGCAATAATAACAATCGCACCCAGGTCATCCATGATCGCCAAAGCCAACAAAAAGATCTTCAATGAGGACGGGACTTGATCCCCAAGCAAAGCCAAAACGCCTAGAGCAAAAGCAATGTCAGTCGCAGCCGGAATGGCCCACCCGTTGAGAGCGACGGGATCGCCGGCATTGATTAACACATAGACAACTGCAGGGGCGATCATACCACCCAGAGCAGCTACGCTCGGCAGAATAATCTGAGCTCGAGTGGAGAGTTGTCCGACCAGAACTTCACGCTTGACCTCCAAACCAACCATAAGAAAAAAAACGGCCATCAGGCCAGCATTAATCCAGAGGAGAAGAGGTTTGGCAATATGGAGATTACGTCCTAAACGTACTTCAAGAGGAGTGTCGAGAATAAAGTCGTACAAAACAGTAGCGGGGTGTTGGCAAAAAGCATCGCCACCACAGTCGCTAACATCAGCATAACGCCGACAGAGGAATCTTTTTTGAGGAAAATTTTGATCACATCAAGCACAGAAGTTTCTCCAAGACAGTAATGCGAAAATATATATGAAATTAACAGAATTGCGAGGACTTTCACCTCACCAATAAAAGACGGGAGCAAAGACAAACTCTGCTCCCGTCTACAAAGAAGATCAGGAAGGACTATTTAAGCTGGTCGACCCTACCCTGTTTATCAGTAACGTGCGTCAGCGTACTCAACCCAACCACCAGCATCAACCAGCGCCTTATCAAACGGACTGATATCAAAGTTGAAGGATTCTTCTCGACCATTCCCGGTTGCAACAATTGTCTGCTCTTGTAATTGGACCTTGATCTCCACGGCACCATTTGATTCATTCTCAAGAGTGATCAAAGCATCAATATCTGCTTTGGGCAATTCAATCGCAAGCATTCCACAGTTGAACATGTTCTGACGAAAAATCCGTGCATAGCTCTCAGCAATAACCGTGTGAATATCATTCACTTCAAAGACCCATGGTGCATGTTCACGAGAAGAACCACAGCCAAAGTTTTCCCGGGTAACGATCACGCGAGCATTCTTCAGGATATCGCCTTTAGGATCAAAACCTTCCATCTTAAGATCTTCCAGACAGTAAGGTTTGAGAGCTTCCTTGGTAACTTCCGTAAGGTATTTAGCAGGAATTATTTCATCTGTATTGATATCGGAGCGGTCTAGAACAATTGTTGGACCGCCAAAGGTTTTCTTCATTTTCTGACTCCCTTATCGAGAAATGACTACAAAAATCACTCAGCAGAGTTAAAGCGTCCGGGCATCCGTGATAAAACCGGTAATCGCGGTGGCCGCAGCGGTTGCGGGACTCATCAAATGGACCATCCCTCCCTTGCCCATTCGACCATTAAAATTACGATTACTGGTAGAAGCACAGGCCTCACCGTCAGCGAGGACACCATTACTCATACCGAGACAAGCACCACACGTCGGGTTAGTGACACAAAAACCAGCGTCCATAAAGATTTGGATAAGCCCTTCATCCAAAGCTTCCTTGAAAATCTTTGGCGTGGCCGGAGAAACGATACCACGTAAGGTTGCAGCAACTTTATGCCCCTTAAGAACTTCGGCAGCCTGACGTAGATCCTCAATGCGGCCATTGGTGCACGTTCCTATATAAACCTGATCAATTCTGGTTTCTTTCATTTCACTCGCAGGCTTAACACAGTCCGGTTTATAACCGTAAGTTACATGAGGAACCAATTCAGTCACATCGAAGTCAAGGATCTTGTCATAGTCAGCATCAGAATCGGCACACCAGAAGCTGTATTCTTCAAGAGCAGCATCTTTACTTGCAAAATCACCTTCGATAAAAGGCCAGAGATAGTCGACGGTCACCATATCAGGTTGGCAGATCCCACAAGTTCCACCAGCCTCAATAGCCATATTACAGAGAGTCATCCGAGCATCCATGCTCATCTTCTCAACAACCGGTCCGTGGAATTCAATAACTCTGTCCGTCGCGCCATTGACCCCAAGCTTACCGATAACAAAGAGAATCACGTCTTTAGCGTAAACACCCTGCTGTAAACTCCCCTCAAGGTTGACCCGGATCGTTTTGGGTTCACGAAAAGCACAGACGCCTTTGAGCATACCGACCTCAAGGTCAGTGGTGCCAACACCAGCTGCGAAAGCACCAAAAGCACCATGCGTACAGGTATGAGAATCACCCATAATGGCGGTAAAACCCGGACGGATATAGCCTTTTTCCGGGAAGAGAGCATGGCAAACCCCGTTTTGGCCAATATCAAAGAAATCTTTGATGTCATGACGACGAGCCCAGTCACGAAGCATCTTAGCTTGCAAAGCGGTTTTGCTATCTTTAGATGGCGTCACATGATCAATAACGGCCTTGATTTTGGTATTGTCAAAGACACGGTCCTTGCCTCGCCACTCAAGATCAGCAATTGCGACCGGTGTAGTAATCTCGTGACAAAGAACACGATCGATATCCAGCACTTTGGTGCCAGGAAAAGGCTCATCACGAAGATGAGCAGTAAAAATCTTTTCAGCTGTAGTCTGACCCATAATGACTCCTTAATCCCCTGAGAACAGGGAGTTATAATCCATATTAATGCAGAAAAAAGTTATAACGTAAAGGCGCGGAGAACGTGAAGAAAAAAAATCTCATTCTTCACGCCTCCGCGACAAACCTCTTAATGTTGTGTGACAAGAGCCACACGTCAAGCAGATATCTCGTCCTTAGATCTTCACCTGAGTCCGCTGAACAACATCCAAAGCCTTGTTAAGAGCATTGATATAAGCTCTTGCACTGGCAACGATAATATCTGAATGAGAGCCCTGGCCCAACACCTCATGACCATCATGCTCTAGACGAACAGTACATTCACCAAGGGCGTCTGTTCCACCAGTTATAGAACCAACGGAGTAATTGACCAGATAAGGCTTCATACCGGTCAGCTTCTTAATCGCCTTGAAAGTTGCATCAACAGGCCCATCACCAATCACGGCAACTCTCTTGACCTTGCCTTTGTATTCAAGTTCAACAGTCGCGGTCGGTGCTGCAAAAGACCCTGAAGAGACATTCATTTGCACCAACTTGACAATCTCCGGGACTCGGATAATTTCATCGGCAACGATCGCATCAAGGTCTTCATCAAAGATTTCTTTTTTCTTGTCAGCTAAAGCTTTAAAGCGAACAAAAGCTTTTTCAATATCTTCTTTGGGCAAGTCATAGCCAAGCTCATTGAGACGCGCAATAAAAGCATGACGCCCAGAATGTTTTCCAAGGACAAGCTTGTTAGCGTTAAGACCAATCGACTCAGGCGTCATGATCTCGTAGGTTTCTTTATCCATCAAAACGCCATGCTGGTGGATGCCTGCTTCATGAGCAAAGGCGTTGGCACCAACAACAGCTTTATTTGGCTGCACAGCGATTCCTGTTACCGTGGAGAGCAGACGGCTTGCAGCATAAATATGTTCCGTATTGATGTTATTTTCATAGGGAAGAATATCGCGTCGCGTGCGCATCGCCATAACAACTTCTTCAAGGGAACAGTTACCAGCCCTTTCCCCAATACCGTTAATAGTACATTCCACCTGCCCTGCTCCGGCTTGGACTGCAGCCAGAGAGTTCGCAACCGCCAAACCAAGATCATTGTGACAATGAACAGAGATGACAGCCTTATCTATATTCGGCACATTATCCTTCAAATACTTGATAATATTGAAATACTCAAAAGGGATTGTGTAGCCGACAGTATCTGGGATATTAACGGTTGTCGCTCCCGCGTCGATGACAGCTTCTACCACCTCAGCAAGAAATTCAAGACGAGTACGGACGGCATCTTCACAAGAAAACTCAACGTTTGGAGTATATGACACCGCATGCTTAACAGCTTTCACTGCAGTCTCAAGGACCTTGGCAGGCTCCATCTGAAGCTTACGCTCCATATGAATGTCTGACGTCGCTATGAAGGTATGAATGCGACCGCGGTCTCCAGCGTACTTCAAAGCCTCCCAGGCACGATCTATATCCTTGATGTTCGCACGGCAAAGACCGGCAATTTCGGGGCCCTTGATCGTCTGAGCGATTTTCTTAACAGCTTCAAAGTCACCATCTGATGCAATCGGGAAACCCGCTTCGATAACATCGACATTGAGTTTCTCCAGTTGGCTGGCGATACGCAATTTTTCTTCGATGTTCATACTTGCGCCAGGTGATTGCTCACCATCGCGTAACGTCGTATCAAAAATTTTAATCTTTTGATTCTTGCTCATCACTGTCTCCTCTGAAATTCAGTTCAATCTCTTACTGGGGTTGGTTCAAACCTCATCCAATTGTCTCTCATCAACTCTTGAACAACCAGGTCTAGATCAGCCAGGTCGGATTCCACAGAACCACCCCCTTCAAGGAAATTTATTGCTGGGTTAAAAAATAAAAAAGCTCCCGCCCCGGTCAGGGGCGAAAGCTAAGCTTCGCGGTACCACCCTGTTTGGCCTCGTCAAAACGAAACCCTTAATTAGCCCTTAACGCAGGCTCACGACGGACATTACTCAGGCCGCTTACAGCCCTTTGACACCCATAGCTCCAAGGTCAGTTCAGGTCATTATCTGTACCGGTTCGCAGCACCACCGGCTCTCTGAAACAGCGTCAGACCTTACTAGTCCTCTTCACAGCATTTTGAAACGTAATCTCAATAAAGCAAAAACCTGCGGTCTTGTCAAGAACCTAGGTTATTTTTCTCTAGGAAACGTCCGGACCTTGCCCAGCAATGTGCTCAATATCAGGAGATTCCTCTGCAACTGGCTTATGTTTGAAATATTTCAAAACACTCCCAATCGGGCCCGATGCAACATAAACCGAGGAGATCGCAAAAAGCATAATTTCAGGTTGGGCAACAACCACGATAATGAAAATAATCGCCAAAACCAAAAAACCGAATGGCTGACGCTTTACTAACCCAGGGTCTTTAAATGAATTATAACTGTGGTTACTCACCATGAGATAAGCGAGCACGTAGATTAACAAAACAATAGAAAACTTCTTGATCGTACCTGAGCCACCAAGATGGTAGAAAAGCAAGACACACGAGGCAACCATCCCCGCAGCGGCAGGAATAGGAAGACCAACAAAACGTCTCGATTCGACCGTGTTAACCTGGACATTGAAACGTGCCAGACGCAAAGCGCCACAAACAACATAGAGAAATGCTGCCAACCAGCCAAACTTTCCGAAGGTCTGGAGAGCCCAGGTATACATGAGTAATCCTGGAGCAACGCCAAAAGAGACCAAATCAACGAGAGAATCGTACTCTACACCAAAACGACTGGTGGTTCCGGTTAAGCGAGCAACCTTACCATCCAGGGCATCAAACACTGCTGAGATCAGAATAAACCAGGCAGCCAAATCATACTGGCCGTTCATGGTGGCGACGATTCCGTAGAAGCCCGCAAAAAGGCCTCCAGTTGTTACCAGATTAGGCAGGAGGTACACACCTCGCTTCAAACTTTCCCGCCGATCGTATGAGCCACCAACTCTACTCATGAAATGGATCCCAGCACACTTTCTCCAGCCACAGTCTTGTCACCAAGCTTGATCGTAACGTCAACGCCTTCAGGGAAGTACAGATCAACACGTGAACCAAAACGTATCAAACCATAACGCCGACCACGCTCAAGAGAGTCACCATTTTCAGGATAAGAAACAATTCGACGTGCTATCAGACCGGCGATCTGCACACAAAGAATTTTAAGACCGGACTCTGTTTCCAGCAACAGACCTGATTGTTCATTTTCCAGGCTGGCCTTATCCAGAGAGGCATTGAAAAAGCGACCCTGATTATAAAATTGATCAAGGACTTTACAATTAACCGGAACGCGGTTGACATGAACATTGAACACATTCATGAAGATACTGACCTTGGTCACTTCCGCACCACCAAAGTAGCGATTCTCCGGAACTTTACCGACAAAAATGACTTTCCCATCGGCAGGGGCGACAATAACATTGTCACCTTCAGTAGAAAATCGTTCAGGATTACGAAAAAAGTAAATTGCAAAGAGTGTCAGACCAAGGGTGATAGTGGCCAAACAGTTCCAATCTACCGCAGCAAAGAAAAGGGCGATAAAGGCAAATAGGCCGATGAAAGGATAACCTTCAACGGCCACGGGTTGATGCTGATTTTTCATGGGCAGGGAGCGCCTTTTAAGGAATATAGCGGGGGCAAAATGCCCCCGCTATTTATGAATCAGTTAGTTTTTAGTCTTATCAACAATTTTTTGAATCCAAGGCATCATGCTGCGCAACTTTTCTCCGACTTGCTCAATCGGGTGGGCAGCATTAAGACGACGACGCGCTGTCATTTCAGGGTAATTGGACGCCCCTTCAAGGATAAAGCGTTTGGCATATTCACCATTCTGGATATTGTCCAGACACTGTTTCATTGCCTTGCGACTCTCATCATTGATCACTTGCGGCCCAGTCACATACTCACCATATTCAGCATTGTTGGAAATCGAGTAGTTCATGTTGGCGATGCCGCCTTCATACATCAGATCGACAATCAGTTTGAGCTCGTGCAAACACTCGAAGTAAGCCATTTCAGGAGCGTAACCCGCTTCCGTAAGGGTCTCAAAACCGGCCTTGACCAATTCAACAGCACCACCACAAAGGACAGCCTGCTCGCCGAACAGATCAGTCTCTGTTTCATCTTTAAACGTTGTTTCGATGATACCTGTACGTCCACCACCGATTGCGCTGGCATAGGAAAGCGCCACGTTCTTAGCTGTACCGGAAGCATCTTGGTAAATTGCAATAAGGTCAGGGATACCACCGCCCTTAACAAACTCGGTGCGAACTGTATGACCTGGAGCTTTAGGGGCAATCATGATGACATCAAGATCTTCACGAGGTACGATCTGATTGTAATGGATGGCAAAACCGTGAGCAAAGGCTAGAGCGGCGCCTTTCTTCAGATTCGGCTCGATCTCATCTCGGTAGAGTTGCGATTGAAACTCATCAGGGGTCAGAATCATAATCACGTCCGCAGCAGCAACCGCGTCGGCAACATTCATTACTTTCAGCCCTGAGTTCTCTGCCTTAATTGCAGAAGAAGATCCTTCACGCAAAGCAACAGTAACGTCAACACCGGAATCCTTAAGATTGTTGGCGTGAGCGTGACCCTGAGAACCGTAACCAACGATGGTAACCTTCTTCCCTTTGATCAGCGAAAGATCGGCATCTTTGTCATAATAAACATTCATTACTCTAATCTCCTCCCGAGAAAATTCTGTGCTCTAAAAGTTCGTCCCGTCAACTGACGAGTTTCTTGTTTAAAAAATCGACTATATATCACAACAGTGCGGGCCATACCAGTGATTTATCCTGATACGGCCCGCCGTTGTTTCAACAATTTCTCAGATTATCAGTTGCCCTTCCAGCCTTTCGGACCACGCCCAAGGACCACGGGACCCGACCGGACCAATTCCTTGATCCCCATAGGCCGCAGCAGATCGATAATCGCATTCACTTTAACCGGCGAGCCTGTGACTTCAACGGTATAGCATTTCGGTGTGACATCAACAACTTTGCCGCGAAAAATATCGCAAATACGTAAGATCTCTGCACGCGTCGAATCTTCGGCATTGACCTTGATCAGTGCCATCTCTCTTTCGATGAAATCTTCACCGGTAAAATCAATGACCTTGATTGTATCGATCAACTTATTCAGCTGTTTGTTGACCTGTTCAATAATTCGATCGTCACCGCTGGTGACGATTGTCATGCGAGAAAGAGTTGGATCTAGTGTCGGTGCGACCGACAGGCTCTCAATATTAAATCCACGGCCGGAGAATAGACCGGCGATGCGTGTCAGCACGCCGAATTCATTCTCAACCAAAACGGATATAGTGTGTCTCATAGCTGTCTCCTCTCCTTAAATCCACCGGCCCGATCAGGACGCCAGAACCATTTCATTGAGTGCGGCTCCAGCAGGAACCATTGGCATAACGTTCTCTTCACGAGAAATCTTAAACTCCATAATTACCGGGCCAGGGGTTTCAAAAGCCTTCTTGATCACCTCTTCTACCTCTTCAGGCTTAGTCGCCTTCAGGCCGGTTGCGCCATACGCTTCCGCAAGCTTGGTAAAATCGATCGGCAGCTCCATGCACGTCTGACTATAGCGCTTATCGAAAAAGAGCTGCTGCCATTGGCGGACCATACCGAGGAAATTATTATTGAGAATGACAATTTTTACAGGCAGACGATATTGAACCAACGTTGCCAGTTCCTGAGAATTCATCTGGAAGGAACCGTCGCCGGAGACATCGATGACTTGACGCTCAGGAAAGGCTGCCTGAGCACCAAGCGCAGCAGGAAGTCCGTATCCCATCGTACCAAGCCCTCCAGAAGAGAGGAAAGTCCGAGGTTGGGTGAAATCAAAAAACTGAGCTGTCCACATCTGGTGCTGGCCTACTTCCGTGGTGATGATTGCATCGTCGTTAGACAACTCACGCAATTTTTCTATCACGTACTGAGGCTTGATTTCCGTTTTCGAAAACTTATAAGACATCGGGTGTTCTTCACGCCATGCAGCAATTTCCTGTAGCCAAGGTTGATGCGCGTCAACCGCTTGAGCAACCTCATCTGGCTTCTCTGTTAATGCCTTGTTCATCTTTTTCAGAACATCACGCAAATCACCAACAATCGGCAAATCAACACGAACATTCTTTTTGATAGACGTCGGATCGACATCAACATGAATAATTTTCGCATGTGGCGCAAACGTATCGATTTTACCAGTAACCCGGTCGTCAAAACGGGCGCCAAGAGCAATCAGCAGATCTGAGTTAGTCACAGCCATATTGGCGTAATATGTACCGTGCATTCCAAGCATCCCCAGAGAAAGAGGATGACGTGTTGGAAAACTGGCCATCCCCATCAAAGTTGTCGTAACAGGAGCCTGTAACTTTTCTGCAAGTTCCATCAATTCGGCATGGGCATCAGTCAACGTTGCACCACCACCCACATAGAGAACAGGTTTCTTGGCTGAAAGCATCATCTTGATGGCTTTTTCAACCATGCGAACGTTGCCACTGTAGGTAGGCTTGTAACCACGCAGCTCAACCTTGTCAGGATATTCGAATTTGGCCGTTGCCATCTGAATATCCTTGGGAAGGTCAACAACAACGGGACCAGGACGACCAGTCCTTGCGATATAGAAGGCCTGCTTTATAATACGGGCGAGATCCTTAACGTCTTTAACCAAGTAATTGTGTTTGGTGATCGGTCTGGTAATACCAACGAGGTCAGCCTCCTGGAAGGCATCATTACCAATCAGGCCTGTCGGGACCTGACCTGTAATAACAACCATTGGAATCGAATCCATATACGCGTTGGCTATTCCGGTAATCGTATTGGTTGCACCGGGGCCACTGGTTGCAATAGCAACACCGACCTTACCTGTTGCACGTGCATAACCATCGGCAGCATGGACAGCGGCTTGCTCATGGCGGGTCAAAATATGCTTTATGGAAGACCCCATCAAATCATCATAAATATTGATGACAGTACCACCGGGATAACCAAAAATAGTTTCCACGCCTTCCTGAACCAGACTCTCCAGAAGAATTTTTGAACCAGTTAATTTCACGTTTTTTATCTCCTCCACCAGGTTCCATTAAAGTGCAACCCAGGCTTATAATCTAATTTTCAATCTCAGGCTTCACAAACAGCGCCGGTATTCGCCGAGGTTACGACTTTGGCATAGCGAGCCAGCCAACCTCTCTTGATCTTGGCTTCAGGAGCCTGCCAGGCGTCTTTACGCCGTGTTAGCTCGTCAGTATCAACCAAAAGTTCAAGTGTGCGGTTCGGAATATCGAGACGTATCAAATCACCGTCTTCAATCAAAGCAATCGGTCCACCTTCAGCAGCTTCAGGTGAGATGTGTCCGACACAGGGGCCACGAGTTCCACCAGAGAAACGCCCGTCAGTAATCAAAGCGACACTGTCGCCCAGACCGAGACCCATCAGAGTCGCAGTCGGGGCAAGCATCTCCCTCATTCCCGGTCCACCTTTTGGACCTTCATAGCGAATCACCACAAGATCACCGGCGACAACTTTCCCACTCATGAGGGCTTCCATTGCACCCTCTTCAGAATCGAAACAACGAGCACGACCCTCAAAATTCATCATTTTCTCAGAGACACCAGACTGCTTCACGACTGAACCGAGTGGAGCCAGATTGCCGAAAAGGATCGCCAGCCCCCCTTCCGCACGCACAGGACTCTCGACTGAGTGGATCACGTCTTCATCAACAGCAGCAACGCTAGCCACAATTTCTTTGACAGTGGGACCCGTCAACGTGGGGTTATCGTTGATACGGTCACGCAACTGGTAGAGAACTCCAGGAACGCCACCAGCCGTATCAAGGTCTTCCATAAAATGCTTTCCACCCGGATTCATAGACGCAAGTTGCGGAGTTTCACGCCCAAGTCTATCGAACTCTTCGAGAGGCAAATCAACACCAGCTTCACGGGCAATCGACAAAAGGTGTAATACGGTGTTACTGGAACCACCAAGTGCAAGATCAACACGGATAGCATTCTCAAAAGCAGCACGGGTCATGATCTGTCGTGGCGTAATCTGCTCTTTAACCAAATCAACAATGCGTTCGCCGCTGGCGAAAGCAATGCGACGTTTCAATGATGAGACAGCAAGGGCGGTACCACAACCAACCAGACTCATACCCAAGGTTTCCGTAAGGATTGCCATGGTATTTGCTGTAAACAAACCTTGACAGGAACCGGCTGTCGGACAAGCCTTATCTTCGCAAGCCATCAATTCTTGCTCATCGATAACACCTGCTTTGTATTGGCCCATAGCTTCAAAGGTATCAGTAACAAAAGAAAATTTACGCCCTGCAGCGCCGGAGCCAGTCATCATTGGCCCAGCGGTGACCACAATACATGGAATGTCAAGACGAGCAGCAGCCATCAACATACCCGGAGTAATTTTGTCGCAGTTCGTTAAAAGGACCAAACCGTCAAGGCGATGAGCTTCAGCGACAGATTCGACCATATCAGCTATCAATTCACGGGTCGGCAACGAATAATGCATGCCTCGGTGTCCCATGGCGATACCATCACAGACACCTGGGATACCAAATATAAACGAATGGCCACCGCCGGTATGAACGCCTTTTTCAATGAAACGTTCTAAATCACGCATTCCGGTGTGACCAGGAATCAGGTCGGTAAAAGAGGAGGCAATTCCGATAAAAGGCTTGTCCATCTGCTTTTGTGGAACACCGGTTCCCTTTAACAACGCACGATGGGGCGTACGCTCAAAACCCTGGGTAATTGCACTGCTACGTTTCTCGGTCATTTCCTTCGTTTCTCCTGTAAACAAACTCTGTTCGATTTTGCAGAAAAGGTAACGGTCTTTATACCCGTGGAAGCACGCGAGGTAAAGGGCAAAAAGCAAAACCGGACCGCTCTCTTGCCTTGTTTGGCAAAAGTGGTCCGGTCTTAATAATAACAGGGGCCGAATTGAATCAGGCCCCTGTTTTGTTCTGGTCGTTATCAGCTATTGACGGGAAGCCTGTAGCATGGTCTCCATTTCGTCTTTTCCTGCCAATTTTAACTTTTGTATCTTTTTGCGTTCGATGTCTGCTTCTTCGGAGAGATATGACATCTCTTCAAATTCTTGCAGCTTTTTCTCGAAGAGAACATGTTCTTCATGCAACTTGCGAAAGCGGGGATTCTCTTCACTCAAGCGCTGGATCAAATTCTGGTCCTTCTCTGGCATATGCACCTCCTGAATTTAAGGATGGAAATAACGAATGGTACTTAAAAAATAGCTAACGCAAGACAGGGTTGTCAACTAGAATTCTTTTATTTTTGGCTCTTGTTTAAATTAAGCTCCGCTTCAGAGGGTCTTAGATAAGAAGGCATCATCTCATTAGCCGAGAAGATGCGACCAGCCTGCCATTCAGACAGAGCGATTACAGCGGCAGCACTCGCTCTCGGCAGGTTTAAAAAATCTGGAGCAAAATGAGCTCGTTCAGCCATTTTCCTCACAATCAGTGTCCGGTAAACATGAGCGCCATTCCCAACAAACAAGGTCTCTCCAGAAAGATCAGCCAGCAGTTTTTCAGGCCCGACCACCCTCTCTTCTGAAATTGCTCTTGGAGCTCCGGATTCCCAGTTATAGAGACACGAATAGACTTCCTGCTTGCGTGCATCGAGCATGACACAAACCGGAAACCGGCTAAAAGGCAGCTGCATGGCCAGACATTGTAATGACGATATTCCAACCAATGGACAACCAATGGCAAGAGACAACCCCTTGGCTGTGGCCAAGCCAACCCTCAAACCGGTAAACGCTCCAGGACCGCGAACAATGCCGATAGCATCAAGGGCCTTGGTATCAAGCCCTGTCTTGGCAAGCAAATCTTCAATTGACGGAAGGAGCCATTCAGTAGGAGTTTTACGCAAATCCAGATTAATCTCAGCCAGAAGCTGTTCGCCATCAGTTATGGCAAGACTTCCTGCTGGTGAAGCCGTCTGAATTGTTAAAATAATCGGCGGCACGTCAGTTCCCTATCAAGCGAACAATATCATTATAAAAAGCGAGAACCATCAGCATCAGCAAAAGGATCAAACCGAGCTGTTGAGCCCATTCTCTGGCACGTAAAGATAGAGGTTTTCGAAACACAAGTTCGAACGTGTAGAAGAAGAGATGCCCACCGTCAAGGATTGGGATCGGCAAGAGGTTGAGAATCCCCAACTGGATACTTAAAAACGCCAGAATACTGAGAACACTTGAGATGTCTGTTTGTGCTGCTTGTCCGGCAATCTGAACGACTGTAATCGGACCACCGATGTTACTTGTCGAGACATGTCCGGAAAAGAGCTTTTGAATGAACACCAGGGTCAGCTCTATCAGCTCAATACTTCGCTCAGCACCTGCAGAGATTGCTTCACCTAAGGGGAAGCGCTTAAAAAGAGTCTCTTGTTGTGGCGCAACGCCAATCAGATAGCCATCACCGCCATCAGCCTTTTTCGGAATCAGCTCAAAAGTGAGTCGCTCACCATTTCGTTCAACAACCACTGGTGACGGTTCACCCGCAACGTCCTGAATGGCCCCCTTGAGCTCATACCATGAGGCAATGTCACGTTTACCGATAGAGACAATCCGGTCGCCTTCCTGAAGACCTGCTGCTACAGCAGGCATTGCCGGGGCCAGGCCACCGATTACGGGATTTTGTTCAGGAAGCAAACCGATTGATTGCAAGCCTTCCAAACCACCGTTTTCCGGATCAATAGTCAGATCAATAAGATGACCGTCCCTCTCAAGGAGGAAGGTGATCGGCTCACCAGCGCTGTTCACCAGAGCTGGACCGGTATCTGTCCACGACGAAACAGACATACCACCGATTTCAGTAATGCAGTCACCCTGTAGGAAACCAGCCACTTCGGCTTCAGAAGCAGGGATGATATAACCGACACAGGGCGGCTCCTCCAGATACGCAGGAAGGTTAATTCCGACCAGATAGGCAACAGGAAGAATTATGAACGGCAGGACAAGATTCATGATCGGTCCCGCCGCAACGATAGCCATGCGTCGAGCAATTGACTTCTTTGCAAAAGAACGGTGCTCGTCATCTGGATCGACCTCAGCATCTTCGCCTTGATCGCCTCCGCCCTCTCCAAGCATCTGAACATAACCACCGAGAGGAATAGCACAAATCATATATTCGGTTTCACCGTGCTGACGGGAGATCAGACGAGGGCCGAAGCCAAGCGAGAATTTAAGGACTTTGACACCACAGAATTTGGCAACACAAAAGTGTCCAAGCTCGTGGACGAAGACCAGAATCCCCAGCATGATAATGCCAGCAGCAATAGTAATCATGCGTAAGAAACTCCTTGAATTTCATTGATAACATCATGAGCCGTTTGACGGGCCCAACTGTCAGCAGAAAGAATTTGTTTGAGACTGGAGGCCTCAGTCACTGTGTGCAGCGACACAACCGTACCTATAATTCTGGGAATATCAAGAAAACCAACTTTTTCGTGCAGGAAGGCATCGACGGCAAGCTCGTTAGCAGCATTCAATACAGCTGGAGCGGTCCCCCCCTGACGAATCGCATCGTAGGCAAGCCCCAGACATGGAAAACATAGACTATCTGGTGCCGTAAAATTCAACTGTCCAAGGCGACAAAGATCAAGAGCGGGTAAATCAAGAGGTAAACGTTCAGGATAAGTCAAAGCATAGGCTATCGGCGTTTTCATATCCGGGATACCAAGTTGCGCCATTAGAGCCCCGTCTACATATTCAACCAACGAATGCACAATACTTTCCGGATGGATGTGCACTGCGATATTATCCACCGGGACATCAAAAAGCCAGTGGGCTTCTATCACCTCCAACCCCTT
>CBDUFN010000031.1:0-19062 GCA_965366475.1 uncultured bacterium | reverse complement strand
CTTCCGACAGGAATACAACCCGTCTGAATCAGGAACTTATGGAATAGTTTCAACAACGGCATAGATCCAGAGCCTTAAAACACAGAACCCCCTTCCGTAGAGGGAAGAGGGTTCTGTTAATGTGGTGGCGGTGCAGAGATTCGAACTCCGGACACTGCGGATATGAGCCGCATGCTCTAACCAACTGAGCTACACCGCCGAAACAACAGACCACCATCTGGCGGCCACTAATTTTATTGGTAGCGGGGGGAGGATTTGAACCTCCGACCTTCGGGTTATGAGCCCGACGAGCTACCTGACTGCTCCACCCCGCAACAAGATTTTGGAATTTACCCGTACACCCTCTCTATGTCAAGAAAAAACTAGGTCCTCATCGCTTCCTGACAAGAGCAGACAAACGCTCTTTCTCTTTGAGTAAGCCGGCAACTTGATCCGCATTTTCTCGATCTGCGTATGGCCCAGCCAGAACTCTATGCCAAACACCTTTCTCGCCAAGGTCTGCTGATTCAACAAATGTCGTCAAACGATAGTTTTCGAGTCGCGTTGCCAACTTTCTTGCATCTTCACCAGTACGAAAAGAAGCTATTTGGACAACAAAAATACCGGAGGCAGAGGCGACTGGAGCAATAACCTGTTTGGCGACTGCAGCGGTCTTAACTTTCGGGATGGCAACGACTGTACTCTGACTTTTAACAACGGCTTTTTTCGGCTGCTCAGGGGGCAAATTGATTCCACTTCCAAGTGGAGCCTGATTCCCATTAGGAAGGTTATCGTAAAAAGTTAATTTTTCCGGCGGCTCTGGTGCCGCCACAGGTTTAGGAGGTGGCGGTGCAGCAATTTTTGTTACGATTGGCGGTGTAGATGCTTCAGTCTTGGAAGAAAGCTCCGCCGACTCAGTACTACGCTGACCAAACATCACTCCGAGGGAAAAGCTCACACCTGCAACAGCAAAAACCAATACAATGATCAGCACGAGCTGTTTTTTCTCAAGTCGTCTTTGAGACCGAGAAACAACCGGTTGCACCATCATAGACACCCCCTGCCCACTCTACTCACATTCTCTCCGGTGCATCAACTCCGAGCAGATTCAGCGCATTAGCCAAAACTGTCCTCACGCCATTTACAAGGTAAAGCCTCGCCTGTGTTGTCGCCGGGTCATCAACCAGAACACGCTCACGGTTATAATAGCTGTGAAACTGTGCCGCAAGTTCCTGTAAATAATAAACAACACGATGAGGCTCACGATTCTGAGCAGCACCCACAACAGTTTCAGGATATCGCGCCAAATGTTTTGCTAGAGAAAGTTCTTCAGACAGAGTCAGGCAAGAGAGGTCAATCGCTGACCGATCAAGGACTTTAACACCCTTCTCTTCTGCGTTTCGATAAATACTGCAGACTCGTGCGTGAGCATACTGCACGTAGTAGACAGGGTTATCGTTACTCTGCCGCTTAGCAAGCTCCAGGTCAAAATCCAGCTGGCTGTCAGCCCGCCTTAGCAGGAAAATGAAACGACAGGCATCCTTGCCAACCTCATCAACAACTTCCCGTAAAGTAATAAACTCACCAGAACGGGTACTCATTGCGACCGGCTCGCCTTCGCGCAACAAACTAACCAATTGCACCAAAATAACCTGTAAGTCATCGGGGTCACGGCCAAGACCATTAATAACAGCCTTCATTCTTTGGACATAACCATGGTGGTCAGCCCCCCAGACATCGATTATGGTTTCGAACCCTCGTCCAAATTTTTCGAGATGATAGGCAACATCTGAGGCAAAATAAGTCGTATCACCATTAGATCTAACAAGGACACGATCCTTATCATCTCCAAAATCTGTAGTTCGGAACCAGACAGCACCGTCCTTCTCGTAAGTCAGGCCTTTCTTTGCCAGAAGCTTGAGGCCGGCAGCAACCTCGTCACGATCAAACAAGCCCTGCTCACTAAACCAATTATTTATGGTAATACCGAAGGCTTCCAGATCATCACGAATGCCCGCAAGGATTCGGTCTCCACCGAATTTCCCGAGAGCCTTAATTGCGTCGTCCTCGGAAAGATCGAGATAGCGGTTTCCCTCTAACTCATAGACCTCTTTTGCCAAATCAAAGATGTAATCACCCTGATAACAGTCCTCGGGAAAAACGACAGCCTCGCCACACGCTTCGCGATAGCGCAACAGCATGGAGAGTCCGAGAGTCCGCATCTGGTTGCCGGCATCGTTAATATAATATTCACGTTGAACATCATACCCGGCAGCCTGCATAACTGAAGCAACGGCATCACCCGTAGCCGCACCACGACCGTGGCCAATATGCAGAGGGCCTGTAGGGTTGGCGCTAACAAACTCTACTTGAACCTTACGACCTCCTCCAGCCTTGGAAAGGCCGTAGGCAAAGCCTTTTTCAGTTATTTCATCAAGAACCTCATACCAACAAACCGGTTGGAGGGTGAAATTAATAAAGCCTGGACCGGCAATCTCTACATTGCTTAGAAAATCACTTTCATCGAGAGCCGCAACCAAGGCTTCGGCAATTTGTCGGGGCGCTTTTTTCTCGGCACGTGCCATTGTCAACGCAAGATTAGAGGAAAAATCCCCATGGTCCGGGTTTCCTGGCACCTCTATTTGAA
This sequence comes from uncultured bacterium, assembly GCA_965366475.1. Classification (GTDB taxonomy): domain Bacteria; phylum Desulfobacterota; class Desulfuromonadia; order Desulfuromonadales; family BM103; genus M0040. The sequence goes on along the minus strand of CBDUFN010000031.1, from coordinate 16,436 downwards.
TCTCTGGAACAATCCCAGAGTGCAATGAGTTATTATCAAAACAGGCTTGCAGAGCGTTACCGATCTGTTGCCGAAGACGATCCTTCATAACGTGTTCAATCCTCCTCTAGAGCCAGGGCTTGGCACCCCATTTTATCTGCGTTCAAACGAACACCCTTAGAGCTATCCAGACAAAAGGGGTTCAACACTATCAACTGAAAAATACTCGGCATCTTTCTGTTAGAGGTCATAGTTCAAAAAAGAGCGCTACGACTCAACATTTACACGCCAAAACAATGAATTAAGAAACGTATGTTAGCGCTGCACTTGTGGAGAGTCAAGATTTCACAGACAAGAAATCAAAGTAGATGCAACGACAACAGAAGATTTTCTATTAAGCGTAAAAAAGCCCATCCCGCCAAGGCGAAACGGGCCAAACTTATTAATTTTAAGAACGAAAGTTATTTTCTGTCAGAGAACTGAAAAACCAGTTCGTCATCACGCACCATTCCCAATTCAGTACGTGCGACACGCTCAATATAACGGCGGTCATTACGAAGAGATGCGATTTCAAATCGCAAAGATTCATTCACCGCTTCCGCTTCAGCAATCTGTTGGCTCAAGTCAGCTTTTTGACCTGAAAGCTTCAGCATATGCAAAATACCCCTGTCGCCAAACAGAGCGAAACCAAGGATAAGTGCAACCAGAGCTAACGGCCAAAGATTGAAACGCCCCCCATCAGGACGTGAAGCTGGAGCAGGGCTTCCCGCCATAACTAACCCCTAAACAAATATGCTACTGTTTAATAGAACGAACGACCTAATTTTGGATTGTTTCATCAAATCACATTATAAATCAAGGTTTTTTGCAAACTTACTCATGCAGACATTGCAGACTAAGACAATAGCCATGCTAAGAAACCCAGGAGTAAAGATCACAGGCCTGCCTTTCGGCAGGCCTGTGATAAAATCATTTAACAGTCAGCTGCTTTTTAAACTTTGCCAATTTAGCAACGCCAACGCCTTTGACTGAGATCAACTGATCTACAGAATCAAAAGGACCGTGCTCTTTTCGGTACTCAACAATTCTCGACGAGAGCGCAGGACCGACACCCGGTAGAGCCTGAAGCTCTTCAGCGGAGGCCTTATTAAGATGTATTGTTTCGATAATTTGGTTGACCGCAGGATTATCAGCGGCAACAACAAAAGTCGGTGAGAGACTGACCATACTGACAACAGCAAATAAGGCCATCATTAATAGATAGTGTTTCATTACATTTCCCTCCAAAATTAAATAATAAAAGAACCCGATGCGGGCATAACATCCTACATTCCCTCCTGAACAGCACCTCCCTTCCGGATCAATAACACCGCCCAACCCGGTTCACAGTGAACCCCATCGGATGGTTGGCAAATTCTGGTGAAGATAACAAACTTTTAACGTTTGTCAAATATTCAAACACGTCAGACGCTAAAAATCATAAATATACATTGATTATGGTCGCATTTGAGCAAAGCCGTTACCAAAGCCTTGATTTTCGCCTAAACCAGTCAGGACAAAAGAAACCATTATTTCATGATCATCGTCACCCTCTTCTTGATATCGATTTCGATACGTGAGGAGAAGACTCCAACATTTTGAGCGGTACTCAAGACCAAGAATCTTTTCAAGTTCACGTTCTTCGCGAAAGTCATAACGTTCTTCAAACAATACATAAACCGGCTTCAGAACAGGAGTCCGTAGCTGAACGTTTACATAATCCGTGACTATAGTAGAAGAATCTTCACCTTTATAGGTGTAATTAACGTTAAGAGAATTACCAACATCATCATTAACAGCAGAGCCAACATTTAATGTTTGAAACCGAAGGTCTCCATAGACAGGGATTAAGCCATCAACATCAAGAGAGATGTTCCTCGTTGGACGAAAGCCAAGTTCAACATGTAAATCGGAGAAAGGTTGTTGATCCTCTGAACGGTTATTCTCGGCTTCATCAATATCGTATCTTTGAGAAAGACGAAGGTTCAAAAGTTCACGATAAGTTCGCGATCCATCCTTCGCTGTGCTTCGAGCGGTTAGACGATTTACCAGAGCATAAGAAATTGCATCCTGACGATTTATGCGGTCAGCAAGGTCGAACAGAGGCAACTTATCCTGTGTCTCATTCGGGACGTAAGTATATGTGACTTTGGGCTCTACGCTGTGCTGGATACGATCCAAGCCCCAGGAGTTGACGTCAAAGTTTTTAACCAGTCTTGTTGCTAATCCCAGAGACAGCTCAGGAACAAAGCTCTCATCGTCCTCCGCATCAGCATTGTAGAGTCGTTCGTAGAGGGCAACCTCAGGAACAATATCAAGCCATGAGCCAGGCTTGAAGGTTGCAGAGACTGAGGGTCTCAGATAAAGGCGTTCACCGTCTTCACCCTTTTCACGCCAGAAACTAGTAGCATAACTCTCCAGACCAAAATAAAAAGGAGAATCATTGATACGATAGCGAGGGAGGCCCAGTCCTAACTCTGGCAAGCGCTGCAGCGTGCTCTCACTGTCATCGTTAAGGTCTTTAATGTATCGAGCATGCCCAACAAGGTTCAGCTTTTGCCAATGACGACTAAGCATTACCGTAGAGACTGTTTTGTCACGATTATAATCATCGGCAATTTCGCCAAACTCTTCAAAGAAAAGTTTGTCATCAGTGTACTCAACATCAGCAGAAAGACTCCAGGAACCGGGGAGATTACCTCTATGTTCCCATTTTATATAATCCAGATCGGGCGTTTCGTCGAATCCTGTAACATGGTGATAAATAGCCTTTCCATTATTCTGTTTTGGCAGGGCGTATCGATATTCAAGCCCTTTACCAAGGCCAATATCAGAAAAATAATCAAGATAAAGAGTGGCATCCATGTGTCGATCGATAACCTGATACCACGCAAGAGAGGTTCGCAATCCTTTGTTGTTTGAATAACCAAACCAAGGCGCAAGCAAACCTGACTCCCTCTCAGTTTTAACAGGAAACATCAAATAAGGAGCATAGAGGACCGGCACATCCTTGACATGGAACCAGACATTTTTGGCACGTGCATACCCACCGACAGTGACATCCACTTCCTCTGCGGAAAATTTCCAATCGGGGATTTCACCATCACAGGTGGTAAAGCTACCACCCTTTACAAAGTAATCGACCTGCCCTTGTTTCTCTATCTGCTCGCCGGCCAGGCGAAAGTTACCTTCTCGGACAAAAACTTGACCATTCTGAACCTGTCCCTGACCTGTAGACATATTATACTGAAGGCTTTCACCTTCAATTTCGGTTCCTGCATCATTCAACTGCACAGCGCCTTCGGCGGCAGCATCCTGTGTCGCAGCCTGCCAAAGCAAAGATTCCGATTTCAGTTCAACATTTGTTTGACGAAGGACGACATCACCCTTAGCCTCATAGCTGTCTTCTTCTGAATTATAAGTTAGAGAATCAGCAACTAAAGCAATAGGCTCTTTCTGTTTAGAAACTGTCGTTGGAATTGACAGGCTTGAGGCAACAGTCGAACTCTGTTTTTCTAGAACTGACTGAAGAGGCTCATCATCAGTATCAACAGGTATCACTGTAACCGCCCCTGCTTCAGCCACCTCTGCATCTGAAGGGATATCAGAAACAAGGGGTTGCACAGACAAGGGTTCCATGCTTAACGGTACGGCAACCGGAACTGATACCTCTTTCTCTATCGTCGCCTCTGAAACCTCGACAGAAAGTTCTTTATTCTCCTGAGATTGGAGCTCACCAGTCTTTTTGGGAGGAGAAGATAACTTACGGGCAGATTGCCCTAGCGAAGGACTCTCCCACCGTTTGACTTCCCCATGTGAGGGGACAAACCGACTAACCTCAATCGTAGTCAACAGGTCTTGACCCTCAGAATTTTCGTGCATACTCAAGAGAACAGCGCTTATTTGCTGACGAAGGGAAGGACTCAATCCCTGTCGAACAACAAAGCTTCCTTGGAAAAGCCCGGTCAAGTGGTCTAGGTTCTTGGCGAGGACAAAAAGTTCCCCGTCAGGTTCTCCTGCAAGAGAATCTTTGCTGAGCCATGCAACATCAACCTCTCGATAGCGGGTCAACCAATTACGGAGATGTTCTTCAGTGGTAAAGCTGCGAACCTTGATAGGGAGGGCTAACTGGCCCTCCAGATAGGACCCCATCTTTTCACCGAGACCGGAAGAGTAAAAGAGGCCAGAACCGTCAACCGAAAAACCAAAAGTGAGACCCTGTTTGGCAACGGCAGAATTACTTAAAGGCCCCCACAACAAGACACAGGTAATGAGCAATACACAGAACACCGCCCCCACCGATAAACGTTTCATCATTCTACCCGTCATAATAAGTTCAAAGATGTTTACCGAATCACCTACTGCGGCAAACACTCCCCCATCAAAAGTTGTCTTAACTCTGCAACAAGATACAATGAACCGCAGACCAAAACGTGTTCATCATCTCCGACTTTGCGAAGAGCCTCGCTTAAACCTTGACCAGCAGTATCGTACTCGAAAGCCGGCAGTTCAAAACTATCGGCCCAAGCCATTACTGAAGATGTCGGCACAGACTGCCCAAAAGAAACCGGTACAGCATATACTGCAGTGGCGTATTTTACCAGAGGCATTAGAACTTCTTCTGGAGCACGTTCACCACTCAGACCAACGACCAGATGAATTTGTGAGATTTCATTCTCAGAAAGATAATCAGCCAAACAAGTTATCCCGGCTTGATTGTGAGATACATCCAACAGGATCTTTCGAGAGTTACCGTACCATTCCAGACGACCTGGCCAAGCAACGGTCCTCCCTGCTTCAAGAATAGCCGTAGAAGGAATTTTAAAGCCTTGCTCACGCAACTGTAATGCTCCCGTAACAGCCTGAGCAAGGTTGTCCAGTTGGTGGTCTCCGGCAAGGGCGCAACGAAGACCGACGAAACGGTCTGAACCAATCTCCACCGACAAGCTATGGTGATCACCCTTACAGGAGAAATCACGCCCGGCAAGCAGCACCTTAGCATTGTGGTTGCCCGCAACCTTCAAGAGAACAGCCTCTGCCTCTGGATCTTGTTTACCCACAACGACAGGTACGCCGGACTTTATAATACCGGCCTTTTCTTCAGAGATCGCCGCCAGATTCGACCCTAAATGTTCAGTGTGATCAAAGCTGACGGGGGTTATCATGCAAAGTTGGGGATCAACGATGTTTGTTGCGTCCAACCGGCCACCGAGGCCAGTTTCAATAACAGCGATATCAACCTTATGCTTGCGGAATGCCAACAACGCCATCGCTGTCGTTGCCTCGAAGAATGTAAGGGGAATATCTTCAGAAACCAAACGGATCGCTTCAGATAGAGCAACAATTTCAGATTGTTCGACGGGAACACCGTTTATGCAAATGCGCTCAGTAAAACAGTGCAGGTGTGGGGAAGTGTAAAGCCCAACACGAAGGCCAGAATGCTTGAGGATTTCAGCCAAGATGACGCTGACGGACCCTTTTCCATTGGTTCCGGCAACATGAACACAAGAGAGAGGCTCTTGTAATTGAGGAATGCGGGCCTGTATGGCCCGCATATTATCCAGACCGAGTTTAACGCCAAAGCGCTGAAGTCCGTACAGGTAATCGAGACTCGAAGAAAAGTCCACGGCCTACTGCTTGGTAAAAATGCGTAAAGCTTGTGAGAGTTTTTCTTTCATCTCCTGACGGGAAACGATCATGTCAACCATACCATGGTCAAGGAGGTATTCTGAGCGTTGGAACCCTTCAGGAAGCTGCTGACGGATAGTCTGCTCAATAACACGAGGACCAGCAAACCCGATCAAAGCCTTCGGCTCAGCAACATTGAGGTCACCAAGCATTGCAAAACTGGCGGTAACACCACCCGTGGTGGGGTCCGTGAGAACTGAAATAAACGGAATGCCTGCTTTCTTTAACTTTGCAAGTGCCGCGCTGCTTTTGGCCATCTGCATCAGCGAGAGGATACTTTCCTGCATACGAGCACCGCCCGAAGAAGAAAAGACCATGACCGGAGCATTTTTCTCAAGGCCCAGTTCAATTGCACGAGTGATTTTCTCACCAACAACCGACCCCATACTGCCACCAAGAAAACCAAAGTCGAAGACAGCCACAACAACTTCCTGACCGTTCATAAGACCTGAGCCCGTCACAACAGCATCTCCACCGCCATTTTTCTTAACAGCAGCCTTGATGCGATCTACGTACTTTTTAGAGTCCTTGAACTTAAGGAAGTCAACCGATGACATATCAGGATCGGTCTCGTTAAAGGTCCCTTCATCAATCACAAGTTCGATTCTCTCTCGCGCACTGATTCGGAAGTGATAATCACACTTCGGACATACGTTCAAATTGCGTTCAATCTCCTTTGAATAGATGATCTCTTCACAATTCTTACACTTCGTCCAGAGCCCTTCAGGCATTTGAACCTTTTTACTTCCCACTGGCGCTATCGGCGCCTTCGACTTTTTAAACCAGGCCATTATTTACCTCGCGATTCTGACGGTTTTCTGATTAAAGATCAAACCGTTCGTTGCCATCCAATATCCGGCAGGAACCATGGCACAATGCCAGTTCCGCACTGATCTCGTCAAGATACTGTGGCTTCATATGAAATATTTTGACCGGTACTTCCGGTTTGTCCAGCTTGACAAGCTCTTTAGCTAATAAACCCGGCGTCAAATGGCCTGTTTTAAGGGCCAGAGACTCCAAACGGTTGGGGAACGATGTTTCTACAAAAACAGCAGCCAAGTCTTCGGTAGATTTACCAAGTTCCCAAAGTGCGTCCGTTGTTGTTGTATCTCCTGAATAGAGGATCGAACTTTTGTCGCTTGCCACCAGATACCCCGCGGCAAAAACAGGATGATTGGTCTGCACCCAAGTCACATTAAAAGAACCAATACAGGTGCCCTCTCCCTCAGGAAGTGGGCAAAACTCAATGACCGGGAAATCATGCAACCTGAGTTGAGACAGGTCTGGCCAGAGCTGATCATTGAAAAGATTCTTCTGTAAAACCTCCAAAACCTCTTTGGGCGCCCATACACGTAAAGGCTCCGTTCTTTGAGCCATGACATTATCAGCAAGAAAAGCCAGATCATAGACATGATCCAGATGTGCATGACTGATTAACACATGATCAATAGCCGCTTGCTCCTCTACGCTCAATTTGGCAGTAATCCCGCCTGCATCAATGACCACATCATCATTAATCAGAAGGCAGCTGGTTTGTTGTCCAGGGACTCTTGATCCGCAGCTACCCAAAACCCTGATTTTCACAACATAGTCCTCTCTGACGACGAGTGCTGTTTCAGATTGCAGCTTTTAGCTGGCGAACAAAACCTTGGACCTCTTCCTGAAGATGTGAGGTTCCATTGAATTGCTCAATTAACTTAACGAGGGCGCTACCAACGACTACAGCATCAGCTATCTTGGCGACAGCTCTTGCATCATCCGGAGTAGAAACACCAAAACCAACAGCAACAGGCACCGGCGACAACTTTTTGAGCTCTTTGACGGCAGAAGAGATTGCATCAGCATCAACTTGTTGACTGCCTGTTACGCCTGTCATTGAGACATAATAAAGAAAGCCTTCACTGGCTGCAGCAAGGGACTCCGTACGAGCCGCGCCAGTTGTAGGTGCCAACAGCGTTATCAGATCGATTTCAGCATCTCGAAGAAGAGGATGCAACTCTTCCGTCTCTTCTGGAGGCAGATCGACCAAAAGCAGACCATCAACACCTGCTTCAGAGGCCTCACGGGCAAACCGTGCGGGTCCGTAACAGAACACGGGGTTGTAATATCCCATCAAGACGATGGGAACATTACTATGCTTGCGCACCCTGGCAACCATATCAAGCACTCCACGGAGCGTCGTTCCAGCTTTCAGAGCACGTTCCGAGGCCAATTGAATTGTCGGGCCATCAGCCATGGGGTCTGAGAAGGGAAAGCCAAGTTCAATCAGGTCGGCACCTGCTTCAACAAGGGAATGCACAATCTTCTCACTGGTTTCAAGATCTGGATCTCCAGCGGTAACGAATGTAATAAGGGCTTTTTCACCACGCTCTTTCAGAGCGTTTAACGTTGAGGCAATGTTAGACATAAGTATTTTAATCTTCCAGTAAACAAGATCTTTACAGCTTTAGATATCCCTAAACTTAAAAGTTAATACTATCGGAAGGAAACCAAGAATATCAACCGTTTTCTCACACCAACAAAGATCTAACCTGAGTAAGCAAATCAAGGAACATCTTGTTATTCATCCGACCAGTCTGAACATTGTAACGGCTGGTATGGTAGCAGCCAACGAGAACAACTCCATTGTTCAGAGAATGTGTACTGCCATGGCCAAAAGGGACCTCAGAGAGATGCTTAATAAGCCCCTGAGATTGAAAAAACTTAAGGAGACTATTGTGAGCGCCGTGACCTAAAGCAATAATCACCTGCAAGCGCTTTAATGCATTCAACTCAATCTCAAGATAAGGTCGACACGCTGTAAATTCAGAGCCATTTGGCTTATTGTCCGGAGGTAAGCACTTGACCGCGTTGGTAATGTAGAGATCTGTCAACTCCAGGCCATCTTCAGCATCCACAACCTTTGACCGATTGGAGAATCCCGCCTGATGGAGCAACGGGTACATAAAATCGCCGGCTCCGTCACCTGTAAAAGGTCGCCCAGTTCGATTGGCACCATGAGCTCCCGGCGCCAAACCAACAAGGCAGACACGAGCCAGTAAATCGCCAAAACCGTTAACTGGCCCATTGTGATAATCGGCTCGTGAACGCCCTTTGGACGGCGGCAGTTGTGACATAAAGTCAACCAACCTCGCACACCGCTTACAATCATTCAGCCCTTCAAGAACAAGATTTGCCACTTTCTTATCCTTACCTGGGGCGAGGCTTGCCACTAGGACGACGTCGACGCGATGGATGCGGTTTTCCCCCACCTTTTTTATCAGGTACCGGAGACTTCTTATGAAGTACACCGCGTTTGTAATCGTTACAAAGATCCTCATCTTGCGGGACGGTGCTCGGGATTTTCATCCCGATATACTCTTCAATATCAGGCAGGAAATAGGCCAAATCTTCATCGGCAAAACTAATCGACTTACCAATGGCACCTGCACGAGCAGTTCTGCCGATGCGATGAACATAATCTTCAGCATCCTGAGGCAGGTCATAATTGATTACATGCGTAACACCATCTATATGCAAACCGCGCGAAGCCACATCCGTTGCCACCAGAAAATTCAACTTACCAGCCTTAAAATCCTCAAGGATACGCAAACGTTTTTTCTGGGGGATGTCACCAGACAGAACAGCGACCTTAAAGTTATTGATCTGCAAGCGCCCTGAAAGGTGTTCGCCCTCTCTCTTGGTATTTATAAAAACCAAGACCCTGACTTCCTCAGGCTCTTTTTTAAGCAGGCCAAGTAAAAGCGGAAATTTTTCACGCCGGGAAACATGGTAAACGATTTGTTCGATACGTTCAGCAGTCACCTGCTCAGGCTCAATACGCACTTTCTCGGCAAGATTCATGAATTCGTAAGCCAGTTCCATAACACGCGGCGATAGTGTTGCAGAGAAGAGCATCGTCTGGCGTTTTTCAAATGGAGGCAACTTACGCAGGATATATCTCAGGTCACGAATAAAGCCCATATCGAACATGCGATCAGCTTCATCGATAACCAATGACTCCACATGCTTCAGACTAAAAACGTTCTGCTTGGCATAATCGATCAAGCGACCTGGAGTCGCCACGATGATATCAACACCATCCTGTAAAGCCTTGCGCTGCTTTTCGTAATCCACACCACCAAAAATTGGCTGAATCTTGAAGGGGCAACACGCCCCCAAACCATTTGCATCGGCACATATCTGAACGACCAGTTCTCGGGTCGGAGCCAGCACAAGGGCCCTTGGCCCACGCCCTGAAACCGGCTTGTTTCTGTGCAACCGGGTAAAGAGTGAAATCAAGAAGGCTGCAGTTTTCCCTGTACCAGTCTGGGCCTGAGCAGCAACATCACTGCCCTGCAGTGCTAATGGAATAGACTCCTCTTGAACAGGTGTCAGGTCAACAAAGCCAACCTGCTCAATACCGCGAAGTATTTCGGAAGGGAGATCAAGTTCAGTGAATTTCATTTGGAATGACGACAGTACAAAAAGAGAAAGGTGGAAGCGTATTCATCCCCACTCTCTGTCTGCGACCTACGCCCCTTAAATTAGAGGTCCACGCCCATTGCTTCAGCAACAGTGTTTATATCCTTATCTCCACGTCCGGAAAGACAAACAAGGATGATCTTTTCAGGAGAAAGTTCAGGTGCAAGTTTATGAAGATGAGCAATCGCATGGGCACTTTCAAGAGCAGGAATAATCCCTTCCATCTCAGTCAACATGCGAAACGCAGCCAAAGCCTCATCGTCGGTAACCGAAACATATTCAGCTCGGCCAAGATCGTTGAGAAGAGCATGTTCAGGTCCGACTCCGGGATAATCTAATCCAGCTGAAATTGAATGAGCATGCTGAATCTGCCCATCATCATCTTGCAAGAGATACGTTTTATTGCCGTGCAAAACACCAACTCGGCCAGCAGAAATACTGGCAGCATGTTTGTCGGTTTCCACGCCAAGCCCTGCAGCCTCAACACCAATCAGACGAACAGAGGTATCTTCAACGAAGGGATAGAAAAGCCCCATAGCATTGGAGCCTCCGCCAATACAGGCCACGGCAGCATCAGGCAGGCGTCCTTCCTCAGACATCAACTGTTCTTTGGCTTCACGACCGATAATAGATTGAAAGTCGCGAACCATTTGTGGATAAGGATGTGGTCCAGCCACCGTACCAATGACGTAGAAGGTGTCGCGCACATGAGTCACCCAGTAACGCAAGGCTTCGTTCATGGCATCTTTAAGTGTTGCGGTGCCGCTGGTCACTTCATGGACACGGGCACCGAGCAGCTTCATACGGAAAACGTTGAGAGATTGGCGCCTGACATCCTCGGCTCCCATGAAAATATCGCATTCCAAACCAAACAGAGCGGCAACAGTTGCGGTCGCGACACCATGCTGGCCAGCACCAGTTTCAGCGATGACTTTACGCTTCCCCATACGACGCGCGAGAAGGATTTGACCGACGGTATTATTAATCTTGTGCGCACCGGTATGATTCAGATCTTCACGTTTGAGATAAACTTTGGCCCCACCGAAGTGCTCAGTGAGACGCTTGGCGAAGTAGAGAGGGCTCGGACGGCCAACATAATTCTTTAGGTAATGATTGAATTCAGTTTGAAAAGAAGGATCAGCCTGACACTGCTTGTAGCTATCTTCTAGTTCCAGTAGTGCGGGCATGAGAGTTTCAGCAACATAACGCCCACCGAATTGACCAAAATGTCCTCGAGTATCAGGCTCTTGATAACTCACTTACAATGCCTCCTTGGCCATACGGATAAACCGGGCCACCTTTTCCGGATCTTTTTGTCCAGGTTTTTCTTCTACACCACTCGACACGTCTACTCCATAGGGATGAACCTGACGCACAGCGTCAGCAACATTATCAGGATTAAGCCCTCCAGCCAGAATTACCCGGTGCTGGGCAGAAACTGTTGCAGCTTTTTCCCAGTCACATTGATTGCCCGTCCCACCAAACTGGTTTGGGACGTAGGCGTCAAGGAGTAAGGAAGAGACTTTATATGAAGCAAAAAAATCGTTTCCCATAGTGTCTCTTAGACGCAAGGCTTTGATCACTCGGCAAGGAGGATAGCAACACTGGTCGGGCTCTTCGTCACCATGTAATTGTACCGTGTTCAGGCCGCAGAATTCAACCATCTCGCGGATCCGCGCTGGTGGCTCATTAACAAACAAACCAACGGTCGAGACAAGAGGAGGCAGATCGGCAATTATGCGCCGGGCTCGATCAGGATCAACGAATCTTGGGCTTCCCGGGTAAAACACGAACCCGAGGGCATCCGCACCGCAAGCTGCAGCGTGGCAGGCATCTTCTAAATTAGTAATGCCGCAGATTTTCACCCGCGGCACACCGTAAGTAGTCATCAACCAACCTTAGGCAAATGCGACAACGATTCAGCAATGGCCGCTTCTGGATACTCGTAATCTTCCAACTCATTGTTGAAATAGGCATCATAAGCTGCCATATCAACATGGCCATGTCCAGACAGGTTAAAGAGAATGGTCTTTTCCTTACCTTCCTCTTTAGCCAGCAAGGCTTCGTCAATGGCTCCTCGGATAGCATGAGACGACTCAGGAGCCGGGATAATCGACTCCGTCCGGGCGAACAGGACTGCCGCTTCGAAACACGCTGTTTGCGGAACAGCTTTGGTCTCAACGACACCTTCATGCACTAATTGTGAGACCAGTGGAGAGGCCCCATGATAACGTAAACCACCAGCATGAATACCAGGTGGCATGAAATCGTGACCAAGAGTATACATTTTGGAAATCGGTGCCATTTTCGCGGTATCACCATAATCAAACGCGTAGATACCTTTCGTAAGAGTTGGGCAACTTGCCGGCTCTACGGCAAGGAGACGAACATTCTTGCCACTGGCCTTATCTAAAACAAACGGAAAGGCAAGACCGGCGAAATTGGATCCTCCACCATGACAACCAATCACGACGTCAGGATAGTCACCAACAATTTTGAGCTGCTCTTTGGCTTCTAAACCAATGATCGTCTGATGCATACAGACATGATTCAATACGCTACCAAGAGAGTATCGGGTATCCTCATGTGTCGCCGCGTCCTCAACAGCTTCACTGATAGCTATCCCCAAAGAGCCGTTACTGTTCGGATCTTCAGCCAGGATCGCTCGTCCAGAATTGGTTTTATCTGAGGGCGAAGGAAACACCTCAGCGCCCCACAGATGCATCATGCTTTTGCGGTAAGGTTTTTGTTGGTAAGAAACTTTGACCATATAAACAGTACATTCAAGACCAAAGTGTTGACAAGCCATCGCAATTGAGGAGCCCCATTGGCCCGCGCCAGTTTCAGATGCGATCCGTTTGGTACCAGCAATCTTGTTATAGTAAGCTTGCGGGACGGCGGTATTGGGCTTATGTGAACCGGCTGGGGAAACACCCTCATACTTGTAGTAAATTTTCGCAGGTGTACCGAGGGCCTTTTCCAACTGATGGGCCCTGAACAGAGGTGCCGGGCGCCACAATTTGTAGATATCAAGAACCTCTTGAGGGATATCAATCCAACGTTCCTGGGACACTTCCTGCTCAATAAGCCCCATAGGGAAGAGAGGGAGAAGGTCATCAGGGGTGACAGGTTGTAAAGTTCCGGGGTGAATAACGGAGGCCATCTCACCGGGCATGTCGGGGATGATGTTGTACCACTGTTTGGGAAGTTGGTCTTCGTTGAGAAGAATTTTAGTCTGCATGAGACATCTCCTTGACGTTAGCTGTTATGGATAAAGTAACTTATTTATTATTTATTGCCCTGCAATTCACGCAGCTTGGCTCCAATATCATCTTCACGCATAAGCGATTCTCCGACCAAAAAGCCTCTGGCTCCAGCTTTTTGCAACCGCAACACGTCAGCACGACAAGTGAGACCACTCTCTGCGACGACAAAATGGCTGTCAGGTATCAAAGGAAGTAACCGTTCCGTTGTTGCTAAATCGGTTTCAAACGTCTGGAGATTGCGATTATTAATACCGATCAGTTCGCAGTTTGTTGCCAGAGCTAACTCCAACTCAGACTCGTCATGGACTTCCAGAAGAACATCCAGATGAAGCTCGGTTGCCAACGCATTGTAGTCTTCCAACTGCTTAGCATCAAGCATAGCAGCGATCAAGAGTACGGCGTCGGCACCCGCAGCACGAGCCTCATAAATCTGGTATGGGTCACAGATAAAATCTTTGCGCAGCAGAGGCAGGCTGACAACCTCTCGAATTTGGGCAAGATAAAGCAAGTGTCCCATAAAAAAGTGTTCATCTGTCAACACCGACAAACAGGTGGCACCGTTCTCCTGATAAGTTTCGGCAACGGCTAAAGGGTCAAAATCTTCCCGAATCACCCCTTTACTTGGAGATCCTTTTTTCACTTCAGCAATAACAGCCGTCCAACCTGAGGTTGCAGTAGTGCGTAAGGCTCTCAAAAAGCCTCTCGGTTGGTCTTCGAGGTCACTAATGCCACGCTTTAAAGATTCTACGGAACGACGACTCTTGGCCTCTGCTACTTCCTGGCGTTTATGTTCAGAAATTCTGTCGAGTATCATTGTTTAACAAATCTCACGTGTTTATGGCTGACTCAGATCAAGCCGTTGTAATAGTGACAAGCCCAGTAAGCTTGGCCATTGCCAGACCACTATCAATCGCGTTTCTCGCTTTCAACAAACCTTCCTCAACATTTTCAGCCACACCAGCAGCAACCAGAGCATAGGCGGAGTTCAAGAGGACAATATCACGTTTAGGACCGTCCTTGCCCTTCAGGACATTCGTTACTATTGCAGCATTCTCACTGGCATCACCACCCTGAAGATCGCTCAGGGGACAACGTCGCAGGCCAAAATCTTCAGGTTCAATCGTTGACAGAGTTACCACACCGTCATGAATCTCAGCAATACGGGTCGAACCGGTCAAAGTAATTTCATCCATACCATCATGACCATGAACAACAAAGCCCCGACGACAGCCGAGTTTTACCAGAACTTTGGCAAGAACCTCGACCAAACTCTCATCATAGACCCCCAGAACTTGACGATCTGCCTCAGCAGGATTAGTCAGAGGGCCTAAAATGTTAAAGAGGGTACGAATACCAATTTCTCGCCTCGGCCCAATTGCATGTTTCATTGCTCCATGCAAAGCGGGGGCAAAGAGGAAACCAACACCAACTTCATTGATACACGATTCGACCTGTTCAGGAGTAATATTCAGGTTAACACCAAGGGCTTCGAGCACATCGGCGCTACCACAGGCAGAAGAGATACTGCGATTCCCATGCTTGGCAACCTTGATGCCGCAGGCGGCGACAACGAAAGCAACGGTCGTCGATATATTAAAGCTTTTTGTGCCACTACCTCCCGTTCCACAGGTATCCAGAATCGTCTCACGATCAAGGTTAATTTCCTCTCGATCAATATCCAGAGCCTTACCGACACGTATAGGGGTAGCATGACTTCTCATAACTCTGGCCGCACCAGAAATTTCATCAATAGTTTCGCCTTTCATGCGCAGAGCGGTAATGAATGAACCAACTTGAGCCGGAGTTGCCTCACCACCCATAATCTGGTTCATCACCTCAACCATCTCAGCTTCAGACAAATCTTGATGCAAAACAATTTTAGAGATTGCTTCTTTGATCATTATTCACTCCAGAGACAATGCACAAAATTTGCTCATTGTGCCCTACAAATCAAATCACTTTGAAGAGGTCATTTCCAAGAAGTTCTTCAGAATATCCATACCCGACACAGTAAGAATAGATTCAGGATGGAACTGCATTCCCCAAACCGGCAATATTCGATGACGCATACCCATAATTTCATTTTCTTTTGTCCAGGCTGTCACTTCGAGACATTCTGGCAAAGAACATTTTTCGACCAAAAGTGAATGGTAACGGGTCGCATCAAAAGGATTGGGGAGACCAGAAAAAAGTTCTAAATTATCATGAAAGACAGGACTGGTCTTACCGTGCATCAATCGTTCAGCTCGTACCACCCTGCCACCGAAAGCCTGAGCAATCGATTGATGTCCTAGACAAACACCAAGAACAGGGATTTTCCCAGAGAAATGGCTAATGGCTGAAACCGAGATCCCAGCCTCATTCGGGGTACAAGGTCCTGGAGAGACAACCAATCGGGAGGGCTGCAAACGCTCTATTTCTTCAAGTGTAATTTTATCATTACGGTAGACAACAACCTCTTCTCCCAGCTCACGTATATACTGAACCAAGTTATAGGTGAAGGAATCATAGTTATCTATCATCAACAACATATCAATCTAACCCCTGACGAGCCAATTCGATGGCGAGTTTGACGCCCTTCGCTTTATTGACCGTCTCTTCATACTCTGCTGCAGGGTCAGAGTCTGCAACAATACCAGCTCCAGCCTGCAAGTGAATTCTGTTCTTGTGAGCAACCAATGTGCGAATGGCAATGGCCAGATCCATATTACCATCAAAAGAGATGTATCCGACGGCACCACCATATATTTCGCGGCGGACCGGCTCGAGTTCTTCAATTATCTCCATTGCACGTACTTTAGGGGCTCCACTCAAAGTCCCTGCGGGAAAAGTCGCGGAGAAAACATCTAAAGCATCTTGATCTGGCATGAGATGACCACTCACATTGGAAACGATATGCATGACGTGCGAGTAGCGTTCAACCACCATCAATTCATCGACTTTCACAGACCCTGTCGTACAAACTCGGCCCAGATCGTTCCGGCCCAGATCAACCAACAT
>CBDUFN010000030.1:0-19153 GCA_965366475.1 uncultured bacterium | reverse complement strand
AACAGACAAAGAAGTTCGAATAATCGACGTCATTCCAGATGCGTTCCTTCATTTCCTCTGGCATCTGATAGGTTTGTTCGATTTCAGCGATCAAGAAGGCTTTGTGGTCCTCTACTTTGGGGGTCGTGTAAATGATGTAGCCTATTCCGACAGCCAGCAAAAAGACAATAAAACGTGTGAGCATAGTTGTTTAACTCCTTAAGGTGAATTATAAACACGTCTCAGAATAACGTAAAATTGAGAGAATGAACAGGGTTTCAATAACGCACCGATAAGGAATTCATCTGTTCCTGATGTTGACTTGAACCTTCGGCATTAAAATCGGGATCGACGAACTTTAAATGTTACGATCAACTCTTGCTTCAATGAATCGCAACACCCAGTTCAGCTCTGGCTCTATACGTTGTCTCTTGGTCTGGTGCCGCCATGATATCTGGTTTTTTAAGGAAAACCCGGTCAGCAGCAAGTTGGCCTTCTTCGATCAAAAAGCGCTGTACCGACAGAGCTCGTGCCAGAGCCAATTCAGAGAGTTGATCCTCGGTGACGATTGTATTGGCATAAATCAATTTTTCCATCTCAGATGAAGGCAGCTTTTGAGTCATGCCGATAAAGTTACGTGGCTTTGGAAAATCTGTCTTGCGATAGACTTGCCAAAGAAATTCCTCACGTTCTTCCGCTGGAATGATAACGTTTTCCTGAGTCACTCCTTCCTCAAGCTCTTCCTCTTCGACAAGCTCCATGTATTTGAGCCGATTGAGCTGATTGCGCAACTGTTCTTTTCTGTAGCCTTCTTCATCTTTTTCCGGATCAATAAAGCCGCTCACCTCGATTTCAAGGCTTGGTCGATCGGCCAAGGCTTGAGTCATGTGAAGCAATTTTTCTTGTTCTGCAGGATTCAGCATGGAAGACCCGTACTCAAAGCTGACCTGACTAAAATCTTCTTCTCCGCCTCCAACCATGGCTCCGAGCAAAGCAAAGGGCGACGTCGCGGCTTTGATAAGAAGGTTTTTGACCACCGTCCAGATAACTCCACCAATGCTGAACTGTGGGTCATCCAGGCTACCGAAGACCGGGATGTCAAGATGGATTTCACCGTTGCTGTCCTTGAGCAGAGCCACCGCCAGTTTGACTGGAAGGCTGGTCGCATTTTCACTTTTAACTTCTTTGCCAAAAGTGAACTGATCCAGAAAGACTGTGTTCTTGGCTTTGAGTTGATTCTCTTCAATGAAATATTCTAGGGCCAGGTTGAGCTTGCCTTTCTCGATCAGATAACCGACATAGTTTCCGGAGTAAGGCGAAAGGGGGCTGAGCTCTATATCGTTAAAGTCCAATTGGAGGTCGAGGAAAAGTTTTTCCGAAAGTGGATTGATAACGCCGCTGATCAACAGAGGTGATTGATTGCGTAACTGCCCTCTTAGATCTACAACGGCACGAGCTGTGGGGTCGGAACTTATTCCTTCTATACGGCCACCGAGTTTGCGCATGTCTGCATGAAATGGCTGAGGCAGGTTACGGTCGGTAAAGTCAACGGTCCCGCCTTGTAATATAATGGTGCCCACAGTTATGACTGGTGCTGGCTTTTCTTCGAGCTCTATAGTTTCTTCGCTGTCCTTAATCTCTTCCTCTGGGGCCTCTGATTTACTGAAAGCTTCTGAGAGATTCAGCTTTGCGTTTTCATCGACCAGTATTTTAGCGAAATAATCACTAATGGTGATCGATTTTACATTTAGTTCTAAAGGCTCACTTCCACCCGATATCTCTGCAATTTGCAAGCTTTCCCATTTCAGCAGGTCTTCACTGTGAAGGCTGTCAAGCAAGTGAAAACGGCTGATGCCGATATCACCATCGAATTTGACTTGCGGTGTGTCCTCTTTTGTTTCTATGGCGGTATTCAGTCTTGTGGTGAGATAGCCGTCAGCCAGAATAATTGCGGCTTGCTCTTCTATGTACGGAGCAAAGGTTGCCAAAGGAATTCGTTTCAAGAAGGTCCTCAACCTAACAGACTGATCTGCGAGCGCGGCTGTTCCTTTGATATCAATCAGCCCCTTGTCTTGAAACTTCGCAGCGAAGGTGAATGGACTCTCTCCTTTGTCTGGAGCAGCAAGATTGTTGACTGTTAAATTGATCTCTTTAAGTGATAACTGGACCGTTTTCTCCGGGAGTTGATCCGTGACTTCAACACTCCAGTCTGTTACCGCAAGGTCATCGATACGGTAACTGAAAGCAGGGCCTTCCTTGCTGTTCTTCACTGCCTCTGGCTCTTCCGAAGTCTCGGCTAGTTTGGTTAGAAAAGGGAAATACTCAGAAATGAAGGTCCATTGTCCTTCTGTTGTACGAGAAAAATTAAGTCGACCGCCGGTGTAGTGGGCCGAATCTATTTCAAGTCGATTTTTGTCAAGATCAAAGGTTGTGTCCGATATCTTGATCTCTTCGACCGCCAATCCTTCCTTATCGTTGAAAGCAACATAAATATCTTGATAATCGAGTTTGCCTTTACTTAATAAAAACGTCTGTTCCGGGTTGATTGCGATGTTTGCTTCAAGTCCAAGAAGCCCCTTCAGAGGAGTAGAATAAAAATCGTGGTAATAGGGCTGGTACGCTGAGGTGTCTACGCTCTGCAGCTTTGTTTCTATGTCAATGGCAAGTGGAGTGAGTGTGAATTGACCTGAAATTATGATGCTTTCGTTCCGATCTGTTCGTAGCTCAAATTTGAGAGGACTTGGTCTTTGGGAGTCGAGGGTGAAATCTTTGACGTCAATGTTGATTTCTCGAGCGACCGTTTCAAAACCATTTTTGACCATTGCGTCGGTGAAAAAAAGGACCCCATCATGAATTTCAATCGTATCAACCAGAAGATTGAAAGCTTCCGTGTCTTCGTTCTCCTCGGCAGGGGGCGCACCTGTTTTTTCCGGCGCCATACGCGCATGATTCCATCGGCCTTGCTGGTCGCGTTTCAACTGAACTTCGAGGTTGTAAACACGTAAGGCGGAAAGATGAAGTTGTTTTTTTAATGGTTGGGACGGAGCGATTACAACTTGTAGCAACGGCAGAAAAAAGAGCTGTTCTTCGACTCGATCGTAGATGCTCAGGGATGCGATGTTGGCTTCGCCGCGCAGTTCAAATTCACCACCGGTTTCTGCCGAAATCCGGTAGAGGAGGTCAAGGTTGAGACTAAGTTTGCCACTGCGAACATCGACAGGAAGGTCTATCGGGATGTAGCCAAGATAGAAGGGTAGGTCAATGCCGTTCAGGTTGAGATTAAACTGGAGCTCCTGAACATTGCTGAAAGGCTTCAGCTGTCCTTCAAGATTAATTTCTGAATCGTTAATTATCGCTTTAAACAAGGGTTGAGCCGGATTTTCAACCATGTATGGCAGATTGCCTATTGTTGGCAAAACCAGATTCATTTCGTTAATCGTGTGATGCACAGGCTTATCAAGGCTGTTGTCTATGAACTCAATCTGACCATTGACAATGGACAGGTTGTTGAGTGAGAACTTCGCGTTCTCTCCTTCGGGTTCACTCTCAGCTTCTTTCTTCTTGTCAGGAAGTAAGTCGCTGAAGTTAAAACGGTCGTCTGTCAATCTTTCAAGGTGAATCTTCGGTTCTACCAGTTGGAACTCATCAACGACCGGTGCCAGGTGATAGAGAGATTCAATGCTCAAGGAAAGACGTAATAAGTCCCAAGAGACAAAGACTTTCTCATGCTCCTTTTCGCTTAATCTCAGCGTGTTGATCTCTACGCTGAGATTGAAAGGATTTATGCTGATTGATTCTATTTCAAGTGCACGGCCGGTTTCTTCTTTGACCCATTGACTTGCGCGATCGCTGATCATGCCCGGGAGAATCAGTGTGATGAAGATAATAGCGACAGCACAGAGTCCTGCGCCAATCAGAAGCAATCTCTTCCAGGTGAACATTGGGTTTAATCCTTATTGGTAAGGCACGCCATAAAAGGGGATCAGAAACAGTTAAAAAACGGCTTTAAATAATCCAAAAGCTTAAAATTAAAGGCTAGCACGTAAGTGACCTTGTGCAACGAAGGCCTCTGAAATTATGGGTGATCGTGTTGAGCGACAAAGGAATCTTCGTCGCAAAGATAGTTGTAAGCGGACAAGTGTACAGTGTTCGGTTGAATCGGTGTAACCGTTGGTATTGGATTTAAGCTTCGAAAAAGAACTTTCCCGTCCTTTCCTACAAAACCACTCCCTTTTTCTGTCCAATGCTTTTGGCGGCAATTCATCTCAACAGAGAGGACTCGGTTGGTGTCGTGGCTTTCGTCCAGTTCGTGGGTCTGACCTTCTCGATAGAGGCATACTTTTACCGGGTAAAGATAGTTCCCGTTGGCAAGGCGTTCAACTTTCTCTCTGTCCAGATAGAAGGCTTTCTCATCGGTGTCGCTCAAGAGTACCCAGCGAGGTTCTTCGAGTGCTGCACAGCCTGAAAAGAGTAAGACGAACAGTATCAGCTCGATCGTGTTTTTGGTTATCTTCATAGTCCCCCCCCCTAGAGGATTTAGAAAAAAGTTTCGCTATAATAAGTCATCAATCTCTTTGTGGCAAACCGTTTCCGTTGTCCTTCGTCGTCATGACAGATTGGTCTTGGCACAAATGGCTTGACTTGATTGAAACGATTGTTTTAATCATACGTATGATTGTTCCGCCGTTTTTAACTTTGATCAGGGGAGTTGTCTATCACTGATGAGCCAATTAGACACAAAACAAAGAATTCTTGATGCAGCAGAGCACTTGTTTGCCAATGATGGATATCATGCAACCTCTCTGCGTTCGATCACCTCAGCTGCGGAAGCCAACCTTGCTGCCGTTAACTATCATTTTGGCAGTAAAGAGGCTCTTCTTGAGGCTGTGATTGAGCGACGTTTAGGCCCACTCAATGAGCTGCGCCGCAGTCAACTTGAGAGACTTTTGCAGCAAGCTGAAAAGAAGAGTGAGCTTCCTTCCTGTAGGGATATTCTGCGAACATTTGTTGAACCAACTCTTCGTTTACGTCAGCAGGGCTCAGGTTCTGAAGACTTTATTTCCCTTATTGGTAGAATCCTTGCTGAACCGAAGGGGCTTGCCATGTCAATATTCATGCGTCATATGGAACCTTTAATGGCTCAGTTGTTCGAGACTTTGATTTCTTCTCTGCCGGAGTTGCCTCGACAAACAGTTCTCTGGCGAGTTCATTGTTTGATTGGGTCTCTCAGTCACATTATGAGATGTCACGAGCGTTACTGTCTGGTTCCGGAAGTTGTCAGCGTCAACATGGATGTTGAAACTGAAGTTGAGCTTTTTCTCGACTTTGCTACAGCAGGAATGGAGGCGACAAAATGATCATGCGTCTTGTCGTTATCATTGTAATAACAATGTTAACAGGTTGTTCGTTACATCAACCAATGCAAGCCCCCTTGTCTGTGGTTCCTCCTGTTGAATATCACGGCAGCAATGCGCTCGATAAGGCTGGTGTCTCGGTCGAAGAGTGGTGGCGGGCATTCAATGATGAAACACTCAATCAATTGATGACAGAGATGTTCGCACAGAATCTAGAGCTCTCTCAGTCGATTGCGCGTTTGCAGCAGGTTGAATCAGCATTTCAGGTCACTCGAAGTGCACAGTTGCCAACACTTTCTGCTGGAGGCAATGTGAGTCGCTCACGCCAGCCGGGTGTCATGGATGATTTTACAGGCGACAGCCGGCAGTTGTCTCTGGCTGCTGGCTTCGAACTTGACCTGTGGGGAAAGTTGGCCGCGCAAAGTCAAGCCGCCAATCTGGAACTGGCCGCAAGCCACCAAGATGTACAAACACTTTATCTGGGTCTTTCGGCAAAGTTGGCTGATCTCTACTTTCTTGTTGTTGAGCAACGAGCCCAGTTGGAGCTGACTGATCAATCGATTGCTTCTTTTACCGATACCAGAGAACGGGTAGAAATCCGCTATCGCATGGGATTGGTTCCGGCTCTTGACATGTATCAGGCACGGCAAAGTTCATCAGGGGCTGAAGCCACACGTTATCTTTTTGAGGCACGTTTGGCACAAGCTGAGCACGCTATCGGGGTTCTCCTTGGTCGTTACCCTGAGCGCAATAGCCATGGGGCTCTTGAAACCTTACCTTCTGCTCCTGAACTCTTTGCGTTTGGCATCCCGTCTGAATTAATTAAACTTCGACCAGATCTTAGAGCGGCACTACAGCGTGTGGAAGCGGCTGATGCCCGAGTTGCCGTTGCCATTGCTGATCGTTTCCCCTCGATCAGACTTTCTGGAAATTACGGTACGCTGCGGCAGGAAGTGACGGCGGGACTCCTTAAGGGCGAGTTCTGGAGTCTTCTCGGTAATTTGGCTCTGCCGGTTGTCGATGGTGGTCGTCGTCGTGCTGAGGTTGAACGGAAAGAAGCTGCGTTACGCGAATCGGTTGCCGGTTATCAGCATAAGGTCCTGTTGGCCTTCCAAGAGGTTGAAGATGCCTTGGTTAATAATGTCGCAACCGAGCAGAGGATAGAACGTCTTGCCGAAACGGTGCAAGCAACTGAAGCCACACTACGATTATCAAAAGATCGCTACATGGCCGGTCTGGTCGATTATCTACCCGTTCTGACTTCGCAGCGAGCCGACTTTGATGTTCGCAGCCGGCTTCTTGCCGCAAAGCGACAATTGCTGGCTGACCGTATTAGCCTTGCGCGTGCGTTGGGAGGCTCCTGGATGCAGGATTCAGTGAATTCACGTTTGCAGCTTGAAAAGGATATAAACCAATGAAAAGAGTAATTTTACCAATCCTGGTCATTGTGATTGCCGCCGGGTTGACCGTCTTTCTGATTAAGTCCCGTCAGTTGCCAAAACCTCAGGACACCCCCTATCTGGGGCCTCTGGTCGAGTTCGTTGAACTGGAGAAAACCAACCGCAACGTTATCGTCAGCGGTACCGGGAGCGTACAGTCGCGTTTTGAGGTTGGTGTCACGCCACAGGTCAAGGGGCGAATAGTTGAAATCTCTCCACAGATGGTTGCCGGTGGTATCTTCCGAAAAGGTGAATTGCTTTTCTCTATCGAGGCGGTTGATTATCAGTTGGCAATCGACCTGGCGAATTCCAACTTGGCTCAAGCTGAATTAGACCTGCAACGGAATGAAAATCTGGCAGAGGTCGCACGTAATGAGTGGCATGCCTTGAACCCTGAAAGTGATAGTGAGCCAAACCCTCTGGTTGTCTATGAGCCTCAATTGAAAAGTTCCAGAGCTAAGCATGATGCCGCTCTTGCGAATGTCAAACAGGCTGAGCTTAACTTGAAGAGGACTCGAATGGTGGCTCCCTTTAATTGTTATGTTCGTACTGAACAACTTGAAATCGGTCAGTTTGTTAATGCCGGCGCCCCTGTCGCAACAATTGCCGGAACAGATCAATTGGAAATCGTTGTTCCTTTGTCTCTTGACGAAGTCGCCTGGTTACAGGTGCCTCGGAGTGGTCGTGCGTTGAAAGGTTCCCCGGCTCAGGTGGAATTGAACTCCGGCGGAAAGGTCTTCCATTGGCAAGGCGTTATAACCCGATCTATGGGAGAGATTGATCCTCGAAGTCGTATGGCGCATGTCGTGGTGGCTGTCGATGAGCCTTTTTCAAAAGACAAAAATGAGACAAATGTTCTCCGTGATCTTTTGCCCGGTATGTTTGTGACCGTCAATCTGTATGGTGAAGAACTTACCGAGGTGCTGTCTGTGCCACGTGGTGCCTTGCACGACAATGATACGATCTGGATTCTCGACGAGGAGAATAAACTGCAAATACGCGAGATTGATATCGTTCGCCGCGAGCGAGATGAAGTCCTGGTTGATGCTGGTCTGAACTCAGGGGAGAAACTTATTCTGACCAATCTTTCTGGCGCTTCAGAAGGAATGTTGTTGCGACCGCAATTGCGGGAGGATCGCTAATGAACGGTGCAATTCGTTGGATGGCGGAGAATCATGTCGCTTCCAATCTTCTCATGCTGGTTCTTATCGTTGGTGGTTTGATCCTTGGCTTCAGCATCAAACAGGAAGTTTTTCCTGATATTACACTCGACCGTATTACCGTCAGTGTGGCATATCCCGGAGCTGGTCCTGAAGAAGTTGAAGAAGGCGTCATCCTGAAAGTTGAAGAGAACCTGACCGGCATTGATGGAATTAAACAGCTTAAGTCAGTCGCGGCCGAGGGGTATGGAGTTGTCACGGCAGAAGTGACTACTGATGCTGATATTGATCTGGTTCTTCAAGATATCAAGAGTGAGGTTGATCGGATTACAACCTTCCCGCAAGATGCAGAAAAAGCCGTCGTTAGCAAGTTACTCAATCGACGTGAAGTTATCTCTGTCGTCGTTTTCGGTCAGCTGCCTGAGCGCAGCTTACGGGAGATGGCTGAGCAGGTTCGCGACGAGTTGTTGTTGGAGTCCGGAATTACTCAGGTTGATTTAAGCGGTGTGCGACCTTATGAAATTTCAGTCGAAATCGATGAAACGAACTTACGTCGCTATGGTCTGACTTTCGATCAGGTCGCCCAGAGGGTTCGACAGGCTTCACTTGATCTTCCTGGCGGAACAATAAAAACAGGTTCCGGTGAGATTCTTGTCCGCACCAAAGAGCGTCGGTATGTTGGCCATGAATATGCCAGCATCGTTCTGTTGACCACCCCCGCTGGCACGGAAGTTACGCTCAATGATGTTGCTACGATCAACGATGGTTTTGAAGAGACCGACCAGTTCGGTCTTTTCGATGGACTTCCTGCGGCAATGGTCAAGGTTTACCGGGTCGGCGATCAGAAGCCGACAGAGATCTCCGATACCGTTAAGTCCTTTGTTGAAGCTAAACGGATGCAACTTCCCGAATCAGTCGATCTTGCCACCTGGAATGACAATTCTGAGTTATTTAAAAGTCGTAAGGATTTGCTGGTAAGAAACGCCATGATCGGCCTGGTTCTGGTCTTTATTACTCTCGGACTTTTCCTCGAAATCAGGCTGGCTCTCTGGGTCATGCTCGGAATCCCAATCTCTTTTTGTGGTGCATTACTCTTCATGCCTGCAATTGATGTGTCGATCAATATGATATCGCTTTTTGCCTTTATCATGGCACTTGGAATCGTTGTCGATGATGCCATCGTGGTTGGAGAAAATATCTACGAACATCGGCAATCAGGAAAGCCATATCTTCAGGCCGCCATTGATGGCACGATTGAGGTCGCTCAACCGGTTGTTTTTGCGATTCTGACATCCGTGGCAGCCTTCTTGCCTTTGCTCTTTACCAGCGGAATTATGGGCAAGTTCATTATGGTGATCCCGGCGATCGTTATTACGATTTTGCTGGTTTCGCTCGTAGAGTGTCTCTTTATTCTGCCGGCACATCTCGCGCTCGGCAAGCCGCGTAAAGCTCCCGGTCGGTTCCTCGGTTGGCTTGATAAAAATCGACGCCGGTTTGGAAGTGTTCTGCAGAAACTCATTGATGGCCCTTATCAGAAAACCCTGACTCTTTGCTTGCACTATCGCTACACAACTGTGGCTTTGGCCTGTGCCATTCTTCTCTTGGCCGGTGTGGGTCTGATTGGTGGAGGTATCGTTAAGTTTCGCTTTATGCCAGAGGTCGACGGGGATGTCATTCGGGTCTCTCTTGAATTGGCTCCTGGCAGTCCTGTCGAGTTGACTACGGAAATTCAGGATCGCGTTGTTAAGGCCGGACTTGCGACGGTTGCTGAATATGATCAGAAGTTCCCCAATAATGACTCGCTTATGCGTCATATTTACGCCGATGTTGGTACGGCAGTCGCTGACAGGGGGCCTGCTGGTGCCTTTGCCAGCTCTGGTGGAAACCTGGCCAATATCTCGATGTTTTTGACGCCGAGCGAGAATCGTAATGTGATGGCAGCGGAGATTTCCAGTCGTTGGCGAGAACAGCTGGGTGAAATCGTTGGTGTCGAGAGTTTAACCTTTACCTCCAACCTGATTCATCTCGGAGCGAATATTGATGTCCAGTTAGCCCACGAAGATTTTGCAGTTCTGGACGAGGCTGCGGAGAGGCTCAAGGAGGTCATTACCACGTATCCCGGGACGAGTGATGTCAGTGACAACTACACGTTAGGAAAGCGCGAAGTTAAGGTTCGGTTGAAAGCTGAAGCGAGGACTCTCGGAATTACTGAAGAAAATCTAGGGAGACAGTTACGTGGTGCTTTTTACGGTTCGGAAGCATTAAGACTGCAACGTGGCCGCAACGAAGTCAAAGTTCTGGTTCGCTATCCAGAGGAAAGTCGGCAAAGGTTTTGGGATCTTGAAAACATGCGTATCCGGGTTCCTGGGGGTGGCGATATCCCTCTAACTCAAGCAGCGTCTCTGGTAGAAAGTCGAGGCTTTAGCAAGATCAATCGTACCGACAGGAAAAGAGTTATTAACGTGACGGCAACAGTCGATAGCCACGTTGCCAACGCCGAGGAAATCCTCGCCGAAATCAAGGCAACTGCATTACCTAAATTGGTCGCTGACTATCCCGGTTTAAGTTACGATATGGAAGGTGAAGATAAGAATCGTCGCGAATCGATGGCCAGTATGTTCACAGGTTTTAAGCTTGTGTTGATCGTGATCTTTGCTTTGTTGGCGATTCCCTTTCGTAGTTATTCGCAACCCTTGCTGATTATGGCTGCTATTCCTTTCGGGATTGTCGGTGCCATTCTCGGGCACTTTATCATGGGATTCAATTTGAGTATTTTGAGTATGTTCGGCATCGTCGCTTTGACTGGTGTGGTGGTTAATGATTCATTGTTATTGATTGATTATGTCAATCGAGCTCGACGCAAGGGCCGAACGATTAAAGAGGCGATCTTAGAGGCGGGTCAAAGACGTTTCCGGCCTATTCTGTTAACGTCGTTGACAACCTTTTTTGGTCTCATGCCTATGATCCTGGAAACGAGTGTACAGGCCCAGTTTTTGATTCCAATGGCGATAAGCTTGGCTTTCGGAATTATCTTTGCTACTGGCATTACGCTTATATTGATCCCCTCCCTTTATCTGGTGCTTGAAGATGTGCGCCAACTTTTTGGCTTGAAGCCGCATCATGCTGACCATAGCTCAGGGTCCTCTGGTGAGTAGTCAGTTTTGTCTTTAGAGCGGCGGTCGAAAGACCGCCGTTTTTACTCTCTTGAAATATTCTCGCTTATATCGTTAAATGATTTGCTCTCTCATTAAGACATGAAGCCGTAGCCTGCTTACGGTCTTCACAAAGGCAGGTTTCCTTCTGTGCTTCTCACTAATTCCCATTTTAAAAAAGTTAAAAAGCTGACGGGTAAGGCTGTTGGTGATTTCAACCTGATTGAAGATGGTGACCGCGTTGCAGTGGCCGTTTCCGGCGGTAAGGACTCTTACGCTTTATTGCATATCCTTTCCCAATTGCAACGACGTGCGCCGATCAACTATGAGCTGATTGCCGTTAATGTGGATGCTGGATTCCCGGGCTATCGCAAAGATGTTCTCGAAGATTATCTGAAGCACTGTGGCTTCCAGTTCCATATGGAGACTACAAATTGCTCAGAGATTATAGAAGAAAAAAGGCGTGAAGGCTCTTCCTATTGTGCCTTCTGTGCCCGTCTCCGCCGTGGCGTCCTATACTCTGTGGCAGATCGTCTTGGTTGCAATAAAATCGCTCTGGGTCATCACTTGGATGATTTTATCGAAACCTTACTGCTTAATCAGTTTTATGTCGGTACTCTTGCGGCAATGAGTCCGAAGCTTCTGGCAGATAACAAGCGCCATACAGTGATCCGTCCGCTGGTTTATGTTGAAGAATCCGATATAGTTAAGCTCTCCTTTCAGAACGAGTTTCCGATTATTGATTGCGGCTGCCCTGTGATGGGAGTGGAGGATCAGAAGCGCCAGAGAATGAAGCAGTTGCTCTCTGAATTGCATAAAGAAAATCGTTATGTCAAACGTAGTATGCTTCGCGCACTGAGCAATGTGCGCCCTCGACATCTGCTCGATCAAGAAATGACTCGTTTGATGGCGTTAGGCCAACAGGAAGAGTAATGTCTGGTAACGAAGGGGATAAATTGGTGGACAACGACGGACATGATTCCCTTGAAGTCAAGCTGGCCGGAGAGGTGCAGAAACTCCTGTTCCCCAAAAGCTCTCTGGCGTGCAGTTGGTGCTGTATGGCAGCCAGAAGCCGCATGGCTAATGTGCTCGGTGGCGATTTTTATGATTTCATTGAGCTCGATAGTGGTTGCCAGGTTCTTTTTGTCGGCGACGTTACCGGGCATGGTCTGCATGCTTCTGTTGTCATGTCTTTGGTTTATGGTTTTATCCATCGGTCGGCACAGGTGGAGTGCCATCCCCACGATGTGGTCTCTGATCTCAATACTTTCTTACGGACGTTTGCAAAACGTTCAGATCGTTTGGATCATTTTTTTTCGGCCACACTCTTTTTTGGGGTGATCGATTCACAGAGCAGGACGATGCACTATATTAATGCCGGTCACCCTGAGGGCCTTGTGAAACGCGGGGGCGACTTGTTTCGATTGCCGGCGACCAGCCATCCCGTGGGATATTTTGAAGATGCAGAATTTAGTGTGGAGACCTTTCAGTTTTCTGATCACGATCGATTGTTGCTCTACACTGATGGGCTGATTGACAGTAGCAACCCGAATGGTGAAATGTTTGGTGGAGAAAGGCTTGATGAGTCTTTTCGAAGACTTGAAGGTGATCATGTGGTATTTTTAAATAGTATCTTTGCAGAGATAGATGATTTTTTGGAGGGACAGTCACCCTTTGATGATTGTACGGCCATTGCCATCGATTTTCATGACATGTTACTGGGTGAGGGGAGCTGACATTGTTGTTAGGTGGTAAACAATCCGAACTTAAGCAGATTGCCGTGATGACGCGCAATCCGCAATTCAATAGGCTGTTGAGCAGTATTCTTTCCGACTGGAAATTCTTTGCGGTTGAAGATCCTTCGCAAGCCAAGGTTGCTTTTGTAGAACGCGGTCTGGATTTCCCAAATCAAGAAGCGCAGATTGTCTGGTTGTCTCCTATGCCCCTTGCCGAGGGTTATTTCCTGACAACGCCCATCTCATTGACTGAATTATATCTTTTGCTGGAAGCCCGTTTCTTTCCGACCCCACGTCGTAACATCCGCGTTCCCATGGAAAAATCGATTGACATCAAAGTTGAAAACTATTGGTTGGAAGGCCAACTGGTTTCGTTGTCTGATCGTGGTGGGCGTATTACTTGTTCGAGTGAGATTCCAAAGGGTAAAGCAGTCAATATTGAAGTTAAATTGGCGGGAGAAATGTTCAGAATTCCATCCGAGGTCTTGTACTGCATTCCAGCCGGAGATTCACCAGGGAGGTTACATCCTCAAATCGGAGTTATTTTTAAACCCTCCCAAGACGGCCTCATTGATATGTTGCGTCGTTATATTGAAAAATGCTGTATTCAAAGTGCCTGTGCCCGGGAAGACATCGCTATCAATGACCCTTGTGTGAGTTGGATTGATGTTCCTGACAGGCTGCGTGTCTTTTGAATTTCAGCTGAACATTTTGCCGAACAGGCCTTTTTTTTCTTTGCTTTTACGCATACCCATCAAACGAATTTCCCGCAGAGCTTCAGTACAATTAGGATTACATTGAATCGCTCTTTCGAAGCGCCGTTGTGCTTCTTTTTCGTTCCCTTCATCTTTACATATGTAACCCAAATATAGATATGCCAGACTCAACTTTGGGTTGAGTTCTGTCGCTCGCATCAAGTTTTTACGGGAATTGATGATTACTTCTGTCGCTTTGGAGTTTGCCTTATAGGCTGACCATGCCTGATACATGAGATATTCAGCTTCGTTAGGGCTTAATACCAGTGCTTGGGCAAAAGCCTTCTGTGCTTCTTCATATTTTTTTACACGAAAGAGAACGATACCTTTTTGAAAAGAGGTCTCTGCCTCGAGGATCTTTTCCAAGCTGGTGGTCGAGTTGTTTGATTCACCCTGACGATCACTTAAGTAACGTGCCTTTGCGGATTTATCGCTCAGTGTTTCATGGGCATCGCTGATACGTTGGAACAGAGTGTTCACTTTATCTTTTAAGTCAGGAAGAGCCTCCTGTTCGAAGAAGCGATCTGGATGATACTTCTTGACCAAGTTGTAATAAGATTTACGCACTTGTTCTCGTGGGTCCCCCTCACTGACGCCAAGGAGAGTGAAATAGTCTTGCTCCATCATCCAGGTATAGTCTTTCAAGAAAGATTCCCTACGGGCGCGTAACTGCTCTGTCTCGTCACATGCTGTATCTTTTTCAACGACTTCCGGCTCAAGCTTTCCAACCAGAATTCCAGTAATAAGGAGCGTTGCTAACAGTGGCTCTGCCTCTTTGCGCGAAAGCATGTGGCGTTTAAGGATTTCTCTGAGGGCGATATTTCCCTGACAGCTTTCCATAATGCGCTGTTCATTGGCAGAGAGTTGAATCTCCTGAAAACGGTAAAGAGGATTTTCTGCCTGCTGCAAATAGTGGTCTAGGTGCGGTTCAAGGACGTTGAGAAGTTGGTTGCGGTCGGCGTATTCACGTAACCCTTGCAAGATCAGGTTGGCCGGTGATAAGTCGATACTGGTGATGCCCTGTTTGAACTCGCGAGCCTGTACAAAGCGGTAGTGACCCTCTGACCATGAAAATATCCCGAGAAGTTTTTCCAAAACCTGATTGCGCAGAACATCATTCAGTTGGTGGGGGGTAAGTAAACCCATTTCAATTAATGTCATGCCGTGACGTTGGCTTTGCTCCTTGGATAGCTCAAGGGATTTTTCTAAATCGCTATCACTGAGAAGGCCGGTACGAACAAGAATCTGGCCAAGGAATTCGCGGACCAGGTTGGAACGAACAAAAATCGGGTAACCGTTACGGATATAGATAACTTTTTTGATGTCGTTGTGTTCTACATGCAGGAGTCCAGTCGCGCGTAGGCTGTACAAATTATGCAGAATGCGAGGGAACGATGTTTCAGAAAGCTTGCCTTCGATACTCAGTCTGTCTGTCTCGGAAGCTTTGCTTGGGACCCCTAGGAGAGCGTCGATTTTCTCGTGGAGTGTTTTTAGTGGGAATGGTTTGAGGAGGTAATCCGTTGCTCCATACTGTTCTCTGGCATCACGGATATGATCAGCCTGTTTGTAAAAGGCTGTCATCATAATGATCGGCAACTTGCTGGTTTTCGGGAACCCTCTCAGTTTGCGGCAGAGTTGCAAGCCGTTGGTTCCGGGCAGCAGAATGTCCAAAAGAGCCAGGTCGAAGTTATGTTTGTCCAGTTCCAGCAAGGCTGTTTCTGCATCTTCGAAACTGTGGACTTCATGACCATGCAAGCGTAGTGATTCAGACAGAAAACGGCGAATGTTCGGGTCGTCGTCGACAATCAGAATGTGCTTGCTCTCCCCCTCAGGACTCATATCAAGTATTCTCCGTTGGATTCAAAATGCGTTCAAATACATCGCGTATGGTCTGGGTTGTCTTGGTGTACTCTTCTTTGAAAAAATGCTCGGGATGGCCTGTTGAATCAGGGTAACCGAGATGCCTGGCCAGCTTGGCAATGTAAGCCGGTTCGGATGTCAGTTGATTAATCGATTGGTCGTGTACCAGCCTTAATTTGTTTTCGAGTCGTCTCAGAAATTTGTAGCCGGAGACAAGGTTCTCACAGTCTATTTCGGAAATCAAGTTCTCGTTCCTGAGACTTTCGAGCGTCTCAACTGTGTTCCTGCAACGGAGAGACTTTGTTTCCTTACCATGGCGTAGCTGTAGATATTGCGCAATAAACTCCACATCGACCATGCCGCCGCGGCCTGTTTTGATATTGCGGTGCTGTGCATCCTCCCGTCCAAGCTCTTTCTCCATACGCTGCCTAAGTCGGTAGATCTCTTCTGCGAGGTTTTCTGGTAGTGGTTGTTCATAGACGATTTCAGCCGTTAAGGCATCGTAGCTATCCGCCAAAGCCTTTGGGCCAGCAACAACTCTGGCCTTGATCAGGGCCTGACGTTCCCATGGTGCCGCTGATCCTTTATGGTACTCACGATAGGCTGGCAGAGAGGTCACCAGTGGGCCTTGGTTGCCTGACGGCCTCAACCTGGTGTCTATTTCGTAGACATGCCCTTCCTGTGTCATCACTGTCAGAATTGAAATGATTCGCTGAGCCAGTCGGGCAAAATATTGTTGATTGGTTTGTGGGCGAAAACGGGTTGAATCAGTGCCAGTTGTCGGCCGGGTTTTGCCGTCACCTTCATAGATAAATATGATGTCGAGATCGGAGTGATAATTCAACTCCATGCCACCCAGTTTGCCCATGCCGACAATGGCAAAGGTTGCTTCGTGGGAAGCGTTTTCACGATCATCACAGTAGGGTAGACCGTAGCGCTCCACCAACTCTTCTCTGGCAATCATCGTCGCCTGTTGCAGACATGCTTCAGCGACCAGTGAAAGTTGTAGCGTTGTTTGCCCCTGTGGAGTATGTCCATATATATCGTTGAGAGCGATACGTAAAAATTCTTCATTTCTGAAACGC
This sequence comes from uncultured bacterium, assembly GCA_965366475.1. GTDB lineage: Bacteria > Desulfobacterota > Desulfuromonadia > Desulfuromonadales > BM103 > M0040. Next base: position 2,633 of record CBDUFN010000030.1, on the reverse strand, counting down.
CGCATGGTGTTGAGCTTCTCTTCGTAGTGTCCTGCGTTGTCGAGAAGCTCGGCTAATTCTGAGCTGAGGTCTTCAATGCTTTTTATGTTCTGCGCGTAACTGCGAGAAACGAGTGTGTCGAGGACTTCCGGGTGTTGAATAAAGTTTCTGGAAAGAAATTGGCTGGTGGCAAAGAGGGAGACCAAAACTTTGATTATCTCGGGGTTCTCAGCCAAAAGTGCGTAAAAGGTGCCACGAGCGCGCCGGCACGCTTGCAGAAATTTCTCCATGTTCCCCAGAGCCATTGGCGGGTCAGGGCAGTGCATAACTTCCTGAAAAAGCAGGGGGGCGATCCGATCAAGCTGCCGTCGCGCTCTTTCGGTCAGGTAGCCTTTGATTCCACCTTGTCGCAGTACGAGAAGGCTATCGTAAGCAGGCTCCGGTGGACGGAAACCTTTTTCTTCCAGAATGTCCATGCAAAGATCGGGGTCCGCGCTGTCGTCAAATAAGAAAGCAACTTCAGGGCTGACCTGGGACGGCAACTCCTCTTCGCTGGTATAAAAAAGATCACGGAAGATAGCTGTGACATTATCTCTGTGCTGTCCCAGAACGGTCATGAACTCTTCCGTGTGAGTAAATCCACAGCGTCTGCTTAGAGCTGTTAGTTCCTCTGCTTTGGTTGGCAGGTTGTGCGTCTGTTGCTCGTGAACGACTTGAATGCGATGCTCAGCGGTGCGCAGGAAACGGTAGGCCTGACTTAAGTTCTCTCTCTCTTCGGTCGTGATAAGACCGTCAGCACAGAGAACTTTGAGGGCTTTTAAAGAATTGCGTTCTCGTAGACGTGGATTTTTTCCAGCGTTAATCAGCTGCAAAGCTTGAATAAAAAACTCAATTTCACGAATACCGCCATATCCCAACTTGAGGTTTAATTCGCCTTCTTTCTCACGGGTCAGACTGCGGTCTATCTTCTGCTTCATGACCTTAATGTCGTCAATCATGGCGTAGTCTAGATGACGACGATAGATAAATGGCTCTAGCCTGCTCAGAATTCTTTCGCCAAGTTCCTTTGATCCTGCTACCGGGCGCGCTTTAAGCATTGCCGAACGCTCCCAACTCTGGCCCCAGCTTTCGTAATAAATTTCAGCGGCAGCCATAGAGTTGGCCATTTCACCGCTATTCCCTTCGGGTCGAAGTCGCAAATCAACGCGGAAAACAAAACCGTCTTCGGTTGCCAAGCCGATTGCTTTGCTGATCAACTCCGAGAGTTTTGTGAAGTATTGATGAATTGAAATTCGATTGCGCAGGCCTCGAACAGGGTCGGTGACTCCTGCTGTCTGACCACGGTCAGAACTATAGAAGTAGATAAGATCAATATCAGAAGAAAAGTTGAGCTCATAGCCGCCAAACTTGCCCATGCCGAGAATTGTGAACTCTGCTTCTTCTGAGGGCTCTTCTTCGGCGTCTAGCAGAGGTGCACCGTATTCGGCTTTTAACTGAATGCTACATATTTCGAAGGCCCTCTGAAGAGTGGCGGCCGCTAAAGAGGAGAGTTCATCGGTGACCTCTTCTAACTCGGCCATGCCGTTGAGATCACGAGCACCGATGCGCAGCATCTCTTGTGCTTTAAAGGTACGCAACTCTTTTTTGAGCAGCGCAGTGTCGGCATCGTCAGCAATGCGCAGGCGAAGCTCAGTGCACATCTGCTCTTCAGTTTTGGTCTCGTTAATTTGCGACTTTCGAAACAGTTCAGAGAAAAAGCTTGCTCGTCGGCAAAGTATTGCGGAGAGGAACTGTGAGGCGCCAAGGATTGTCAGGAGCTGATGGGAAGTGGTTTTGTCAATTAAGGCGATCGATAAATCAGACTTGTCGACAACGCCACTGAGACGTTCAAGGTTGTTGAGCGCCTGATCAGGGTCAGCTGTCAATAAGGCCTGACTGGCAAGATCTGTAATCAAATCAGGGCTGTTTAGAAATTCTTGCAGCAGGACAAGGTTTGTTGCTGTCTTCATTGGCTCTGAAAAGCCCGCGTCCATAGCTGTCGCAGCGAGGGCTGTCTCATCGCCAGCAACGAGAAGGTCAATCCATATCCGGGTGTCTGCAATAGTCATTAGCTGAATTACCTGCTCTGCTTGACGAACGCCGCCAACTGGTCTGTGTAATTGCCCTGTGCGACACCATGTTCGGTGATAATGGCACTGACCAGACGGGCCGGAGTGATGTCGAAGGCAGGGTTGTATACAGCGATACCGGAGGGTGCCAGTTGCTGCTCACCGATGTGTGTTACTTCGCGAATATCACGTTCTTCAATAGGGATTTGGGACCCGTCCGTTAGTTGCAGGTCGATCGTTGAGGTCGGTGCCGCCACATAGAATGGGATGTTGTGCTCTTTGGCAAGAATTGCAACCGTGTAAGTTCCAATCTTGTTGGCAACATCGCCATTGGCGGCAATCCGGTCTGCACCGACTATGACCGCATCGATCGCCCCTTTGGACATCAGATACCCTGCCATGTTGTCGCAAATCAGGACTGTTTGGATGTTGTCTCTTTGCAACTCCCACGCAGTGAGGCGGGACCCTTGCAGGAAGGGGCGAGTCTCATCAGCAAAGACAGCGACTTCTTTGCCGGCTGCAACCGCCGCACGAATCACACCCAGA
>CBDUFN010000029.1:0-19176 GCA_965366475.1 uncultured bacterium | reverse complement strand
AGATTGCGTATAACGCAACGTCGAGGACAGTACACCGACAAGTTTGGCAACACCATTGACAATGCCGTCAACAACTTTGACGTCAAAGCCTTTCCAGCAGAACAAACCAAGTTTCTTGGTGCTGTTCACGAAGAGAACGTCGTAAATTTCATCGACATACCATTTGTTGAACACCGCACGGTGTAACTGGGAGAACTTGGCAGTAAATTTACCAGGCAAAGCAGGTTTTTTCATATACATGACAGTGGCAAGACCGATACCAGCCAAAGCTACAGCAACAGAGAAAACCATCAGGATGATCTCAGTACTGGCCGAGCCGTGCGCCTCAATCTTGTAGAGTTCCTGACTATGATGGAACACCGGGGCCAAAAACGTGTTCAATTTATTGCCGATATGGGCAATGTCAATTGCATGCGGGATACCGATCAAGCCACCAACGGTCGCAAGACCCGCGAGAACAACCAAAGGCAGAGTGATAACCCATGGTGACTCATGAATATGATCTTTCGCTTTAGGATTGGTCTTCTGCTCTCCGTAGAAAGTCATGTAGAGACAACGGAACATGTAGAAAGCTGTCATGAATGCTGCAATGACGACGATGGCCCAAATCAACAAGCTGCCTCGTGTTGAAGCGAAAGCCCACCAGAGGATCTCATCCTTGGAAAAGAAACCGGAGAAGAAAGGCAGACCTGAAATGGCCAGACATGAGATACCGAAGGTCGCCCAAGTAATCGGCATCTTTTTCCGCAGGCCACCCATGTTGCGCATATCCTGAGCGTCGTCGTCAAGATGCGCATGATGCAGAGCATGATGCATTGCGTGAATGACAGAACCTGAACCAAGGAATAGACAGGCCTTAAAGAAAGCATGTGTCATCAGGTGGAAGATTCCGGCAGTAAACGCGCCAACACCCATTGCAACGAACATGAACCCGAGCTGGGAAACCGTCGAGTATGCGAGCACTCGTTTAATGTCATTCTGTGCGAATCCAATTGTCGCAGCGAAAATCGCCGTCAGGGCACCAACCAGAGCAACAACGAACATGGTGGTCGGGCTCATGGCAAAAAGGATGTTCATACGGCCGATCATATAGACGCCGGCGGTGACCATTGTTGCTGCGTGAATCAGAGCAGAAACAGGGGTCGGACCTTCCATCGCGTCAGGCAGCCAAGTGTAAAGCGGTAACTGAGCGGACTTACCGGTTGCTCCAAGGAAGAAGCACAATGTTGCTACTGTCGTTACGCCTGCACCAAGTATCATATCACCGGAAAGCAGGTGAGCATTCTCAGTGATTTCAACAAAATTAACCGTCCAAACTCCGTGTTTGCTACCCAGAGTCCAGTAGATGGTAAAGAGACCGAGGAGGAAACCAAAGTCGCCAACACGGTTCATTACAAAGGCCTTCTTCGCAGCGTCACCAGCACTCTTCTTTTCGAAGTAGTAGCCGATCAACAGATAGGAACAGAGACCTACACCTTCCCAGCCGACAAACATGACCAGTGCGTTGTTACCGAGCACCAGCATGAGCATGGAAAAGACGAAGAGGTTCAGGTAACTGAAATAGCGGTAGAAGCCTTCTTCACCATGCATGTATCCAATGGAATAGAGATGGATCAGGGTACCCACACCAGTGACAACCATGATCATCAAGGCAGAGAGCGGATCGAGCAGGAAGCCCCAGTCCACCTGCAGGTTGCCAACAGACATCCAGGATGCAATGACATTCTGGTGAGACTTGACTGAATCGCCAAGCAGTTGGATAAAATACTTGCAGGAGACCAGGAACGAAAGGAACAACATACCAGTACCAATAGCACCGATCACCTTTTCGTTCTTGATGAACCGCTTGCCAAGCAACCCGTTAATAATTGAGCCGAGTAACGGGAAGAATGGTATAAGCCACAGTTTATCGTACATCTATCTCTCCTCCGAACGAAGTAATCTTCTTAGGGGAAGTGACCGGTTTAAGCCGATCACAATTTCATCAAGTTAATGTTTTCTACGTCGATTGATTCGCGGTTCCTGTAGAAGGCAATCATCAAGGCAAGGCCAACGGCTGCCTCTGCTGCCGCTACGGTCATAACAAAGAAGACGAATATTTGGCCGTCCATGCTTTGCAAATGACTCGACAGGGCGATGAAGGTCAGGTTGACCGAGTTGAGCATCAATTCGATGCACATGAAGATGACAATCGCATTCCGCCGGGTAAGGACACCGTATGTGCCCATGGCAAAGAGGATCGCAGCAACACTCATGTAGTGGTAAACGCTTATCATTGGTATGTCTCCCGTAATCCGCTACTCTTTAAACATCTTTTTTGGCGAGTACAACCGCGCCGACAATTGACACCAACAACAGAATGGAGGCAATTTCAAAGGGCAGCAGGAACTCGGTGAACATCGTCTTACCGATCAATTCAGTGTGGCCAAAAGTCTCGACCATAAAAGGAGTGATATCTCCTTCAGCACCAGTGACGCGGCCACGCTTAATAAAGAACATGACATTAAACAGAACTAGCAAACTCGCAATACTCGACCAGACAACTCCGTGTGTGTAGCGCTTGCGAGCCTCTGTACCGAGATTAAGCAGCATAATAACGAACAGAATAAGAACCATAATTGCACCGGCATAAACCATGATCTGTATTGCCGCCATAAATGGGGCATGCAGCATGACATAAAATATTGCCAGGCAGAAAAACGTGTTAACCAGGCCGAGGGCACTATTAACAGGGCTTTGGCAACGGATTACCAAGAACCCTGAGGCCACAGCAACCAATGCAATCAGATAGAAAAAGATGATTTCCATGAGTTTTATGCTCCTCTAGGCTTACTTAAGCAGCCGCTGCTTAGTGAACTGAAAGTCGTCGCGTTTGTAATTGGCCAGTTCGTAAGCACCCGTCATCTCGATCGCCTCAACTGGACAGGCTTCTACGCAGTACCCGCAGAAGATGCAACGCAGCATGTCAATCGTATAGACTTTTGGGTACTTCTCGCCTTTTTCATTCTCTGCAGATTCAACTGTTATGCACTTAGCCGGGCAAACAGTAGGGCAAAGATAACAGGCGACGCACTTTTCACGATCCTGAGAAGGCACCAAACGATGCAACCCACGGAACCGATCAGAGGGCTTGAGCTTGACGGCCGGATACTGCACAGTTGTTGAATTACCCGGCAGCAAGTGTTTGAAGGTGATACTCAGACCTTTAGCAAATTCTTTGAACATGATCTAGACCTCTTAAAGACTCAAAGGTAACGGTTATTGAAGAATCACGACCACTAGGCCGGTAATCACAACGTTTGCCAGTGCCAGCGGCAACATGACTTTCCATCCCAAGTACATCAATTGGTCATAACGTACACGTGGGAAGGTAGCGCGCAGCCACATGAAAAAGAACATCATTGCGAAAATCTTCAACAGCAGCCAAACAAATCCTGGGACCATAGTGAAGATGCCGATATTGAGCGGTGCACTCCAACCACCAAGGAAGAGCGTGGCAGCAATCGCAGCAATAACGATCATGTTTGCATATTCAGCCATGAAGAAAAGTGCATATTTCATTGAAGAATATTCTGTGCAGAAACCTGAAACCAACTCACTCTCTGCCTCTGGCATATCAAACGGAGTCCTGTTGATTTCTGCCAGACCAGTTATAATAAACAAGCAGAAGGCCAAAGGTTGAGTGTAGATGTACCAGTTCGGGACAAACGAACAGACGCCCCAAAGATCAAGCTGCTGTAAAGCAACAATTTCTCGCAAACTGAGTGTTTCGGAGAGCATGAAGACTGCAATGATCGTTAGCCCAGCAGCCAATTCGTAAGAAATCATCTGAGCTGTAGCGCGAACACCACCGAGCAGAGAATACTTACTATTTGAAGCCCAACCCGCGAGAACAATGCCGTAAATTCCCAAGCCTGCGAAGGCAAGAATGTACAGGACGCCAATATTCAGGTCAGTTATCTGTTGGGGGATCAAAAAGCCCGCCACACTGATGTCAGGACCAAACGGAATTACGGCAACCGTAATCAACGCAGGGACCAGAATCATCATCGGTGCCAAAAGAAAAGGCACTTTGGTTGCTTCAGACGGAATGATGTCCTCTTTGAAAAACAACTTGAGTCCATCGGCAATCGGCTGCAAGAGTCCATGCCAACCGGTACGCATCGGTCCTAGACGAGTCTGCATATGACCAATAACTTTTCGCTCACACCAAGTGGCATAAGCAACAATGAGCATGGTCACACCAAAGACAACCAGGAGTTTCAGCAACATAATCCCGACAAACAATCCAGGACTGTTAGAGAGGCTCAGCATTTCAGGCGTCATGATCTTCCTCTTCCTCGTATCAGATTGATCTTAAAGTTTAAAACTATCCACACCGCAAGCACATTAATGTGCTGTAACGGGGCATATCCAACAATTCTTTACTTAGTGATTTTCACCGAGATAACAGCTTCGCCTTTATAGAGACGATTTACCTCAGCCTCGGCAAAGTGGTAAGGAGCAAAAACAACTCCCTTTGGCAAACGATTTCCAACTTTTACTTTCAGCTTTAGCTCAGCGTCATTTCCGACAACTTTAACGACATCGCCGTCAATAACGCTCAGGTCTTTTGCATCTTCGCGGCACAACTCTACATAAGCCTCTGTCAGCACTGCCATCGGACCCTTGGCTTTGGTTGACACTGTACCGCTGTGATAAAGAGCGCTACCGGTAACCAGCTGGTAATCACCTTCAACAGTTGCACCACCAACAGTAGCGACCAACTGATGATGTGATGGTTGTAAAGTATCACCACCCCAGACAACTCCCTGTGGGCCTATTTCATTGAAGTTGAACTCAGCATAAGCCTTAACATCCTTGCCTATTTCAGCAAAGATCGCAGCAGGACCGGTGTACGATACTGTGCTGCCAAATTTAACAGCAAGAGCCTCGAAAATCGCTCCATCAGTGCGCGCTTCGCCCGGGCTAGGAATCCCTGGACGAACCCTTTGGATACGACGCTCTGCATTTGTAAAGGTTCCATCCTTCTCTGCAAACGAAGCCGCAGGTAAAACAACATCAGCTTGCAACGCCGTTGAAGAGAGGAACAGATCCTGAACGACCAGAAAAGCAACTTTATCCAGAGCCTTAGCAACCTTGTCACGATCAGGATAGCTTGTCAGTGGATCTTCAGCGACGACGTACAAACCATCAAGCTTACCTTCAGCGGCGGCATCCAGCATCTTTTGAACGCCTTTTCCTGCATTCTGAGGAACAACGCCAAGGTCGATAGCTCCCTGACTATTCGATTTCTCACCGCATAGATAAAGACCACTGCCATCACGACCAGGAATACCGCAGAGAAGAGCCAAGTTAGCAGCTGCAACAGCTAACTCCTTGCTGTAACCTTGATATGGGAGACCATAGGCCATCATGATGGCACAGTTGTTCGCACCAACTAGTTGTCGTGCCGCCTCTTGAAGAGTCTCCAGAGCAACTCCAGTCCGATCTGCAACCTGCGACGCATCAAATTCAGAGAGAGAAGCCTTCAATTCTTCAAAGCCTTCAACACCTTCAGTTTTAGCTAACCCTTCGTCAATAACGATCTTTGCCATGGCATTAAGAACATCAAGTTCCAAACCAGGTTTACTCAAAAGGGTTTTTGCACCGGGGAGTTTATCGAGCTTGCCTTTTTTATCTGCAACAACAAATAGCTTGGCATGATTGCGACGAATGGCTTGATTAATGTCCATGCCGACAACCGGGTGTGTCTCATAAAAGTCCGAGCGAATCGCCAGAATGACATCAACATGTTCAATCTGAGGAAATGTTCCTGTCGAAGCGGCAACGCCAAGGGTCGCCTTCAATCCTTCAGTCACACCCTTGTAACATTCACCACCCGAGTGATCGAGATTATCCGTGCCAAGTTCCTTCGCAACTTGCTTAAGGACATAAAGCTCCTCGTTGGTCAGGCGCGCACCGGAAACAATTCCTGCGCCTTGCCCCTTCTGTGCCTTGACAAGACCATCAGCAACAACCTGCAGAGCCTCTTCCCACTCGGCTTCTACAAGTTCTCCGTTCTTGCGAATTAATGGCTTGGTCAGGCGGTCTTCATGATTAACGTAAGAATAACCGAATCGACCACGGACACAGAGGTTGCCATCGTTAACACCGATCTTATCGTTAAAGCGTATGGTTTCGACCTTGTCACCAAGAACGCCAAGAGTCACGGTACAGCCGTTACCACAGTAACCACAGACCGAATCGACTTCTTTAAGTTGCCAGGGGCGAGCTTTGAACTTGAAGGGCCGCGGTAAAAGAGCGCCAACCGGGCACATGGAAAGACATTGACCGCAAAATTCACAGTCCAGACCACGGTCAAACGCAGTAGCGATTTTGGTCTCAAATCCACGATTAATAAAGGAGTATGAACCGTAACCTACAATCTCATCACAAACACGAACACATTTACCGCATAGAACACAGCGGTTCATATTACGCTCAATCAGAGGGTTAACTTCATCGGTTGGGAGATCGAATTTTTCGCCTTCAAAACGGTTAGAGCAAGACTCGAATTCATAAGCAAGATCCTGCAAATCACATTCGCCACCCTTATCACATACAGGGCAATCAAGAACGTGGTTTACGAGCAGGAACTCCATGACCGTTTTACGGACTTTTTTAATCTCATCCGAAGTGCTGATCACAACCATACCTTCACTAACTGGTGTGGTGCAGGAAGGAATCAAGCGGCCCTTCATCTGCTCAACCTCTACCAGGCAGACTCGGCATGCGCCATAAGGCAACAGTTTCTTAGCATAGCAGAGTACCGGGATATGAATTCCAGCCTCTTGGGCAGCTTCGTAAATCGTTGCCGTCTTGCTGACTGTGACCTGTTTACCGTCGATTGTCAGGTTAACCATCGTGTCCTCTTATCGTCAGTGATAATCTTTAATTAATGACTATTCAATCGCCATGAAGCGACAAGCGTCATAGCAGGAGGTACATTCCGTACATTTCTCGCGATCAATAACTGCAACCTGGCCTTTTTCCCATGCAATACAATCAACGGGGCAGACGCGAGGGCAGATTCCACACTTCTTACATTTCTCTTCAATAACTTTGAAATGCAGCAGAGGCTTGCAAGCATGCGATGGGCACTCTTTTTCTTTGATATGTGCCTCATATTCGTGGCGGAAATATCGTAGCGTAGAGAGAACCGGATTGGGCGCAGTTTGGCCGAGACCACAAAGAGAACTTTTCTTGATGTCGTAGGCCATGCTCTCAAGTAATTCAAGATCGCCTTCACGACCTTCACCAGAACAGATGCGTTCTAGGATCTCGAGCATAATCTTCAGACCGATACGGCAGGGGATACATTTGCCGCACGACTCTACACGGGTAAAGTTGAGGAAGAATCGGGCAATGTCGACCATGCAGGTGGTTTCGTCCATAACAACCAGGCCACCAGAGCCCATCATCGCGCCAGCTTTGATCAGCGAGTCGTAATCGACTTCGGCGTCAAGAGCTTCTGCGGGCAAACAACCACCCGAAGGGCCACCGGCTTGAACGGCTTTAAATTTACGATTATTCAGAATGCCACCACAGACATCGTAGATGACTTCCTTCATGGTTGTTCCAGCAGGGACCTCAACCAGACCGGTATGCTTGACCTTACCGGTCAAGGCAAAGATCTTGGTACCCTTGGTGCCTTCGGTACCTATTGAAGAATACCAGTCTGCGCCGTTGTAAAGGATATAGGCGACGTTGGCAAAGGTCTCAACATTGTTAATGTTGGTCGGCTTACCCCAAAGACCTTTAACCGCGGGGAAAGGTGGACGAGGACGTGACATGCCACGCTCACCTTCAATCGAAGCCATGAGGGCTGTCTCTTCTCCACAAACAAAAGCACCGGCACCAGCCTTGATCCGCATTTCAAATTCGAAACCAAGACCCATGCAATCCTTGCCGAGATAACCTTTCTCGGTACATACGTCGATTGCTTTTTGCAGACGCTTAATAGCCAAAGGATACTCAGCACGACAATAAACATAACCAAACTTACAACCGATCGCATAGGCGGCTATCATCATGCCCTCGATCAGACCATAGGGGTCGCCTTCGAGTACCGAACGGTCCATAAAGGCACCTGGGTCACCTTCATCAGCGTTACAGATCAGATATTTGTTCTCGCCGGGAGTCGCCTTACAAAAAGACCACTTGACGCCAGTAGGGAAACCACCGCCACCGCGACCACGCAGTCCTGACTTTTTGACTTCCTCTATAACTTCCTCTGGGGACATGGTCACAGCTTTTCTGATGCCGGTGAACCCCTTATGAGCGAGAAAATCATCAAGACTTTCGGCGTCTATGGTGCCACAACGTGAGAAGATGATCCGCTGCTGCTTCTCAAGAAACTGGTTGTAGTATTTGCCTGCGACCTTTTTTTCGACGGCCTCATTTTTGAGCATGTGCTCTTCAACGATCTGCGGAACCAATTCAGGTGTCACAAAATCGTAAGTCACAGCTTCCTGGCCAGGCAGCACGACATCAACCAGAACGTCATTGGCGCAAAGCCCACGGCAACCGGTCTTCTTGATATCACAACGCTTGCCAATCTTGCCCTCGACACCCTGTTTCTCAAACTCGGATTCGAAAGCATCAATGACACTCTGGGCACCAGAGGCAAAGCCACCGGTTCCGGTACAGATCAGTACTTGGATATTTTCAGCTGTTTCGGCCATAAAATCCTCGGTCTATTATCAATCCATCTGCTGGTATTTTTTAACGACTTCGTCCGTTTTCTGGACGGTCAACGAACCGTAAGTGCCATCGTTAACCATAATAACCGGCGCCATACCACAAGCACCGATGCAAGCCACGTATTCGGCAGTAAACTTAAGATCCTCTGTTGTCTCGGCATGACCGACACCCAATCGCTCTTTGATGATGTCAGCTATTCGGCCAGCTCCCTTAACATGGCAAGCCGTTCCCATGCAGACACGGATAATGTACTTACCACGTGGCTCAAGATGAAACTGCGCATAGAATGTCAACACGCCGTAAATCTGGCTGGTATAGACGTTCAATCTTTCGGCCGTAAGGTGCACCGTTGGCTCGGGGATATAACCGTAAAATTCTTGAATTTCCTGAAGAGCCGGCATCAATGCACCCGGGAAATCGACATACTTGTCGAGAATCTGATTTGCTCCGGTCAAATCCACATCTTGCTCTTCTACAGTTGCTTCGACTGCTTCACTCATGGCTGGTTCCTTATCCTCGCAGCAGATTAGCGGTCGATCTCACCCAAAACGATGTCAAGCGTTCCGATAACTGCCACAACATCGGCAATCATCGAACCTTCACACATCTTGGGCAAGGCCTGGAGATTGATAAATGAGGCTGGACGAATTTTCATCCGGTAAGGCCTAGCTGATCCATCGGAAACAAGATAGAAGCCGACTTCACCCTTCGGATTCTCGACGCCGACGTAGACCTCGCCTTTCTCAGGCTTGAAACCTTCGCTGATCAATTTAAAGTGATGGATCAAGCCTTCAATCGTGTTCACCGTATCCTGCTTGGAAGGCAACACAACCTTAGGCACATCAGCCAGAACCGGACCAGGCTTCAACTTATCAAGGGCTTGATGGATAATTTTACAGGACTGATGCATTTCCTTCAGGCGAGCATGGTAGCGTGCCCATGTATCGCAACCTTCTTCAACGATTACATCAAAATCGTAATTTTCGTAACCTGAATACGGTTGGTCACGTCTCAAGTCCCAATCAACACCAGAACCTCGCAAGGACGGACCAGTCACACCAAGATCAATCGCATCCTCAGCACTTATAACACCAACATCCTGGATACGCTTCTGCCAGATCTTGTTGCCTGTCAGCAAACCTTCATACATTTCAATATGCCCAGGCATAGCGTTAATAAATGTACGAATTTCAGCTTCCAAACCAGCAGGAAGATCCGCAGAGAGTCCGCCAACACGGAAATAGTTGGTGGTCATTCGGGCGCCGGAGACCTTCTCGTAGATGTCCATGATGTGCTCACGCTCACGGAAAGCGTAAATGAAGACCGTCATAGCGCCGATATCGAGGGCGTGGCACGCCAACCAGACCAGATGACTCTTGATACGGGTCAATTCCGCGAGCAGAACACGCACAACCTGCGCCCTCTCAGGAATTTCATCTGTAATGCCGAGCAACTTTTCCACGGCTAACACATAACCAAGGTTGTTATGCATCGGAGCCAGGTAATCGAGCCGGTCGGTCAGAGGCAACACCTGATGGTAGGTACGGTGCTCCGCCAACTTCTCTACACCACGATGCAAAAAGCCAATATGCGGTGTAGCTTTGCGGACAATCTCGCCATCCAACTCAAGAACCAACTGCAACACCCCGTGAGTTGAAGGATGCTGAGGGCCCATATTGATGGTCATGGTTTCAAAATTCGCCATTTTTCTGCCTCGTCTATATTCAGAATACGCTTGAGTTTAAGCTAAAAGACTTTATTCCACTCGACCCTGGTAAGGCTCGCGATCCGGGCCCTGAACAGGATAATCCTTGCGGAGAGGATGACCTTCCCAATCCTCAGCCAACAAGATACGGCGAGGATCCGGGTGATTATTAAAGGTAATACCCATAAGGTCCCAGCACTCTCTCTCCAACCAATTCGCCGTAGACCAAACGCCGGTCACGGTATCAATCGTGGTATCAGCCTCTTCAACCGGGGCCTTAATACGAAGGCGCATGTGAGTACCAATATTGTAAAGCTGGTAAACCACCATAAAACGTGGAGCCTGCCCCATATAGTCAACACCACAAAGATCAGTCAGGAAATTAAAGCCAACGTCTTCCTTGAGAAAGGAACAGACAGCAACAATCTCCTCTTTCTTGACGATCACAGTAGTCTCTCCACGAAACTCTATGGTTTCAAGGACCGTATCGCCAAACTTGGCTTTCAGCTTATCAACAACAGCCTGTACACTCATAACGGTTGCATCCTGTTTATCTGGGTTAAAATTGCCAATTCAGCAAGGTTTAGCCAGCGATCCGCTCGCCTACACCAATGGCAGCACCAAATGAATTGCGCTCCCTCATGATCTGCTCCTGGAGCTTCATAATGCCATACAGCAAACCTTCAGGACGTGGAGGACAACCTGGCACATAAACATCAACAGGAAGGACCTCATCAACGCCTTGAACCGTGCTGTAGGTATCAAAGATACCGCCCGAGCAAGCGCAAGCACCCATTGCAATAACGTAACGCGGTTCAGGCATTTGCTCATAAACTGTCTGAATAACTGGCAGCATCTTTTTCGTGACCGTTCCAGCAATAACAATGACGTCAGCCTGGCGCGGCGAAGCACGAAAAAGGACACCAAACCGGTCCAAGTCAAAACGAGCGGCACCAGTCGCCATCATCTCGATAGCACAACAAGCCAAACCAAAGGTCAACGGCCAGAGAGACCTGGAACGAGACCAATTGACGATCGTATCCAGAGACGTGGTAATAACGTTATTACCTAGAGATTCCTCTACTCCCATTCCAGAGCTCCTTTTTTCCAAACGTATGCGTAACCAACGAGAAGAATCAGAATAAATACGCCCATTTCCATAAACCCAAACAGACCGAGACGCTTAAACATGACGGCCCAGGGGTACATGAAAACGACCTCAATATCAAAAACGATAAAGAGCATGGCGATAATGTAGAACTTAATTGAAAACCGCTCACGAGCCGAACCGACGGGTGGCATTCCACACTCATACGGGGACAACTTGACTGCCGATGGCTTCTTTTCTCCGATCAGGCGCGAAAAGATGATCGACCCGATAGAGAAACAAAGGGCGATAACAATCAGAGTAATAATCGGTAAATAACTGTCCAGCATTGATAAAATCCTCCTGCCAGGTGAGGTTGTAAATTCCATTAGCCGCACGTATAGCAATTCGGCTTTTGGCCGACAGCAAGTTAGGATAAAAACATATCTTTGTCAAGGGAAAAATACAGTATACTGTATGCAATCACACAAGGCACAAACGCCCGATATTTGCGGCTTTAGGAGTATTTTAGTCAGGAACTTAAAAGAGAAGAAAGACGCGCTAATTAGCCATCTTAGAGTGAATTAATACAGAGAGAGTGGGAGCAAAAGCCCATACCTAAAGAGAGTTTTGTTTATCGTTTTCGCGCATCAAAAAGATTCATTCCGGCCAACAAAAGTCCCATGGCAATAAATGCGCCGGGGGGAAGGATCATCAACAGTAACGGTTGATAGCTTTCGCCGAACACAACATAACCGAAAAAAGTGCCCGAGCCGAAAAGTTCGCGTACTGCACCGAGAACAACCAGAGCCAACGTGAAACCAAGCCCCATACCTACGCCGTCAACCATTGCGGGGACCAGTCGATTCTTGGAAGCAAAGGCCTCTGCACGGCCTAAAATTAAACAGTTTACGACAATCAACGGGATAAAGATGCCCAAAGCTTTGTAGAGATCATAAAAATAAGCCTCCATGCAAAGCTGCACCACAGTAACAAAAGAAGCGATCACGACAATAAATGAGGGAATACGGACTTTCGGTGGAATAACCTTACGTAGAGAAGAGACGACTATATTGGAGCAGACCAGCACAAAAGTGGTGGCTAACCCCATACCGAGGCCATTTTCGGCGCTCGTAGTCACAGCTAAAGCAGGACACAGACCGAGCAAAAGCCTGAAGACAGCATTCTCATACCAAAAGCCTTTACGGAACTCACGCCCTAAAGTCATTGAGAGGCCTCCCGTTCTTCAGCAAGAATCTCCACACGGTGATCACGGTAAAACTCCAACCCCTTGCGGACAGCCCCCACCACCGCACGCGGAGAAATTGTTGCGCCAGTTATCTGGTCAAATTCGCCGCCATCTTTCTTAACACGCCAATCAGCATTTTTCAGGTTCTTGCCAACAAAATGCGACTTAAATGCCGGTTGGGTTATTTTGTCACCAAGGCCAGGCGTCTCATTGTGACTCAAAATTTCAACTCCGGCGACCGTCCCGACAGAATCAACCCCTACCATTACAGTGATATTGCCACTATAACCATCGGGAGCGACAACTTTAAAAGCAACGCCGCTCAGCAAAGCATCCTGCCTGCCTCGATAAAAAGTTCTCAACAGATCCCGACCACGCTTATCCTGCCCCGAAACCAACTGAACGGTATCCTGATCCGGAGAATTATCTGCCGGGGGCAAAACGGCCTGCAAAGCGCGCAAGGTTTCCAGACGCCTCTGTTCGGCGATAGGCTCACGTGTCACTCCCTCAACCAAGGACAAGATAAACCCGGCACCGGCGGTAATCAACGTTAAAACCAGGACCAAACGCAGAGTGCCGTTCATGACGCCCCCCCCTGCCGAAAGGTACCGAAAGTTCTCGGTTTGGTGTAGCGATCAATTAAAGGAGTTGCCGCATTCATAAGCAAGATTGCGAAGGAAACCCCTTCAGGGTAGCCCCCAAAGAGTCGGATCAAAACGGTCAGCACACCACACCCTACGCCAAACAGCAACATCCCCCGGAAGGAAACAGGAGTGGTCACCATGTCCGTTGCCATATAGAAGGCACCAAGAACCAGGCCACCCGTTAGGAGATGGAAAAGAGGAGAGGGATACTTAGCTGGGTTAATCAACCAGAACACCCCAGACAAGGCGACCACTGTTCCAACAAAAGCAGTAGGGATGTGCCAGGTAAGGATACGCTTATAAAGAAGATAGGCAGCGCCAAGCAACAGTGCCAAGGCTGATACTTCACCGATACAACCCGCCATATTCCCTATAAAATAATCCAGCAAACCGGCGTTCATGTCCGGCGGAAGCTGTCCGGTTAACATAACTGCGTTCTTCCATTCACCCAAAGGCGTCGCAGCTGTAACAAGATCAAGGCCTGAACCAATTGGAGCAGGAACAGACCATGTTGTCATCTGTACGGGAAAAGAAATAAGCAGCACAACTCTGGCTACCAATGCAGGGTTGAACGGATTTGAACCAAGCCCACCGTAAACTTGCTTACCAATAACAATAGCAATAACGGCACCGAGCAAGGTCAACCACCAAGGACTCGAAGGTGGCAGATTAAGAGCAAGAAGAACTCCGGTAATAGCTGCACTACCGTCCGCAATGGTAACCGGTTGTCCCATCAGACGTTGACAGACGACTTCGGTGGCAAGACAGCCCAGAGTTGCAATCGCCAAAACCGTCAGAGCCGGCATTCCGAAGAAATAGACAGCAACACCACAAGCTGGCACCAAACTGTACAGAACAGCGCGCATGACCTTGCTCGTAGAATCGCCCGAGTGAATATGCGGCGAAGATGACAAATAAAGTTGCTGGCTCACAATCTTTAAGAATTCCTCTTTTTAGCAAGAATAGCTGCTTTACCGTAACGAATCACCTGCACCAGAGGAATCGTTGCCGGACATACGTAACTACAACTTCCACACTCAATACAATCCATAGCACAATATTCAGAGGCTTCTGCCAGAAGATCACGACGAGAATAAGCCGCGATAGTCGTTGGCAAAAGACTCATCGGGCAAGCCTGCACACATCGGGAGCAACGGATACAAGGCCCCTCTGGACGGCAATCAACATCGCCTTCACGCAACAGCAATAATCCGGACGTTCCCCGGATAGCCGGCACATCAAACCCCAATTGAGTAAAGCCCATCATAGGGCCACCAAGGACAATTTTTCCGGGTTCCTCAAGCAACCCGCCACAGACATCAACCAGATGAGAGAGAGGGGTGCCGATTCGAATTCTCAGATTTTTCGGTTCACGGATGACCGGTCCCGTCACGGTACAGATTCGTTCAATCAGCGGCCGACCATACAAAACTGCATCCGACACCGCAGCCGCAGTGGAAATGTTGTGCACAGCAACACCGACATCCATCGGCAGCCCCCCAGAAGGAACTTCCTTGCCGGTAACTGCCGCAATCAGCTGTTTTTCCGCACCTTGTGGATACTTGATCTGAAGAGACATAATCTCGACTGGAGTTCCTGCGCACTCCTTCTCAAGAAACGTAATAGCATCCGGCTTGTTAGCCTCAATACCAATGACGACCCTCTCAGCACCGAAGACATACTGCATCAAGGCGACACCCTGCAGAATTCGTTCAGGCTCTTCAAGCATCATACGGTGGTCTGCAGTCAAATACGGCTCGCATTCGACCCCGTTCAAGATTAGAGTGTCGATTTTTTTTTCAGGCGGAGGCGACATTTTGACGTGCGCCGGGAAGGCCGCGCCCCCCATACCAACGACACCCGCAGTACGAACCTTTTCGACAATCTCGTCAATAGAGAGCTCCTCTGGACTGTCAGCACACAACTCCGGACTCCAGAGATCTTCTCCATCTGGTTTAATCACGACAGCGGGGAGCGACATTCCCCAGGGGTGTGGCCGGTCTTCGATAGCAACGACTTCACCGGAAGTCGGAGCGTGAACCGGCACCGAGACAAAGCCTTTCGCTGAAGAGATTTCCTGACCTTTGGCGACAGACTGGCCAACTTCAACAATTGCGACCGATGGGGCTCCAATATGTTGAGCCAAAGGCACGATGAACTCGGTAGGCATGGGACAATCTTCAATCGCCTTATGTGACGACCATTGTTTGTTGTCCGGAGGATGTATGCCACCTGTAAATGTTGTCAATTTCATCGCTTCAAACCATCATCAGGCTGCATCCGATTTTTTCGTCGCAGGCAACAGCTTACTGCCGTCGGGATAAGATTCTTCGAAATCCCGAATGCATTTAGTTGGACATTTGGTGATCGCTTCGATTGCTTCGTCATCACGTTCATAAACAACTTCTGCGAGAAAATTTTCGATCTTATAAGCATCAGGAACTGTTTTTTGGCAGATATGACAACCAATACAACCGATCTGACAGTATTTACGAACCACGGCCCCTTTATCATGGCTATTACAAAGCACATGAATCGCTGATTCATAGGGTGTCATACGAATAACGTTACGCGGACAAACAGCAACACACTTCCGGCAACCTGTGCATTTTTCACGACTGATAACAGCCAGGCCATCAGCAGTCATCTCAATAGCATCGAAAGGGCAAGCTCGTTGACACGAACCAAGACCTAAGCACCCACCCGGGCACTGTTTTGGCCCACCAGAAAGCCGTTGTGCGGCAGTACAATCTTCCAGACCCAAATAGCGATACTTAAGTTGCGCCTTATGGTTATCACCCTGGCAGAGGACAACGGCAATTTCCCTCGCAACGGCTGAGGCCTCGACACCAAGAATGCGCGCCAACCTTGTCACCACATCAGCACCACCAGGCGGGCACAGGTTCAAGTCAACAGACCCTGAAACGACAGCCTTGGCATAACCAGCGCAGCCAGGATAACCACAGGCACCACAATTTGCTCCAGGCAAAACCTCAATGGCTGCAAGTTCACGCGGATCGACTTCCACAGCAAACTTTTTGGCGGCAAAGCCGAGCGCAATGGCGGCAATCAAACCAATACATCCGAGACTCAATATAGCTGCGAGCATAACAAGACCTAAAAGCTACTTAACACAAGATTCAAAATGGAGGATCAGCCTTTAACCAAGCCCGCAAACCCCATAAACGCCAAAGACAAAAGGCCAGCAGTCACCAATGCAATAGCTGTCCCCCGAAAACTTTGAGGAACAGCGCAGAGCTCCAATCGTTCACGCAAACCGGCAAACAGAACCAAAGCAAGAGTGAAGCCCAGTGCGGCCCCAATGGCAAAAACGACTCCTTCCAGAAAGGTGTAATCCTTCTGGATATTAAGAACAGCCAAGCCGAGGACAGCACAGTTTGTAGTAATTAGAGGAAGAAAAATACCCAAAGATTGGTAGAGGACCGGGCTGACCTTTTGAATAACCATCTCCACTAATTGCACCAAGGAGGCAATCACTAAGATGAAAGCAATGGTTTGCAGATATTCTATACCGAAAGGGATCAAAACGAAATACTGGACAAACCAAGTCACAACAGTCGCCACGGTCATGACAAAAGTAACAGCCATCCCCATCCCAAGCGCGGTTTCCACCTTTTTGGAAACACCCAGGAACGGACAGATCCCCAGAAAGCGCGCCAACACAAAGTTGTTGACAAAAATTGCGCTCACCAGGATGACAAGTAGATCAGCCATACACCCTACCTTGTAAATTGGTCAGACCAGCGGTTATAAAGCAGTTATCAACCAAAGTCAAACTGTATACAATAAGAATCTTTTAGTTTTACTTCAAAAGTCTAAGGAAGGCAATAAGCACTAGGAATGATCAATATATTAGTTGAACAAGGATATATTTTGTCTAATAGCAGGTAAAGTCTAACAGGTTTTTTAGTATAACTAAAACTAATGCGCAAAGGAAGCCTCTCCTACTCAACCAGACCACCGCTTGACAGCCTCCAAAGGCTATGCTAACAGGTGTCAATTCGAAAACAGAGTAAAGACAGCCCTGCTTTTGAACAAAACAGAAAAGAGACAACCTACAGCTCAGGACCCTGTCGAAAGGACAGAATCCTCGCCTAAAGCAACTTCCTTAAGGAGCCGTCATGAATCACCAAAAATCTTCCGCCCTTTTTGCTAAAGCCAAGCAGGTTATTCCAGGCGGCGTCAACAGCCCGGTGCGTGCATTCAAATCTGTTGGCTGCGACCCCATCTTTGTCGCCCGTGCCGCCGGTTCGAAAATTTACGACGCTGACGACAACGCCTACATTGACTACGTCGGCTCCTGGGGGCCAATGATTCTGGGACACTGCCACCCTAAGGTCGTTGAAGCAATCCAGAAAACAGCTGCAACAGGAGCCTCCTTTGGGGCCCCTACCGCACGCGAAACTCAGCTAGCAGAGATGGTTTGCGAAGCTTACCCCAACATTGAGAAAGTGCGCATGGTCTCATCGGGAACTGAGGCAACCATGAGTGCCATCCGTTTGGCTCGCGGCTATACAGGCCGTGACAAAATCCTAAAATTTGACGGATGCTACCATGGACACGCCGATTCTCTTCTAGTTAAAGCCGGCAGCGGGTTGGCAACCTTCGGAGTCCCAACCTCTCCAGGAGTCCCTGCGGACTTTGCCAAACTCACCCTGACAGCCACCTATAACGACCTCGAAGAGACCAAGGCGATGGTTGAGGCGAACAAGGGTGAGATCTCTTGTATCATTCTCGAACCGATTGCAGGCAACATGGGTTGCGTGGCCCCCAAAAAAGGTTTTCTGGAAGGTCTTCGCCAAATCTGTGATGCAGAAGGCATCGTATTGATCATCGATGAGGTCATGACAGGCTTTCGCGTTGCTTACGGTGGAGCTCAGGAACGTTTCGGCGTACGAGGCGATTTGGTCTGTCTTGGCAAGATCATTGGTGGCGGACTTCCGGTCGGCGCCTTCGGCGGCAAGCGTGAAATTATGGAGAGCCTCTCTCCCGAAGGAGGGGTCTACCAGGCAGGCACCCTCTCTGGCAATCCGCTCGCAATGAGCGCGGGCATAGCAACCCTTGAGTTACTTAAAGAAGACGGTTTTTACGAAACTCTCGAAGAGAAAAGCGCTTACCTCTGCAACGGCCTTAAAGAAGCGGCACAAAACGCCAATGTCCCAACATCACTACAACGCGTCGGCGGCATGTTTTGCACCTACTTCCAAGCAGAAGAAGTTTTTAACTTCAGCGATGTCAAACAAGAAACCCCGGCCGTCTTCTCCAGATTCTTCCGCAGCATGCTCGATTCTGGCATCAACCTCGCCCCATCGCAGTACGAGTCAGGCTTCATGAGCGTTGCCCACTCACAGGAAGATCTCGACAAAACTATTGAGGCCGCCAGTAAAGCATTCAAGAGCTTGTGAGTTTCATAATATAACCACGAACAAAGAGGCCGACTTCATATTGAAGTCGGCCTCTTTGTTGTTTTAACACAATGATAAACTGACACGACTGGTTCAACTCAATCGCTCAAGCAACCCTTAAAAAGGGCGCTGACTTTTCCCTGGTTGATATGCGCCAGAAAAAGGCGTCATCACGATACTCACATCTTTAATAAAGCGACCGGTCTCCACGTCCAGCAACGTTGGGTCCTCATCTCCTAATTTGCCATAGGGCTCTCCCGGGCTCGGCATGTCCCAGGCGTGGATACGAGCAGCCAGATAATAGCGGCCGCCCTCAGGGA
>CBDUFN010000028.1:0-19214 GCA_965366475.1 uncultured bacterium | reverse complement strand
CTTCTATCACCTCCAACCCCTTGTTCATCATGGTTGCAGAATCAATGGTGATTTTTCTACCCATAGTCCAGTTGGGGTGCGCTAAGGCATCTTTAGGTGTCACCTCTTGCAAATCATCGAGAGACCAGTTACGAAACGGCCCTCCCGAAGCGGTCAGGATAAGACGACGAACATCTTCTTTACGATGACCTTCGAGGGATTGAAAAATCGCGGAATGTTCACTATCAACCGGAAAGATGCGACTTCCCGATTTTACCGCAGCAGCCATGACCAATTCACCGGCAATGACCAGTGTCTCTTTATTGGCTAAAGCCACATCTTTGCCGGCTTGAATAGCGGCAAGAGTCGGCTCGAGTCCAGCGGCGCCAACAATTGCAGAGACAATCATATCAGCCGCGGAGTCTACAGCACAGGCAATCAGACCCGCGGTTCCATAGAGGACGCGGGGTCCGTTATTACCTATTCGACTCTGGAGACGCTGCGCATTTTCCTGATCAGGAACGGCAACCGTTTCAGGGTTGAAGCGCTTAATCTGTTCTTCAAGCAAAGCCAAGTTTCGACCTGCTGTCAGAGCTATCACCTTAAAACGATCAGGATGCTCCTTAACTATTTCAAGAGTGCTTACTCCGATAGAACCTGTGGAACCAAGGATAGCTAAACGCTTCATGCAAACACCCACACGGCATAATAGTATGTCACAGGAAAAGCAAACAGCAGGCTATCGAGTCGGTCCAGCAAGCCACCATGCCCAGGAATCAGGGAGCCGGAGTCTTTCACACCAAAGCTTCTTTTCAATAACGATTCAACCAAATCGCCGAGTTGACTAAAAGCACCAACGCCCAGACCAAGGAACAGGATGTCAAAAAAGCTTAATTCGGCAAAGAAAATCAGCTTGCAGATCAAAGCCCCAAGGACTCCACCAACAAGGCCACCGATTGAGCCTTCAACGGTTTTCTTCGGGCTGACGGCTTCATAAAGGCGGTGTTTACCCAAGCTTCTACCCACAAAATATGCCAGAGAATCACTGGCCATAACCACGAACAGTACGAGAAAAACCCATGCCTTTCCTGAAGACAAACCGTGCAACAGAATTACATGTGACAGCAATAAAGGGACATACAACAAACCAAACAGGCTCACCGCAAGGTCACGACTGACGACCTGCATATCCTGAAAGCGAAAGAGGTAAAGCAAGGTCAGGAAAAGGCAGGGAGCCACAAGGCTCAAAAGAAGCAAAGGTCCGCTGGTTGCGTAGGACAAGCCAACACAGAGGAGCACACCGGCCGCAACAGAAAAGGAACCTTCCAGGCGACGCTCTGCAGGCAATGCCATTTGATAGAATTCACGTAAAGCCAAAGCATTGACAACAAACAAAAGTCCGGCAAAGAAGCCATGACTTGAGTAGAGGACACAAAGGATCAACAATGGCAAGGCGATCAGTGCTGTGATAATTCGCTGTTTAATGATTCCTCTCCCCGTCATCAAATTCATCACCAAGAAGTTGTGCGCTGGTAAGGCCAAAACGTCGTTGACGATTGCTATATTCCGTTATTGCCTGCAACAACAGTTCCCGAGAAAAATCGGGCCAGAGGGCTTCGGTAAAATAAAGTTCAGAATAGGCGATCTGCCAAAGCAGGAAGTTACTGATGCGCATCTCTCCGCTGGTCCGAATCAAGAGATCTGGATCAGGGATATCCTTTGTGTCAAGAGCGTCAGAAATCATCTCCTCAGTAATATCCCCGGCCTTCAATTTACCGGCGGTAATGTCCTGACCTATTGCTTGCACCGCTCGTGTCAATTCATTCCTTGAGCCATAGGAGAGAGCCAGATTCAAAACCATGAGATCATTATCTGCGGTTTTTTGTATGATGTCTTTGAGGATTTTACTGATCGGTTTAGGCAGACGATCCAACTCGCCAACAGCCACAAGACGAATGCCACGCTTTTGAAGTTGGCTCAGTTCCTTTTTTAAGAAGCTGCCAAGGAGCCCCATCAGCGCGTCAACTTCGTCCCGGGGGCGTCCCCAGTTTTCTGAACTGAACGCGTAGAGAGTAAGATATCGAACGCCCAACTCTAAGCAATCGTCAACAACAGACTGAACAGTTTCCACACCTTTACGATGGCCCAGAATACGTGGCAAATGACGTTGTTCTGCCCATCGACCATTGCCATCCATAATAATTGCGAGGTGTGTTGGAATCTGCATAAACTAGTGAAGCCTCGATGAAGAGAAAAAATCTTTTTTAAAGTAGCATAGAGAGAACAATTCGGGCAACAGGGCGATAGATCATCTTCAAACGACAAAAAGCAGGGAACAGCCTGTAAAAGTTACCTTCTCTGAATCATTAATCAAGGGAAATAAAAAGGGCGCCCAAAAGGCGCCCTCTGGATTCACTCGATGATTTTACCAGCATGACAAGTCACAACATGCGCCACAGTCGATACTGTCATCGCTTCTCTATACTTAGGAATCGCGACCCAGAACATCACCGGGATCAGATCTCCATCAAGTCCTTTTCTTTTTCTGCAAGAACTTGGTCAACGCGTGCAACGTAGTCGTCTGTTAGATCCTGGACTTCTTTTTCGCCACGTTTTTGCTCGTCTTCAGAGATATCTTTGTCTTTTTCAAAAGCTTTTAGAGTGTCATTGGCCTCACGACGCGCATTACGCACAGCAATCTTGGCATCTTCCCCCATCCGCTTAACCTGCTTAACCATGTCTTTACGACGCTCTTCAGTCAAAGGTGGAAAAGCCAAGCGAATCAACTGACCATCTGAGGAAGGATTCAACCCGAGGTCTGACTTAAGGATCGCCTTTTCAATGTCACCAGCTAGATTCTTCTCCCAAGGCTGGATAGTAATCATCCGTGGTTCCGGCACAGCAAGAGCGGCAACTTGATTCAGAGGTGTTGGAGTACCATAATAATCAACCCTGATATCATCGAGAAGAGAGAGTGACGCTCGCCCGGTACGGACTTTGCTCAGCTCACGCTTAAACGAATCGAGTGCTTTTGCCATACCAGCACTGGCCGTGGACTTAATATCTGCAATCATGACATCATTCTCCTTTGACAACAGTTCCGATCTTCTCACCGCAGACAACTTTTTGAATATTGCCAGTCGTCGTCAGATTAAATACAAGAATCGGCAAGTTATTATCCATGCACAGGGATGTCGCCGTAGAGTCCATAACTTGCAACCCCTGTTTTAGCACATCAAGATACGACAACTGATCATATTTAACAGCATTTTTGTCTTTGGCAGGATCTGCATTATACACACCATCAACTTTTGTTGCCTTGAGAATAATTTCGGCTCCAATTTCAATGGCACGCAAGCTGGCAGCAGTATCCGTGGTAAAGAAAGGATTGCCCGTACCGGCGCCAAAGATAACGACTCGACCTTTTTCCAGGTGACGAACCGCTCGGCGTCTTATATATGGCTCAGCAATTTCCTGCATTTCAATTGCGGATTGAACCCGTGTAACAACACCCGCTTTTTCCAAAGCGTCTTGTAGAGCGAGGCTATTCATCACAGTTGCCAACATACCCATATAATCGGCGCTGGCTCTATCCATCCCTGCTGATGACGCTGCGACACCACGGAATATATTCCCACCACCAATCACGATAGCGAGCTGTACCCCAAGGTCTACAACACCACGGATTTCCTTGGCGATTCCCATGATAATATCAGGGTCAATACCATAGCCTTGATTGCCAGCCAATGCTTCACCACTTAATTTGAGCAATATCCGCTTATAACTGGATTTTTGTGTCATGGTATCTCCGCTATGTTGATGTCGTCTTCACTGGATCTTTGAAGTCAGATGAAACCAGGCAAAGATTACTTGGTCATCGAAGCGACTTCAGCTGCAAAATCATCTTCCTTTTTCTCGATACCTTCACCAAGTTGGAAACGTGAATATGCTGCAAGAGTGACTTGCCCACCAATTTCCTTGGCCAAGTTCTCTACTACTTTACCAACCTTCTGGTCTGGATCAATAACGTAAACCTGCTCAAGAAGACAAATCTCTCCAAAGAACTTGTTGATCTGTCCTAGAATGATTTTATCAACTATATTCTCAGGCTTGCCGCTTTCGATAGCCTTAACACGCATGATATCTTTTTCACGCTCAACTACTTCTGCAGGCACATCTTCGCGAGTCAGGTACTGAGGGTTGGCGGCGGCTACGTGCATGGCTAACATGCGAGCAGTTTCAGCAACTTTAGGATCATCGGCTTTCTCTGCGTCGAGTTGAACCAAGACACCAATCTTTCCAGCGCCATGAATATAAGAAGCCGTAGCACCTGAGTTGCTCTCAAGGCGCTCAAAACGACGAAGATTCATATTCTCGCCGATAGTTGCGATCTGGTGTGTCAGTTCTTCACCAACGTTACGACCACTACCCGGAAAGTCCAAACCTTTGAGTGCATCAACATCCGCAGGCTTCTGACTCAGGACTACGCCAACAACGCCATTGGAGAAGGCCTGAAAAGCGTCATTCTTAGCGACAAAGTCGGTCTCGGAATTAATTTCCACCAAGGCCCCACTCTGACCATTACCAGCAGCGGCAATCATGCCTTCCGCGGCAACCCGTCCAGATTTCTTTGCAGCAGCTGAAAGGCCCTTCTTACGCAAAAAGTCGACAGCTTGTTCCATGTCGCCGCCTGCTTCGGTTAAAGCCTTTTTGCAATCCATCATTCCGGCACCAGTCTTGGCGCGCAACTCACCTACCATCTTTGCTGTAATTGTTGCCACGGTGAAACCTCCTCTAACCTACTATTTTTATTAAGTTATGTAGTTTTTCTGATAAAAAGGCGGCTGCAATGCAGACCGCCTTTTTTGTCGTCTAACAATAATGCAGTCTTAATCTTTTGCAGGTGCATCCGACTCTACAGCAGCTTCTACTGGTGCTTCAGTAGCGGCTTCCACAGGAGCCTCGGCAGGAGCCTCAACTGGAGCGGCAGCGACCTTTTCGATAACAACTGTCTCTGGCCCTTCAGCAACAACAGGTGCAACTTCTTCTTCCTGATCGGCACCTTCAGCATCGTTACGCAGTTTATCCTGACGAGCAGCTGTTCCCTCGAGACAGGCATCAGCCATCTTCGAAGCAAAGAGACGAAGAGCACGAATCGCATCGTCGTTTCCTGGAATAATATAATCGATTCCTTCAGGATCACAGTTGGTATCGACGACAGCTACGACAGGAATACCGAGCTTACGGGCTTCCTTGACAGCGATCTCTTCCTTATTGGGATCAACAATAAAAACAGCAGCAGGTAAGCGCGTCATGTTTTTAATGCCACCAAGACTTTTTTCCAGTTTAGCTTTTTCACGATCAAGTTGAAGAACTTCTTTCTTAAGAAGTAAATCGTAAGTACCATCTTCTGACATCGCCTCAATCTTCTTGAGACGATCGATGCTACGCTTGATTGTGGAGAAGTTGGTCAGCATGCCACCCAACCAACGATTGTTAACGTAGTATTGATCGGCGCGGAGAGATTCCTCAAGGATTGAATCTTGCGCTTGCTTCTTGGTACCTACAAAAAGGACCTTCTCGCCCTTCTCAGAGATATCACGAATAAAGCTGTAAGCAGTCCGGAAATAACGAACGGTTTTCTGCAGATCGATAATATAGATACCGTTACGAGCGCCGAAAATATAAGGCTTCATTTTAGGATTCCAGCGACGGGTCTGATGACCAAAGTGTACGCCGGCTTCCAACAGTTGTTTCATTGTGATCTGTGACATTTTAAAACTCCTCTTTCGTTAGGTTTTGCCGCCGCCTTCATCATTCCCTGCAACCGACCTGACCCCATGTCAGGCACCCGGTCCGGGTCAAAAGGCGTGTGTAATAAACAGCTCATCCGTATAACATGAGGGTCTACATAACGCAAGTGCTTTTTAAATACAAAGGACGTTTACAAGCGCTTTATGACTGTACTATTATGCGCGACTATGTCAGTCACGCAAATTCATCGATATATTATCAGGGAAATTCTCTCGCCCACCTTACTTTGCATTGTCATCTTCACCATGGTTATGGTGATGGGACAAGCCGTCAAACTGGTTGGCCTGATTATAGAAAAAGGTGTGTCACCAACTGACATCCTGATTCTACTCGCAACCCTGCTGCCAACTTTCTTTTCCATCTCACTGCCTCTCGCTTTTCTCATGGGCATCATGATCGGATTAGGTCGACTTTCTGCAGACAGCGAAACGGTGGCACTCAAGGCCGCCGGAGTCGGCCTTGCAAGGATCTCTGCTCCTGTCTTCGCCCTGGCAATCATATTTGTCATATTGACAGGAGCAACCAACATCTGGGTCAAGCCATGGGGCTACAGTGCCTTTGAAACCAAGAGTTTCGAAATAGCACGCCAGAAAGCCACGATCGGTTTTCAACCTCGCATCTTCATGAACCAATTTGACAACCTAACTCTCTACGCCAATGAAGTTGATAACCTGGCAGATCAAATGCGAGGCCTTTTCATCGTAGAGAAAAGTCCGGAATCAACGTCATGGGTCTTTGCCAGCAGCGGGAACATAATCACCGACCAAGAAGCTGAGACACTGACGATCCGCCTGCATGATGGTGTCATTCATCGCCAGCAAGCAGTTTCTGCCGACAACTACCAACTGATTCACTTTCGCAACTATGACATTCAGCCAGACATCTCAACCATAAGTGGCTCAGCCAGTAAAAAAAGAAAAAAAATCAAGCCTTGGGAACAGCCCACAAGTGAGCTATGGAGAAACATCTCCACAGAAGAGGACGCCTCAAAGCGCAAAGAGATGCAGGCAGAATTGCACCTGCGACTCACGTCACCTTTGGCGCCACTACTTTTTGTCTTATTCGGGCTACCTTTCAGCATGCAATCGCATCGCTCCGGGCGGAGCAGTGGTTTTGTTATGGGACTGATCATTTTTCTCGGTTACTATTTTCTATTATCAACAGGATTCACCCTGACCAAGGATGCCTCTGCACCACCATGGCTGGTTCTCTGGCTCCCACAATTACTGTTAACCGCAGCAGGTATCTTTTTCCTTCGCCAAGCGTCACTAGAGAAACCAAATATTCTGGTTCTTTGGGTAGACCAGGCGATCCTTGCCCTACAGAAACGAGCTCGCAAGAATGTCGACTCTTGATCGATATATTCTGAATGCCTTCATTCGGAACCTGGCAATGGTCCTGCTAACGCTGGTCTCGCTCTACAGCTTGATAGAGTTTCTGGAGACAGTGGACGACTTCATCGAACACCAGGCCGAACTGAAATATTACCTGATCTACCCACTGCACCATTTGCCGGTCATTGTCTCTAATTCACTGCCAATGGCAGTTCTTTTAGCGACGTTTGCCACAATCGGTGGGTTTTCACGCTCAAGTCAATTAACTGCCATGCTAAGTGGTGGCGTCAGTTTCAGCCGTATCAGCCGCCCACTCTTTATCGGCAGTCTCTTCCTTGTCGCGATCAGCATCTTTGCTAACCTCTGGCTGGTCCCCTGGTCATCTCGCGAATCAAACTACATCCTTCGCACAGAGATTAAAGGCAAGAGTGCTCAAGCGGTCTCGAACAAAGACCTCTATTTCCGTGATGGCAACCGGATGATCAGTGTGAACCACGCCTTTCCAGCAAAGAACCTGGTGCTGGGACTGACGATTGTGGAATTTAACAACGATTTCATGCCCACAAAAAGGGTTCAGGCAGAAAAGGCGACACACACCAAGGATGGCCAGTGGGATCTCATCAATGCTGTCAGTTGGGATTTCAGCCCTGAGACCAAAAGGGTGACGTCTTTTAAACAAGAACCCGCGTTGCGGATTGACCTTAAACGGAAACCCTCCGAGATGCTGCAGCTTTGGAATCGGCCGGAAGATCTGACGATTGGAGAGCTCCTTCATTTTACGCAAAAGCTAACTAATGAAGGCTATGACCCAAAACTCTATCAAGTGGAAACACATGTCCGATTTGCAAGGGCAGCCATTCCGCTTATCATGGTCCTGGTCGGTATTCCATTTGCCCTGCAACGCGGTCGCAATGCCAGTTTTTCGCTCGGGATCATTATCAGTTTAATCATTTTTGTCATCTATTTCATTCTCTATGCAATGTTTACTGTTTTCGGTGCCATCGCTGTTTTACCACCATTAATTGCTGCCTGGGCGGCAAATATATTGATGGCACTGATCGGGACATGGTTCTTCTTAAGAATCCATAGTTAATCGCTTCAGCTTAAACGTTAAAAAGGGAGCCCGAATAAACGGGCTCCCTTTTTTTCATTCCACAATGTTTCCGAAAAATATCAGTAGCGATAAGAATCAGGCTTGTAAGGACCATCAACTGACAGTCCAAGATAATCGGCCTGCTCTGCAGTAAGAGTCGTCAACTTTGCACCTAATTTACCAAGATGAAGTCGTGCGACCTTCTCATCTAAACTTTTAGGCAAGACATAAACTTTATTCTCATAGTTTTCTGCGCGCAGGAAAAGCTCAATTTGCGCCATAACCTGGTTAGTAAAGCTATTCGACATGACAAAAGAAGGATGTCCTGTGGCACAACCAAGATTGAGCAAACGACCTTCGGCCAGAACAATAACTGCATGACCGTCCGGGAAGATCCATTGATCAACCTGATTTCCATGCTCACGTGGATTCTTAATGTTAACCTTTTCGATGCCAGACACTTTAGCCATCGCCGCCATCTCAATCTCATTGTCAAAGTGACCAATATTACCAACAATGGCGTTATGCTTCATTTTCTCCATGTGCTCGACACGAAGAACATCTTTGTTTCCAGTTGTTGTCACAAAGATGTCAGCATCGGCAACAACATCTTCGATCGTCGTCACTTCGAAGCCCTCCATCAAGGCCTGCAAAGCGCAAATCGGGTCAATTTCGGTAACAATGACACGAGCACCTTGTCCACGCAGAGACTGACAACAACCTTTACCGACATCACCGTAGCCACAAACCACAGCAACCTTACCTGAGATCATGACATCTGTCGCTCTCATGATTCCGTCTACCAAACTGTGGCGACAGCCGTAGACATTATCGAATTTACTCTTGGTCACAGAATCATTGACATTCATCGCCGGGAACGGCAGCTTACCCTCTTTTTCCAGTTGGTATAGACGATGAACACCTGTTGTTGTTTCCTCTGTAACACCTTTGATCGAGTTACAAATAGTCGTCCAATCGATCGACTTTGCATCAATTGAACTTTTTAGACAAGCGACCAACTCAAGCCAATCTTCTGGATCATCCGCACTGCAGACAGGCACACCTTTCTGCTGCCATTCAGATCCGTACATCACCATCATGGTCGCGTCGCCACCATCATCAAGGATCATATTTGGCACTTGGCCATCAGGCCAATTCAGAGCCTGTTCAGTACACCACCAGTACTCACTGAGGGTCTCGCCCATCCAAGCAAAAACAGGAACACCCTTAGGATTTTCAACAGTGCCCTCACGGCCAACGGCAATAGCGGCAGCAGCCTGATCCTGAGTCGAAAAAATATTACAGGAAGCCCAACGGACCTCTGCACCAAGATCAACCAATGTTTCAATCAACACAGCTGTTTGAATCGTCATGTGCAGGGAACCGGTAATCCGAGCACCTTTAAGAGGATACTGGTTCCGATACTCTTCACGCAGAGCCATCAATCCTGGCATTTCAACTTCAGCCAGATCAATCTCTTTGCGCCCCCAGGCTGCTAAAGAGAGATCCAATACTTTAAAATCTTGATTATCTTTCATCTGACAAGTCCTCCATCGTTCTGTTGTATCCCAAATCAATGATTCAGGGTTATTGGTTACGGTTATCAGCTTTCAACAAAAGCACCGTCTGTTGTCCATTTTTTGCATTTATCTCCTGACATAAGCTCAATGCCAGTCCCGATTCATTCAACCATTTTTCAAGCTCATCACGATTAAAACCAAGCCACTGATCAGCCAATCGTTCCCTCGCCCAATCATGTTCATGCCGAGCAAGATCTGCAATAATCAAGGAACCTCCTGAAACAAGAACACGAGAAACTTCTTTGAATACTTCAACAGGATGCTCTGCATGATGCAACACTTGGTTCAAAACAATGGTACGAACCGTATGGTCTATGCAAGGCAGGTGGTTCATCTCAGCCAATCTTACTTCTACCTTACCTGTTAGCTGATGTTGTGCAACTGTCTCTCTGGCCAAACTGACCATCGAAGGCGAATGATCCAGCCCAAGAACCATTTCACCTCTTTGTGAAAGCAAAGGCAGCAGATGACCGCTACCGACACCAACTTCAACGATCAGACCACCCGAAGGAATCATATCGAAAAGAAGATCTTGATAATCGGGCAGATTCAGCAAAGTGATATGCATATTGTCCCAATTACGGGCATGACGGTCAAAAAACTCTTGGCTTCGCTGTCGTCTCGCAGACATAACTCGTAACACACCAAGATGATCACAATCCTGACATTCAAGTTCAGTGAGATGAGAGTTAATTAAAGGCCAAAATTCATTAAACAAACCGTCATCAAAAGACAATCGGTAATAGTGCCAAGTCCCTTGTTTCTCGATCTGCAAAAGCCCGACACCGATCATGATCTTAAGATGCCTTGATATCCGGGATTGCCCCATATCAAGAATCTGCATAAGATCCTGAACCGTAAAATCGCCCTGATGCAAAATACGCAAGAGACGTAAGCGGGTGCTGTCTGCCAAGACTTTAAAGAGATCCAACATACATCAACACCTTGTTTTTTATATATCCGCTTTTCTTGATATACGAAATCGAAGTTGCAAGCAAGAAAAAAACGTGGACATCAAAATGATGTCCACGCATAAGCCCTTTTAGTTAAGAAGCAATCCTACAAAACAAATGTAACGGTGTGCACTTCACCTGAGTCAACATCACGCAACTGTAAGCGTAACTGACTGGCATCAGGAGCTTCACCGGGGAAGAACAAGAAACCTTGACCAAGAGTTTTAGGCTCAATCACTCTGTTATCCAACTGTTTGTTCGCCAGATCACGAGCTATTTGACGACCTGTATCTCCAGACGATGCTGAGTCAGCGCCACCAAATATAGCACCACCCGCTGCGCCAACTGCGGCGCCTCGCCCGACATCATCAGCAACATTACCGCCATCAAGGACGCCAACGGCTAAGCCAACGAGAGCTCCCGCAGCGGCTCCCCAAAAAGCTTTTTTTGACCCTCCCTTGATGATAGAGCCAAACTCGCTGCTTTCTTCAACCCTCTTGTAAGCCGTGCGGCGATCAAGCAAGTTCCAGAAAAGCCCCTCTTGATCAACAAGAAAGGTTTGTTCCGGAACAAGTTCAAGGCGACGCTCACCGCTATTCTCAACAGAAACCTGAATCGGCAAGAGCCCCGCATCTCTAATATCAAAACCGAAAACATCACTGGCTCTCTCTGGGTCACTATAAGATTCTGCTGCAAGTTGCGCTCCCGCAACAATCTGCAAATTCTCATATTGTCCTGGTGGACGAAAAGGGACTTCTCGGCTTTCATATACGGTACACGCAGAAGAAAGCAAAAGAAGTCCAACGATTAAACAATTACTCAACAAAGATTTAGTCATAGTAGTGAGCTCCTGAAAATTATTTACTCATACAATCTTTAAAAACGAAAGATCTAAACAAAACAACCAAACAAGAAGCTGGAACTATAATATTATCGAAAGCGCAGTTCGTAGAAAAACCATACTCTGACCAATATCGCCGTCAAAACACGACCAGGCCAATGGTTTGTTAAAGGGTCAAACCAGCGATCAAACCATCTAACCCAGCGACCAGAGGGTTGATCAAGAGTTTCACCCTCATTATATGCTTTTCTACAATCAACAACAAAACCCAACTGCCAAGCCTGGCTACGTACATAACCACCCGTGGCCAACCAAATTCCCCAACGCTTACGAAGAGGCATTTGTGACAAAAGATCTCTAATCAACGTGAAAAAAGGAAGTAACTGTAGTGGTTGAGTACTGTCCTGCTGACGATAAATGTCTGGAGCTTTAGTAAAAAAATCCAGCCAGCCGATCGCCAGAAAATTCATAATTAAGGCATTAAGCGTTTGTCGCGCCTTGATTCCCTCAATTTGAAATCGCCTTGAAGACGTAACAATGGTTCCTGGCAACAGAAACCATTGCCCTTTATTGCGAATAGTTTCTGCAAGTGAAGTATCTTCCATGACAGGCAAATCTTCTCTGAAAGGACCAAGGGTACGAAAACAAGCTTTGGACATCAGCATGCCTTGATCACCATGGATACAACCAGGACGCCCAAGTCGAGCTTTTGCTTCATAAAAAAAGAAACCAAAACCATCTTTTACATCGTTTTGTGAATCGAACTTCAAAGGGAAACGTCCGGCTACAATTTGATCAGGATTTGAACGTTGTTGTTGGCGAATAAAATCTAGAGCGCCACGTAACTGGAACTCGTCTTCAAGACGGCTGTCTGCATGCAGGAAGAGAAACCAATCAGACTTTGCCGTCACAGCGCCGGCATTTAACTGCCGACCTCGCCCTCTCGAACCATTCAGAAAAGTACCGGACAGGCGGCCAGTAGTAAACAGATCTTCGGCTATCGCCTGGGTTGAATCAACTGACCCGCCATC
The DNA here is from genome assembly GCA_965366475.1 of uncultured bacterium. Classification (GTDB taxonomy): domain Bacteria; phylum Desulfobacterota; class Desulfuromonadia; order Desulfuromonadales; family BM103; genus M0040. The sequence goes on along the minus strand of CBDUFN010000028.1, from coordinate 6,589 downwards.
GGCAACAACAACTTCAAATTCGATCCACTTCTGTGCAACAAGGTCACCAAGCAACAGGGGCAAAGACTCTGCTTCGTTAAGAGTGGGGATAATGACAGTAAGTTCAGGTATGGGCATAGGTAAAGATTAAACGCAAACGGGCGAATCGCAAAACGATTCGCCCGTATAATTTAAAAAAATTCTCAACGCGATCAGATTCCTGCACGCTTTTTCAAAGAATCAATACGGTCAGTGCGTTCCCAGGTAAACTCAGGAAGCTCGCGACCGAAGTGACCATAGGCTGCAGTCTTACGATAGATCGGACGCAACAGGTCCAGAGTCTCTACGATAGCGCGTGGGCGCATATCAAATTCTTCGCGTACTATCCGTGCAATATCATTGGAAGGGATTTTACCTGTCCCAAAAGTATTGATCATAACCGACACAGGCTCAGCAACACCAATGGCATAGGCGAGCTGAACTTCACATTTTTCAGCAATTTGTGCTGCAACAATGTTCTTTGCAACATAACGCGCCATGTAAGAGGCACTACGGTCGACCTTGGATGGGTCTTTTCCGGAAAAAGCACCACCACCGTGAGATCCTTGTCCACCATAGGTATCCACGATGATTTTACGACCGGTCAAACCACAATCGCCCATCGGCCCACCGACAACAAAGCGTCCGGTCGGGTTGATGAAGTACTTGGTATTTTCATCAAGAAGCTCCGCAGGAATAACCTTATTGATAACCTCATCGATAATGGCTTCCTTCAGAGTTTCGTATGCTACATCAGGATCGTGCTGAGAAGAGATTACAACAGTGTCAACACGAACAGGCTTATCATTGATGTACTGAATAGAGACCTGTGACTTGCTGTCAGGCCTCAAAAAGCTGAGCAAACCACTCTTACGCACATCTGCAAGACGTTTGGTCAACTTATGAGCAAAGGTGATCGGCATCGGCATCAGTTCAGGGGTTTCGTTGCAAGCATAACCGAACATAATACCCTGGTCACCGGCACCTTGTTCGCTAAACAGACCTTCGCCTTCAGTAACGCCCTGAGAGATATCTGGAGACTGGCGATCAATTGAGGTTAAAACCGCACAAGTTTCGTAGTCGAAACCCATGGCAGAATCATCGTAGCCAATTTCTTTGATCGTTTGACGAACAATTTCAGGCATATCGACATATGCGCTGGTCGTAATTTCACCGGCAATCATTGCCATGCCAGTTGTCACAAGAGTTTCACAGGCAACTCTGGCCTTTGGATCTTCAGCGATTATTGCATCGAGGATAGCATCTGAAATCTGGTCAGCAACCTTGTCAGGATGACCCTCAGAAACGGATTCAGAGGTAAAGAGAAAATCTGTCATAGCCATAAGTCATACTCCTTTAAAAAACCTTTTTAAGAATCGGAAAGTTAATCTTTTGTGTATTAGCTGTCAAGCTTTTCCGAAAGAGCAACGATCAACCACAAAGCAGATCGGTTCTAAAACACCTGAAAAAGCTCTAGATATTTGCTTCGACAAAAACCTGAGGATAGCGTTGACGCATTTCTATTTCGAGAGCAGTGGCAACGTCATCTGCTGTTGCCAACGAAAGGAGATGATCAAGAATTTTTTGAACCTCTGAGAGCTCAACCTCTCGAACGATTCTCTTGACCCGTGATATATTCGACGCGTTCATCGAGAGTTCTTTAAAGCCCAGAGCAATCAAGACCAGAGAATAAATATCCTCACCGGCCATCTCACCACACATTCCAATCTCAATGCCAGCCGTCTCCGCAGCTTGGCAAACTCGTTTCAAAGCCTGTAGAACGGCAGGATGCATCGGTTCATAAAGATAAGCCACATGTTCATTGCCGCGATCAATCGCCAGACAATACTGAATTAAATCGTTGGTTCCAACCGAGAAAAAATCAACTTCTTTTGCCAACAGATCAGCAATCAAAACGGCAGAAGGCGTTTCTATCATAATGCCAACAGCGACCTTATCGCCACATTTGATTCCGGAAGCAACCAACTCCTGACGTTCTTTTTCCAAGAATTGCTTACACGCCCTGACTTCACCAACACCTGAAATCATCGGGAACATGATACGAACCGGGCCGAAGGCTGAAGCTCTAAGAATTGCACGTAACTGAACTTTAAAAAGATTGACTTCTTTGAGAGAGAATCGAACTGCTCGTAAACCCATAGCCGGATTCACTTCGTCAGAGAGGTTGAATTCAGGAACAAATTTGTCGCCACCGACATCAAGCGTTCTGATCGTGACGGGATAAGGCGCCATCTGCTCTATTGCAGAACGATAAACATCAAATTGTTCTTCTTCAGTCGGTGGCCCGTCTCCAGTCATATAGAGAAATTCTGTACGAAAAAGACCAATCCCTTGAGCACCCCGCTCCTTTGCAAGGCGAATTTCACTGACAAAATCAACATTAGCTCGCAAAGCGAGAGAATGACCGTCTTTTGTCTCAGCAGCGAGATTCCGATATTGCAGTAATTCCGATTCAAGATAATCGTAATGTTGTTTTCTCAGTAGATATTCACGGAAAGTTTCTACTGAAGGTTTGAGAATAACACTACCAGAAGTTCCATCGATAATCATCGGGGTGCCATTCGGCACCAGGGACGTTATCGTTTCCAATCCGACCACAGCCGGAATGCCAAGGGAACGGGCGAGGATCGCTGTGTGTGAAGTCCGCCCACCAATATCCGTTACAAAACCAACAACTTTTGACCGATCCATCTGCACAGTATCTGCAGGCGAGAGATCATGAGCAACAACAATGACCTGTTCTTGGACGTCAGCCAGGGATTCTCGCGTTTCACCAAGCAGGTTGCGCATCAATCGGTCACCGATTGAATCAATATCTGAACGACGCTCCCGAAGATACTCATCGCTGATTGTATCGAAAACCCGACGCAGTTTACGCAACACCCTATTTAAGGCACCTTCCGCGTTGATTAAATCCTCACGAATCAAACCGATGGTTTCACCGATTAGCATTTCATCGTCCAGGATCATTAGGTGAGTATCGATAATATAGAGATGTTCAGAAAGCTCTTTACTGCAGGCTTGCTCTTTCACTTCAAGCAACTGGCTTTTGGATTTCTCTACGGCATCTTGAAAGGCACCAATCTCTGGGGCGACTTCGGCCGGAGAGATGCGCCGCTCAATAACAGCCATTCGGTCACGATTAACCAAATGCCCTTTTGAAATAGCAACTCCAGGCGCGGCAGCAATGCCAACGAGGATAGTATCCTCGGCTATGTCAATCTTCACCGAAGCCGTCATTAATCAAAGTCCCTATCACCTTCATTGCTTCCTCAGAATCTTCCCCAGACACCATAACTCTAACGAGTGAGCCCTTCGGAGCCGCCAACATCAGCAACCCCATAATACTTTTTCCATTCACTTCGTTGCCATCTTTTTCAACCGTAACATCTGAAGAGAAACGGTTCGCCGTTTGAACAAGTTGCGCTGCAGCACGTGCATGCAACCCCAAACGATTAACAATTTCGAATTCCTTGCTCTCTGTCGTCATATCAGTCCCTCTATCAAAATAGCAGCGCCAGTAGCAGCAAACTTGTTGTTGTTAACAAAACAAGAAACAAACTGGTCACCCCTTTATGGGTCAACCAGGCAAAGAGCAGAACAATCGGCAACAGAACAAAACCCCAAACAGCAGAGATTTCCTGATGCACGCAACCTTTATAGGAAAGATACGCACAGAGCACGCCGATTAATATCGTTGTGGATTCTTTAAGTCGAATCGCCAGATCTGGTAGACGACATTTCTGAACGGTTTCAATAGCTTTAAGTTCTTGAGTATATCCAAGCACGAGTCCACTCCCTCGAAAAACCAAGTGAGGCACGTTAAAGAGCACAAGAAATACCACAGGAGCCCAAAGCGAACCCTGGCTGGCCACCAACAGGCCAACAACAGCGGCTAGAGGTCGAACGCCACCCCAGAAAAGGGCATCGCCCATCGCCGCAAAGGGAGCCATGACCATTTTTTTATAGGTATCAGAATCTACGTCCGATTTTTCTCCAGAGAGTTGACGTGCTTCCAATCGTAAAACCGTTCCTGCAACCAACGGTGCGAAGTAAGGATGAGTATTGAAATAAGTCACATGCCTTTGCTGCACCTCTAATGGAATGTTTTCTCCATAGATACAGCGCAATCCGGGCAATACCATGTAATAGAAACCCAAATTTTGTAGTTTCTCAAAATTCCAACTGGCTTGCAGCAAGAAGGAACGTAAGTAAATACGGAGAAATGTCAGCCATGTCATACGTGATTCGTTCATTCTGTCATCTCAACCACAAAACGAGTAAAGTGCCTGCAAATGCGGTACAAAAGAGAGAGATACTGCGATTCACATTAATCGTCCCGAGCAGCGCTGCGGCACCAATCAAAATTAAGCTATATTGCAAGCTGAGGCCGGTCTCTTGCACCGCACCAATAACGACAGGTGCCACGGAATAGAGCACAAAGCTGCCGATCAAAACGATAACGATAGCAGTACAAAGACTGGCAAAAGCAAAACTCAGCAAGCCAAGAAAATGTTTACGTTCCAAGCCTCTATGATCCCCAGCCAGAAGAGCTTTTTCTCCGGAGGCTGCGAGTCGATCATTGACATGACGCGCAAGACGATCAAAAATCTGGCCAAACTTACCTAGCGGGATGGCGACCAACACAGCCAAAAGAACAAGCGGCATTCCACTCAGGTCAAGGAGAGGGCCGACAGTCAAAGCAAGAACGGTTGCACCAACAGCCACTTGTGTATCATCAGGAGGGATTGCCGCGCCAACAGGAATCCTGCCAAGCCAGAGGAGCTCAAGCAACATGCCAATTTCAAGACCAACGAGCGGGCTCCCAAGAACTAAACCTGTCAATGGGCCAGCAACCAGAGGCCTGGAGATCATAATCTGAACCAAGGCAACTCGATCCAAACCAGTCATCATTGCAACCAATCCCGCCAGCAGGTAATCAGCAACGACCATCTAGCGACCTCCTGAACGAATCAACTTGTGCCAGTCTTGCTCGCGATCAGCGGGAACACATTGAGAAACAATTTTAACCCCTAAATCTTCGACCTTTTGGAGCTTTTCAATATCCTGCTGATCAAGGGCAATTGTGCAAGTGTAACGGTCTTTGCCATCACTCGAATGCATATTGCCAAGGTTAAGTTTGGTATATGAGACCCCCAACTGGCAAACTTTCAGAGCATCATCAGAATTGGAGAAGAGTAAAAGAACGCGTTTTTTAAGAAGCTCTGCAGAGCTGAGGATGAGAGCTGTCTCCTCAAGAGTTCCGATAATCAACTTGATCGAGCTTGGCATTGCCGCCTGCATGACCATACATTGAAAAGAGGTTCCGGCAACTTCATCATTAGCAACAACAATGCAATCGGCATCGACATAGGGAACCCAGGCTTCTAAAACCTGGCCATGCACCAGTCGACTGTCAATTCGCGCCAGAACAATACTCATTACAAACATCTCCCGTTAAGGGTGTGGAACTCGGAAAAATTGGCGGGATCTATCGCTTCAGATGTTCACTTGCCAAAGCGATACTCTGTTGGCCATAAGATTTGAGAATTCCGGCCAACTCGTCCAAGCCAAGATTCTCCTGACTGTTGAAAAACTTCAGAAGCATCGGAAGGTTGACGCCGGTCAGTATTTCTATTTTCTGTGGCTCAAAAAACGTCATACTTACATTAGCAGGGGTACCGCCAAACATATCTGTAACGATGATGACACCGGCACCATCCAAATTCACCTCAGAAACAGCTGCGCTGACATCGTCTCGGATACTTTCCATAGAGCTCTCTCTATGGATACAGACAGCCTTTGCATTTCGTACCGGTCCTATGATCAACTGTACCGAAGCCAGCAATTCCGTGCCAAGGTTGCCGTGAGTCGCTACGACCAGCCCAATCATACGTTAGCCTCATTAACATCTCTGTGTGTCACCTGAACAGAAGACCCTGTCCCGAGCAAGTAAGGGCCTAAATCCTCAGCGATAGCGACGCTGCGATGGCGACCGCCAGTACACCCGATGCCTATCGTCAAACTGGTCTTGCCTTCCTGTCGATAACGCGGCACCAGAAAAAAAAGTAAATCCTTCAATTTAACCAGAAATTTTTGATAATCAGACTGACTCAAAACATAGTTGCTGACATCTTTATCCAGGCCTGTTTTTGGCCTTAGCTCATCAATGAAATGGGGGTTGTCGAGAAAGCGAACATCAAAAACCAGATCAGCACCCAGTGGAAGCCCATGACGAAAGCCGAAGGAGCGCACCTGAATAAGCAGTTGGTCTTCCAGCCCATCGGCGCCTAGAACAGAGGCTAACACTCTTTGTTTAAGCTGGTGGACGGTCAACCCGGAGGAATCGATGATAATAGTCGCCAAGCTTCTCAACTCGGCCATAAGAGCATGCTCTTTGCCAATGGCAGAGAGAATCCCCTCCTTTTCGACGAGAGGGTGTCGACGACGTGTTTCCGAAAAACGTTTAACCAAGTCATGATCCGAAGCTTCAAAAAAGAGCACCTCAACATCATGACCATCAGCCTTAATTTGTCTCAACACTTCATTG
>CBDUFN010000027.1:0-19307 GCA_965366475.1 uncultured bacterium | reverse complement strand
TAAAGACAATGGAAATAACCGGAGTCTGTAAACTGACCAAGGTCGGTAATTTCTACACCCATCTCTTCTGCCAAGCTTGAAAACTCATCTAGCTTCTCAGGAGGCACAGCCATCGTCATACGTTCCTGGGCTTCCGAGATCAGGATTTCCCAAGGTTGCAGACCGGCATACTTGAGGGGAGCGCGATCAAGATGCATCTCAAAACCGTTTGTGAATTCGGCCATCTCACCTACTGACGAAGACAATCCGCCAGCGCCGTTATCGGTGATTGCGTTATAGAGACCTCGATCACGGGCAATGATCAAGAAGTCGAACATGCGACGCTGTGTGATCGGATCACCGATCTGAACAGCAGTCACCGGCGAACCTTCGTGGAGCTCTTCAGAAGAGAAAGTCGCACCGTGGATACCGTCTTTACCAACACGGCCACCGGCCATAACGATGCGATCACCAACTTTAGCTTCTTTCTCATGCCCTGGCTGACCATTCAGTACTCGCGGCATGATCGCGCCAGTACCACAGTAAACCAGAGGCTTGCCGGCAAAACGCTCATCAAAAACGAGAGAGCCATTGACCGTTGGGATACCACTCTTATTGCCACCATGCTCAACCCCTTCAACAACACCCTCGAAAATGCGACGGGGATGCAACAACCGTGGAGGCAAAGGCTTATCGTAGAATGGTGAGGCGAAGCAGAAGACGTCAGTATTAAACATCAGGCGAGCACCCATTCCTGTCCCGAAAGGATCACGGTTGCAACCGACAATGCCGGTCAATGCGCCACCGTAAGGATCAAGTGCGCTTGGCGAGTTATGGGTTTCAACCTTAAAAACCAAACTCCAATCATCGTTAAACTTTATAACTCCCGCATTATCTTTAAAAACGGACAGACAAATATCATCTTTACCGCGTGCCTTGCGAACATCCGCAGTCACCTGCATGATATAGCTTTTAAATAGAGAGTTGATGACTTCCTGATTGCCTTGATCGTCCTCATACTCAATCCGAGCCGAAAAGATCTTGTGCTTGCAGTGTTCGCTCCAGGTCTGGGCCAGAGCTTCGAGCTCAACGTCTGTTGGCATGGCGCCAAGGCCAACCTCTTTACGTTCTGCAATCACGTCATCCTGACGATAGTAAAACTGAATCGCTCGCATCTCTTCGAGAGTTAGAGCGAGCATACCATCGCGACTGATCTGCATCAGCTCATCATCACTGACTTCGAGACTGACAGGGCGAACAGCAGGACTGATCGTGCTGGTCACCTTTGGCACGGTCACAGCGACACCCTTGCTGCCGTCAAAATCACTCCTCGAAACAATATCCCAACGTTGGATCAAGCCATTGCCCAAAAAGTCCTTGGTGATGCGCTCTGCATCCTCAACGGAGATATCGCCTGTCAAAAGGTACTGAACTGACGTGTAGACTCCCTCTTCTGCAGCAAACTTCCGACCGGTCTGGTATTGGATGGCTTCTCGGGCTGTACGCCCGACGTTATCCGTTACACCAGGACGATACCCCACTTCAACGAGCACATCAAAATCATGCGCCAGGGGTTGATTGATGGAGTAATCCTGGATCACAGGGTCACTGAAAGGACCAGCTGCCGCTGCCGCAACCTCCGCTTCGGAAAGTTCCGCATCAACGGTATAAACATCAATTGTTCGTACCGATTGCAACTCGATGCCGAGATGTTCACGAATCTCACGCCGAACACGCTCTCCACGAGCATCACGAACGTTATCTTTGAGACCGACTACTATTCGCCAGGCCATGTAAACTCCTTAAAAGTTCTTCTTTTTGTAAAACACGAAAACGTTATTTACCAAAACACATTGACTCAAATATGATTATTCTGAATCGCTAATGAAGCAACCTAGCGGCATCAAATCGTTAAGCTGCCCACATCGTCGGTAACTGCTGACGACCGAGAATGATTTGGGGTGCACAAAGGTCCTGATTGCCGAGAACGCTGTTAATGGCCTCTTCTGCCAATTCAGGGCGGTTGTTGGTGTCACTCAAGTGACCGAGAAAAACCGTCTCAAGGCCCTGCCAGAGGACGTCTTGCAACAAAGCCCCAGCAGCATTATTGGAAAGGTGGCCATGATTACTACGAACCCTCTGTTTAAGTTTCCACGGGTACGGGCCATCACGTAACAACTCTTCATCATGATTGGTTTCAAGAACCAAGGCTCTACAGCCCTGCAAACATTCAGTCACCAATCGGGTAACAATGCCCAAATCAGTTGCAACGCCCACTTTACCCTGCTCACCAGCCAAGGTAAAGCCGACCGGAGCCAAGCAATCATGAGTAATGGCAAAAGGTCTGATCGTCAGATCATCAATTGTAAATTCTTCACCGTCTACAAATTCACGAACACAGTCAGCTTTGCCAACATCCGGCAACTTTCCGGCCAAGTCCGTTTGCAAGTAAACCGGGAGTCCAAGCTGTCGGACCAGAGGACCAAGACCACGAACATGGTCTCCATGCTCATGAGTAATCAACAAAGCATTAAGAGTTTCTGGATCAACTCCTATGGAATCAAGGCGTTTGCGGAGCTCTTTGGAAGAAAGGCCGGCATCGATGAGCAGTCGCGTCTTTCCTGACTCGACCAACAAGGAGTTCCCTTTACTACCACTCGCCAGCAGGCAGACTTTCATATTTCACCTTCCAGCACGAGCAGAGAGTGTCTTTATGCGCGGATACATAACGCAAGCAGGCAAAGGATGCAAGAGAGAAGAGCAAGAAAAATTTCTACACATAAGGATCAATCGTCGGAAGCAATATATAGAAAGTGCTGCCCGGCATCCTCTCAGGGTCATAACCCGGGCTTTCTACCCAGACAGTCCCGCCGTGGAGTTCGATGATTCCCTTGACAATACTCAAACCTAAGCCAGTGCCCCGGCTCTTAAAAGCAACTTTACCAGAGGAATGCTCTTCAACTTCGCCAACTTCGTGGAACTTATCAAAAACGGCTTCCTGTTCAGCGTTAGCTATACCAATACCATTGTCAATAACCGCAACCTCCACATAGGGAACCTGCTCTTGACTGATAGAACAGGTGTTATCCGCGCTATCTGTTGCAAATTTCTCCGGTTGACGAGGACGGTAGACCAACCGTGACTGTAAGATAATACGTCCTTTATCCGGTGTAAATTTAACAGCATTGCCGATAACGTTGCCAATCGCCTGAAGAATTCGCTCAATGTCACATTTGATCAGAGGTAAGTCACTTGCCAGTTCAAAAATGAGTGATTGGTTTCTTTGTTTTACATAGGACTCATTTTTATCAACAGCACGCTGAATAAGAACATTGATATCGACTTCCTGACTGACAAGATCAACAGTCTGAGCATCGAGGTGAGAGACATCTACGATGTCACGAACGATCTCTGCGAGCCGATCACTTGCCTTTGATATATGTCTTATCAAGTCAAGAGCATCTTCATCCAGAGGTTCATCTCGTTCCGACAACAAGAGCTCTACGTAACCCATAATAATTGTTAAAGGCGTCTTTAATTCATGAGAAGCCAAACCAAGGAAGGAATTCTTCATATGGTTAAGACGCTCCATTTCAGAGGCAGCTCGCTCGAGGTTGCGCCGAATTTCCTCTTCTTTGGTAGCATCCCTCATAATCACCTGGATCAAGCGACTATCTTTACTTTCAACAACTGAGATCGTTGAACGGCCAATCAAGTGACGTTGATCGCTCACTCTCAAGAATCTGATCTCCCCGGCACTGGAGTGACCCGGCTTTGCCGCCTGGTAAAATTCAAACTGAGCTTCTAAATCACCGCACTTAATCGATTCAAGGAAAGAGAAGTAATTACTACGCTCCATTTTGGCTTTAGGCTGACCAAAAAAAAGTTCAGCCGCCTTATTCACAATAACCACGTTATCATCTTCATCGCAAACCAGAATGGCATCACTGGCTTCATCTAGCAGAGAACGATACATTTCACGACTACGGCCCAGATCGGAGCTGATACTTTCAAGATTTTCGTAAGACGTTTTCAATTCCAGGTTGGTCAACTCAAGTTCTTGGTAATTTCGCCCCAGTTCTTCATCACGTTCACGTAGAGACTTGGCCATCCCTGTTAAGGTGTCACCCAACATGGCCAGTTCACGTGTGTTCATTTGAGGCGTTTTTGCATCAAATCTTCCCTCAGCAAGGTCTTCGGCCATTCCACACAGTCTGCGAATAGGAAGAACAAGGTCGTAACGAGAGAACATGACAATCAAGGAAAAGGTTGCAACAAAGGCTGCAATAAGAACAAGAAAGGTTGAACCGAGATGATCCATGACCAACTTATCAAGAACATTGTCCTGAAAACCGATACGAACCCGACCGACCACCTTGTCATCATAATCATAGACAGGGGCAGCATAGTCATAGACCTTACCCATTTCGGGTGACTTCAGAATCGATATGTCAGGGGATAAGTTGCCGGAATATTCAACATTGGTGGTTAAAGGATAGGTTGAGTCACTATGGTAAAGAAGGCTTCCGGAGGAGTTTTCTATTAAACAATAAGATATGTCAGGATCATTCTGGACAATATCCTGACATCGATCAGAGATACCATCAATTTCGTCCAACGGTAAGCCAAGATTAACGACGGCTTCAACCTGAGATTTCAGAGCCGTGGCAAAAGTCTGGGCACGTTGCAGAATACTATCGCGGTAACTACGACGAAAACTCTCAACATTGAAGCCGGTATTTACCGCAATGGCGAGAGTGAGCACAAGTAGACTGAAGACTAGAATGCGTCTTTCCAGAGAATTTTTCATGTCTTTTGGGAAAGCCCCCGAACATCTATCAGATGGTGGGAAAAAGTACTTTGAAGTAAAGAGAACAATACAGAACAAAGTCAGTCGATTTAATATCACAAATTCCCAGATAAGGGCAACTGACATTGTTTAAAAAACGATTAAAAACGGTTGACCATCAAAGGGTGATTCGTTATCATCCCCACGTCTTAAATATTTCTGCCTGACCGGCTTTCCGTCAGGCATCTTTCTTTTTTTAACACCACAACCAGGAGGACGAGTACATGTCGGTAAAAGTTGCCATTAATGGTTTTGGCCGCATTGGTCGAAACGTGCTGCGCGCAGCACAAAGTTCTACAGAGTTTGAAATCGTAGCAATCAACGACCTCACCAATCCGCAGACCCTCGCACACCTACTTAAATATGACACAATCCATGGCGTTCTCGATGCAGATGTTGCAGCGACAGAAGACGGCATTCAGATCGGTGGCAAATCGATCAAAGTCTTCAGTGAGCGTGACCCTTCTGCCCTGCCCTGGAAAGAACTTGGCATCGATATTGTTATCGAGTCGACTGGCTTCTTCACCAATGGCAAGGACGCTGGCAAGCACATTCAAGCGGGCGCACGCAAAGTTATCATCAGTGCACCGGGCAAAGAAGTTGACCTGACTGTCTGCATGGGCGTCAACGACGAGCTTTACGACGCGTCTAAGCACAACATCGTGTCAAATGCTTCTTGCACAACCAACTGCCTCGCTCCTGTTGCCAAGGTTCTTCTTGAGAACTTCGGTATTGTTAAAGGTTTGATGACAACTGTTCACGCCTACACCCACGATCAGAGCATCCTTGATCTTCCTCACAGCGATATGCGCCGTGCGCGTGCTGCAGCACTGTCGATGATCCCAACCACCACTGGCGCAGCGAAAGCTGTTGCTCTGGTCCTTCCTCAACTGAAGGGCAAACTCGACGGCCTGGCGGTACGCGTACCAACCCCTAATGTTTCTTTGGTCGATCTGGTCGTCGAAACCGAGAAAGCAACCACCATCGAAGACGTGAACGCGGCCCTCAAAGCTGCGGCAAATGGCCCACTGAAAGGCATTCTTGCTTACTGTGATGAGCCTTTGGTTTCCTGTGATTTTAACGGCAACCCTTCCTCTTCTACTGTTGACGCAGCAACAACCAGCGTCATCGGCGGAACGATGGTTAAAGTAATGAGTTGGTACGATAATGAATGGGGCTATTCAAACCGTATTGTCGATCTGGTTAAATTGATGGCCAAAGCATAATCCGATACAGACTAAAGGGCAGGTTTCTAACCTGCCCTTTTTCTATTGAAAAATAGAGGTACGCAAAAATGTTAAACAAAATCTCCATCAGAGATATTGATTTTCAGGGTAAACGGGTTTTCTGCCGGGTCGACTTTAATGTCCCCCTTGATGACAAAAACCAGGTCACAGATGATACCCGGATCAAAGCATCAATGCCGACCATCCGCCACATCATCAACAACGGTGGCCGCCTGATTCTGGCTTCGCACCTGGGACGTCCTAAAAACGGACCTGAAAGCAAATTCAGTCTTGCTTCCGTTGCCCCATGCCTCTCACAATATCTCGGGAAATCAGTCAAAATGGCTCCAGACTGCATCGGTCCGGACGTATCGAGAATGGTCAACCAGATGGAAGATGGCGACGTCCTCTTACTTGAAAACGTGCGCTTTCATGAAGGCGAAACCAAAAATGATCCCGCTTTTGCAAAGGCTCTGGCCGAGAATGCTGACATTTACGTCAACAATGCCTTCGGCACAGCACACCGAGCCCATGCATCAACAGAAGGAGTGACGAAATTTCTGCAGCCAGCAGCAGCAGGATTCCTCCTTGAGAAAGAGATCAAATACCTTGGACAAGCTCTTGCGTACCCCGACCATCCATTTGTAGCGGTTATTGGCGGCGCAAAAGTCAGCGACAAAATCGCAGTCATTGAAAATTTTCTCGACAAGGTAGACACGCTGATCATCGGTGGTGGAATGGCCTACACCTTCTTGCAGGCAATGAATCGTCCAACAGGTAAATCACTGGTCGAAAATGACAAGATCGAACTGGCCAAAGAGCTTATAAAAAAAGCCACTGAAAAAGGTGTCACCCTGCTCCTGCCCCAGGATCACGTTGTTGCGTCTGAATTCAGCCCCAATGCTGAACACAAAGTCTGTAGCGATGCAAACTTTCCCCCTGACTGGATGGCTTTAGACATCGGTCCGGCAACAATTGCAACCTACACTGGCGCTCTGCGCAATGCCCGCATGGTTATTTGGAACGGCCCAATGGGCGTTTTCGAATTTGACAATTTCGCGCGCGGGACGATGGTCGTCGCAGAAACCCTCGCAGAATCTAAAGCCCGCTCAATTGTTGGTGGAGGTGATTCCGTTGCCGCAGTCATAAAAGCTGGCGTCGAATCGAAAATGACCCACATCTCCACAGGTGGCGGTGCTTCGCTTGAATTTCTTGAAGGAAAAACCTTGCCAGGCCTCGCAGCACTGACGGATGTATAAGCTACCTTGACGAGTGACGAGTGACGAGTGACGAGTGACGAGACGGTTATTCTTTAAGCATCTAGAGTCCAGGGCAAACAGACAAGACTGAGAAAACTCACCTGAGTTGACTCTTTAGATTTTCGCGCTACGCGCCACCATATTTGGAAGGAGATTCATATGCGTAAACCAATGATCGCCGGCAACTGGAAGCTACACAAAACAATTGGAGAGTCAACGACCCTGGTTGCAGAACTCATCAAAGCTGTTGCTGCCAACAAAGATGTTGAAATTGTTGTTGCACCTGTCTACACCGCCCTCTCCAAGGTTGCTGAAACAGTGGCTGGCAGCAACGTCAAACTTGCCGCTCAGAACTGTTACCCGGAACCACAAGGTGCTTTCACCGGTGAAGTCTCTGTTCCTCTCCTTAAAGATGCTGGTTGTGAATATGTCATCATCGGCCATTCAGAGCGACGCCAGCTCTTTGGTGAAACAAATGAATTGATCAACAGTAAAGCGCGCGCCCTGGCCGATAGCAGTCTTGGTACAATTTTCTGTATTGGGGAGACTCTGGAAGAACGTGAAACCGGAGAGATGTTTAACATTCTACGTCGCCAAGTGACAGCAGGGCTGAAAAGCATCACCACGGATCAGATGGCGACCGTTGTCGTTGCTTATGAACCCGTTTGGGCCATCGGTACCGGAAAAGTTGCTAGCGATGAACAAGCACAAGAAGTTCATGCTTTTATTCGTGCCCTTTTAGCGGAACTCTATAACGAAGAAACAGCAGCAGCAACACGGATCCTCTACGGCGGAAGCGTGAAGCCAGGAAACGTCGATGGACTTATGACTCAACCTGATGTTGACGGTGCTCTTGTTGGCGGGGCCAGTCTCAACGCAGAAGACTTTGCCCGCATCGCTAATTTTGAAACGGTTGCATAATCTTCAAGAAAGTTCAATTCAGGCTTTTCTAGTAAAAATTATTATGTTAAAGTGCCGATCTTCAAAAGCATAGATCGACATTTTAAGGGGAAACAATGAATTTCATACTCTTAGCAATACACATTCTGGTCTGCCTCTCTTTGATAGGCATCGTTCTGATTCAGGGTGGTAAAGGCGCTCAAGTTGGCGCAGCCTTTGGTGCAGGTGGTAGCGGTGCTGTTTTTGGTGCCTCTGGCGGCCAATCTTTTATGAGTAAACTGACCACTGGTGCAGCAATCATCTTCATGCTGACAAGCTTGGCTCTGGCCATTTTCTGGGGTCAGCCTGGATCTTCAAGCATCATGCCTGACCAGGTCGCACCAACCACGGCACCAGCAACAATGCCAATACAAAATGTTCCACCAGCAGCACCAGCAGAAGAAACAAAATAGCGCCTCAATTCTATTGACAGAAGCGCTTCATATCAGTATAAATACATCGCTTGCCGAAGTGGTGGAATTGGTAGACACGCACGCTTGAGGGGCGTGTGTTCGAAAGGACGTGCGAGTTCGAGTCTCGCCTTCGGCACCATGTAATAAATAAGGGCTGCAATCATTTGATTGCAGCCCTTTTATTTTCTATATTTTTTTTAGTCTACAGCTTAACGATACACAGCTCACCTTCATTTCTTGGCTTGCTCACATAGCTTGAGACCGGATACATCTCAAGAACATCATCCCTAGGGGCTGTCAAGATATCTTGTAATACATCTGTGTCGTTAAACTCAGGGTCAAGCCAGGTATGAAAAAGATCATTCTCCAGTACGACAGGCATACGATCATGGATCTTTTTCATCTGGTGTGTCGCTGAAGTGGTGATAATCGTACAGCTTTCTATAGCCGCACCGGTAAAATCATCCTCCCAGACATCCCACAGGCCAGCGAAAGCAAGAGGACGTTTATCCTCTCTATAGATGTAGTAAGGCTGCTTCTTGCCACCCATCTTCTGCCATTCATAAAAACCGGAAGCAATAACGATACACCGCTTGGATTTTATAGCATCACGAAAAAGAGGTTTATTGGCAACAGTTTCAGCTCTAGCATTAAAGGCTGTGGCCAGAATGTTCTTATCTTTGGCCCAGTGAGGAATGAGTCCCCAACGAAAAGCATCCAGTTGAAGGACATTGTCTCGTTCAATAATGACGGGAATCTGAAGCGTTGGAGCAATGTTATAGCTCAACGTGAAAGGAAACTCACTATCGATATCGAAGTGAGTCTTCAAGGAGTCTGCTGACAGGCCTGCTGTTGAAATACGTCCACACATTTCTTCACCTTAACACAAAAGCCGTCGAAACCCTACTGTCTGCTCCTAATTAACGGTAAAAGTTACTTATGACAAAAAAGATTAATACGTTTTGTGGTCTATTATCAGTAAAACTCAACGTCAATCATTAAGCAACCTGAGGCTCTTTTCAGCGACAACTACCCTTCGGGCTAAAAGATGACGTAGGCCTGACACAATGAAGCCTCTTTATACTGTCGGGGATTCTAAACCTTAAGAGTTAGCTCTCATTCAACTCAAACAACAGGCCTGGCGACTGCTCGGTAATGAGTCATCGACTTATTGCAGATAAAACAGGGCGCAAGTGGCGGTTCATCAATAGTGGAACCACAGATCTCGCAAACATGGAAATCCATCTTCAGATCCTCAATATGGGTCGCCATGGAATCGAAGAAAAAACCAGAGTACCTTTGGATCTCGAGGATTTTTTCTTCATGCTGGCGGTGTGATTTCCACGAATACATGCAATTGAGGATCGCTTCGTCGTGTGATTCACCTTCCAGACTCACAAGCAGATCAGGGTAAAACTGCTCAATCTTTTCCATCTCCTTTTCCGCAGCCATCGCCAAGTTTGCCTGAGTGTCAGCAACCCGCGGCTTGATGTTTTTTTTCATAATATTGGTGTCAAGGGTTCGAAGAACACGTTGATAGTTATCAGCGTGGATCTTTTCTGAGACCGAGAATGCGAGAAACAGATAGGCGATGTTCGGGAATTTCTCTGACAATGCTTTTTGCACAAAGGCTAGATAATGAACATGCGCAATCATCTCAGAATGAAAGGCCTGCGTCAGGCTGGATTTCGTCACAGAGTAGGTCGTCTGCAGTGTAGCATCAGCAACAGTGGCCGCCCGTAACAGCAATGGCCACGCAAGAGCCAGTGGGAGCGACGCAGCAAAAGTTAGAAGGCGTCTTCGCGTAAAGCCATTCATGGTCCTCTCCTGTCTTTGTCGAAACATTACATTGATTATAGCAAATGAGCGAGTGATGCAGTTTAGGAAGAGGAAAAAAGTCACACATTTTCAAGTTGTCACAACCTAAGGCACACCGACAACCGTATCTTATTATGTGATGAGGGTGTAAGGTAGTGAGATAATCTCACCTTACACCACCAAGCGCTTACAGCCACACACCGAGTCCACTGAAAGGGCCAACAATGGAAACCTGTAGTCTGTGTCAAGATCAAACCAAGAAAACCCGACGTGGCAAACCTCATCATTTACTAGTCAAAGTTGATGAAGCCCGCGTCTTTACCGGCGTCAATCCTCGAGGCTACGAAGAGCAAGATTACAAATGCCTCGATTGCGATTCCAAGTTCACCCAGAGTAGCGGCAAAAACGATCTTGCTTGGACTTTATGGCAAGCTTGATGTTCAAGGACAAAGAACATTTAAACTTAAGGGGAATCTTCCTCAAGCAGGAGTGCAGCGCGCAGATCATCGATGCGCTGCCGATTAGCACCGAAATCGTAATACCCGGTTCGCGCAGCGGAACGAACTGCAATAACACCTTGTTCAGCGCGTAACTGAAGCTCCAGATCATCAACAAACCCAAACACCGCACTCCGACACTCCACGTGAAGATAATCAGGCTTGTCAACGACAACGACTGTGCGAGGCATCTTTGCGATCTGTTCCTTCAACATTTTCCACACCTTTGCCTCAGGCAACGAAAACGCCAGTGGATCGATGTGATGCTTGTCGTCTTGAGCATCACTGGAAACACAGTTAGGCGAGTCCGGACAAGCTTTAAAATCGGTCGTGGATGTCTCCAAGGCCACCGCCTTCTCTGCAGCACATGAGGTAGATACCAGGCTTCACAAAAGAAGAATAGATAGAAGATATTTGTTTCTAATAATTAGCATGTTAAGCCCTATTCTTGAAGAAAGTCTTGCAGGTTTGTTTTGCCATAGACAACCTCTGGATTGGAATCTTTAATCTGCTTGGCAAGTGTCGCCATGATCATTTTCACCCCGGGGGTTTTTGCAGGGTCGGTGAGCGGTAGCAGCCTGACCGTCAGACTCGCTTTTTTTTGTGAAAGTTCAACGAAGAAACTCTGATTATTATCATTTTCAATGGCTAAGGATTCCACGAGCACCTTATTTTCACCAGAGTTCATGTAAGTGTCTGTCACCTTGAGAATGCCACCGTCGATTCTGGTAGCAAAGGGAACAATACCCTTCAAGGCCTCTCTTACCGAACTGATGTTTTCCAAAACAACATGGGGCATCTTGTTCCTCCATTCTCAATTTAGGACACAGACTAATCGAATTAACGAATCCAATGATACCATGTAAAAGCCCAGTTGGTATTCATCGGATTTAGAGCCATTCAATTCCAGAATAACAGCCATAGTCTATAGCGGAATTGTGTCTTTTAATTTTAACTCCTTATCTTTAAGTCTTCCCAATTCAAGAACCCGTTCGTTTGATTTGCATGACTTGCTTTGCATAACACACCTAAAGGTGATAATATTCGTCATCTTTCAATAATGACTAATGAATATGTAGTTTTCAGCGACAAAAACAATAAAGAGAGTTTGAGAATCGATAATGTTTGAAGCAATTTTTTATCTGGGATCAATCGTTTTCGCCAACGTTTTGGTCATGCAGTTCGGAATCGTTCACGCGGCAGGGCTTTCTTTCCCGGCAGGAGCAGCAGCAATCGGCATCACATTTACGGCAAGAGATCTGGTTCAGAGACGGTTTGGCAAATGGGGTTGCTGGTTCTGGATGTTTGTGGCCGCCGGTATTTCTGCTCTTTTTTCACCGGCCCTCGCTTTGGCCAGTCTGGGTGCCTTTGTCGTTGCGGAAGGATTGGATTGGGCCGTTTTTACAGCAACACCTCTTTCGTTCAAGGGGCGCGCCATTGTCAGCAACATCGTCGGCACCCCCCTTGATTCAATTATCTTTGTTTACCTGGCATTCGGACCGATTTGGGATGCCATGTGGGGGCAAACCATCGTCAAGTTAGCGAGCAGCCTGATAATCGTCTATTTCGTGAGGAACAGAATGACAACAGCCTTTGAGCCACAAGCCCTCAAAGGAACCGTCTAGCCTGATATCTCTTTTCGGGGCAGTTCACTTATGTTTTTTTTGAGAGGCTGAGCAAGAGACTCAGTCGAAGGCGAGTATGCCACCCATATCACTGTCCGCATCTCTTATATAGCGACCAAAGTCAGCCTCTTTAAGGGCGGCCATTTCCGCAAGCGTCAAGGTCTTTAAGGTATCCAGTTCGCTGTCACACGTGTTGTAGGTGGTGTTATAGAAGGCAATCCGTTTGTCTTCTTCAAGACCCATCTCCAACAACTGTTGAGCACCTTTTTGAATCAATTTAATTTTGCGATTCAGGTCAGCATGATCCTTTACCGACCATACGCCCAGATAGATAGGACTGTTAACGTTCCTGACATCCCCAATCATCTCCCCTCGCAGCAGTTCATCCCTTTCACGGCCAAGATATGGCACAAAGTCAAGATGCTCAGCGAGCTTTCGATCTGTGGTGAAGAAGTGACCGTTATCAGGATCAAGGGTGAAAATCATGGTGTGATCAGTCGCCTGACTGTAACTCTGAAACAGAACCCCCTTGTACTCCTGAAAGGGAACATTGCGCATGATGCAGGTATCATATTTGTGGATGCGCCGGGTGATACCCAGAAGCCACGCCCTGATCGAATTGTTGTCGATACGGCACTTACCTAATTCTTCTTTCAGGAAATTAAAGGATTTGCCGCCAAAGCGGTATTGAAGCATGCATTGGTAGATGTCGCGAATATTGTTGTAGCGACTGAAGTGGTAAATCAGGTCGAAGCTGAACAGCTCCATTTGCCTGAGCTGCCAGATAAAAATGGAAAGCTCCGAGCGACTGCTTTCTTTTGAAATCTTTGCCTTTTGCGTGGACTTGATACTGCGGATATATCGCGTGCTCAAATCAGCCAGCAGTGCCGTGTCCTTTGTGGTGCTTTTCTTTAGTGAGATCGTCCATCGAGTGAACTCCCCTTCTTTGCTGGTGACTTCAATGTGATCTGCGCCAAAAGTCGCGTAGGTCTGTTTTGTGCCGATCCCTCCACTTGTCAGGTCTCCCTTGGTTGTCTTACCAACAAAAAGAGGGATATGATCTGAGCCTTTCTCAAGCTTTTCCATGGCGATGCCGATGCCATTGTCGGTGATAGCGAGGGTAACGGTATCCCCCTGTTGTTCCAGATCCAATTCGATCAGGCCACGACGACCTGCATACTTAATCGCATCAAGCGCATTGGAGACAATATTGATCAGAGCACGGCTAACGCTCATGTAGCTGCCACTCACCGGTTCAATCTTGGACTTGAGGACAAGCCTCACCTCACAGGAGCTGTCTACCGCTTCAATGAAGGGGATCACCCGCTCCGTTATCAAATCCTTAAGAGAGACCTTGTGAGACTGATGGACCTCATCTTCGTACATATTCAAGGTATTGAGCAGAGCGGTCGTCTCCCTGTTGATATCTTCAGCAACCTTGTTGAAGTTGCCAACCGAGAGCATCGCAGTCATGTCGAAGAGCACCTTGAGTGACTTTTTCACATCGTGTCGCACCTTGCTCAGCTCTTCGACAACAGTCACGTCCTGTCTTTTCTCAGAAACCAGCTTTTCTCTAAGCGTCTCAGCCGTGACCGACATCAAGTGAAACTTCATCTTTCGAAAGACAATAAGATCTGAGCTGCCAAAGCCTCTAGCTTTGAAGAAATCAATGGAGCTCAGAAGCTTCTCCCAGACATAGAGATAGATATAGGAATCAGGGTCAACAGTGTGAGCAAGGTAACGAATGAAGGCCGTGCCGATCCCCTTCCCTCTACCGAAGGGATTGGTCATCAACTTAAAGATATGAAACTTCTTCTGATCAGGAGTTGCGTAAACCAACAGATAACCAAGCAGCTCGCCTCTTTCGTCCCAAACGAAGCTGTGGTCGTAATCAATATCGATGCTTTTGTCGAGGATATAGGGAGAAGGAATAACGAGAGAATCAATGTTGAGCAGAGGAGATTGCCTGATCGCTTTTTCGTAGTCGGGAGTTAACTTTTTTATGTACGGAAATTGGCTGGGCTTCCATTCCATAGCGTATCTCCCCTCGTATATCAAAAAATCGTATTAGAAATCCGGGACGCGTTAAAAAGAAGATGTTCCCGATATTTCTTAACCGAAACGATAGAATCTCTTTCCGGCACGATAAAGTTCTACCGGTCCGTCTTCAGAGACTTTCACCACCTGACCAAAGTGTGAAGCCGCGCTTGCGGCTGTGGTGCGGCCGCCACCGGTAACCAGACCCTTAACCTGTGAGGTATCGACGATAACACCGGTATCAAGGAGTTCCCCCTTGCGGTTGATCACCGTCAGATGAAAGGATGCGGCTCAGCTCGCCTGAGCGTTCCAGTACACCGATTTTTCTGCCGCGCACGTGCTCTACCAGCGCTCGATTCAAAGAATCTCGACCGCCGACCGAGCCTTTACGCAAAGCATCAAGATCAGTGCCATCGTCTGCAATCAACACCACCGTTCCGTGCCGCGACTTCGACAAGGCATAGATAGAACCGACCAGGTAATCGACCGAGCGTTTATGCAACTTACCTGCAAAAAATTCGCGAAAAATATCGGGATCATAGACCCCCCAGGCGCCTTTACGCCAAACCAGGAATCGTCCACCATCAAGCACGACCTCGACCTCTGACACCTCGTTGACAAAGATCGCAAAAGCCGCCTCACCAGCTTTGCCGAGCAGGGCTTGAGTATCACTCCAGGCCAACTGTTCGACCGACTTGCGCGGACGCGGAGAACCGGTTTGAATGGTTCCCTTAACGTTCATTTGGATGTCGCACACAAAGAGTGCGCGGAGTCCATCAACGAAACGGTAGGTCAGCGGATTACGGAAAAAAGCGGCATTGATGCGTTGACGCTCTTTACCTAGATCGAACCAATTGTAGTGAGAGGTTTTGAGTGAATCGACAAAATCGTCAAGCTGTGATCGATAGACCAGAAATCCGGTCGTTGCCGGGGTTCCCTCATAGCGCTGATAGGAAAGGTTTTTAAGGAGTTGTATAAGGCTCTGCACCGGCCAGAACACACCCTTGCGGTCACCACGCAGGTAGCGGGCCACGGCAATGTCCGTAAGTGACGTCAGTAAGGCGGTGCGAAAGTGTGCAGCATAGCCCTTCGCAGAAAAGCCACCGAACAGCCCCTCGAAAGCGGCAAGGAGTTCCTGAATAAAACTGACTTCGGTGGTGGTGAAGGCGAGCTCATCACGGATAGCCCGAAACAGAAAGGGGGACTCATCAAACTGCAACCGCACCAGAATTTCGTGACGGTCTTGAGCTTCTGAGACCTCTTCCCCTTGCTTGACTTCAACCAGAGAGACTCCGGCACCGCCGAGAAAGGAGCTGAGACTGTTTTCAATCGCATGGAAGGCTGTTTTTGGCATGGACTTATGATGCCTTAATGCTGACAGCGGTTCAAGCAACTTCAGCGCTTACTGAAAATGAAATAAAGTTGAGATTAGCAACCTATTCTAAATGATCAATCTAAATTGAGGACGGTGTCCCCGGAACTGAATGCTCCGTTCAGTTCACATAGCCACTACCGATCGCTGAAAAAGGCAAATTCAGTTCCAGTTCCGGGACCTTTTTTCCAATCCAGGCGACAAAGGTATTGCTGTTGGGACCAGGAAAAACAGTGTAAGTCGTTTTCCATGGATAGTCATTCGCAGCTCTGTCGATTTCGTCAATCAGCTCATCAACTCCGGGCCCCTTGTGTTCCTTGAGAACCTTTGGCTCTTGCCCAAACCAGTAACGATCCGGAACATCTTTGGCAATCCTCAAGACTGGAGCACCACGTTTTCCGCGCCAACCCACCACATCGTACACAGTGTAGTGAGCTTCACCGGTACGCTTCACAGAGATCCAAGTATGGATGGCAACCCACCCTCGCCATCCCCAGGCCCGGGCGCCATAGACATGCAGAACCGCTTCTTCAGTTACGGCAGGATCGGGAGCAACACCAGCCGATTCCCGACTCGCAGTGCGCCAGTCCTTACTGGAGGAACAACTGAACAAAACACCCCCCACGAGTGCTAAAGCCGGCAAGAGCCAGAGGAGTTTAAATATTTTTCGTTTCATCATTGTTAGTCACCTTATTGGATCATTTTCGATTTATTATAGCTTAAATTGCGATCTGCCATTCAGTAACGTTTTCATAAGAGATGACAAGGCTCTGTTTCACATGGTCAATTATGATCCTTACTGCACATAATTATGTGGAATGTTCTGCATACTATAATTTAAGAGTCTTCCTTTAAGTCCCCCTGCTTCGGTCCTTTAATGATATTATGATAGAAATTAACGATCGATTTTAACAACCCTAAGCGCACTATTTGGAATCCCTATGAAAAAAAACTTCTCAATGACCCACCCCAAGATCAAAGTCCCAAGACTTGTCGAAGCCATCAAATACGAAGTTAAAAAGTATATAAAGAGAGAACGCAGGAAGCCACTTCCACCCAACGTAGATTATTGGGATTTTGACTGCCGCTACGGTGCCGATGAAGCCAGCAGCGAAGTCATTCATCTATCTGCAGTTAACAAGTCTATCTCTCAGGCCGAAACAGATCAGCTTGAATCTTTTTATTTGGAGATCTTAGTCAAACCAGGCCATCGAACCAAAAAGCCCAAGGAAGAACTACCAGCCGACGGCGAAGACTCAGCAGTACAGGACGAAGAGAGCGAAGCTTGATCGTATGACTCTTACCCTTCTGGATGGTGGCCTCGGCCAGGAACTTGTAACCCGCTCAGCCGGTCGGCCGACCGGGCTTTGGTCAGCACAAGTCATGATCGATGACCCTGATCTCGTGCAAGCGGTCCATCGTGACTTTTTTCTGGCCGGTGCAGATGTAGCCACAACCAACAGTTATGTCATTCAACGCGATCGACTCAAGCGTTATGGGCTGGAGGAACAGTTCGCTGATCTTCACCGTCAGGCTTGCCAACTGGCCCTCTCGGCCCGAGATGAACACGGTCATGGACTGGTGGCTGGTTCACTCGGTCCCATCGGTGGTTCCTATCGTCCTGAGCGAGCCCCATCAGTTGAAGAGGCCGCCGAACTTTATGCTGAGATTGCCCTGCTGCATGAACCTTACGTCGATATCATTCTGTGCGAGGCGATGGCCTCAGTCGAACAAGCAAGTGGAGCCGTAATGGGCGCGCGTGCCGGCAGCAAACCTGTGTGGCTGGCAGTGACTGTTGATGACGACGATGGTACAAGGCTTCGTTCGGGAGAGCCTGTGGGGAGCGTTCTGCCGCTGTTGAATGAATTCAAACTCGACGCACTGCTGGTCAATTGTTCGACACCAGAAGCAATCGACCAGGCGATCCCGCTACTGGTTGGTCAATCTCAGTCGATTGGTGCTTATGCGAACGGTTTTGTCAAAATCAACGAAGACTTCCTGGCCGACAACGCGACCGTTGAGGTTCTGGAAAAACGTTCGAACCTTGGACCTGCCACATACGCAGATTTTGTTGATGGCTGGATCCGTCAAGGGACGACGATCGTTGGCGGTTGTTGCGAAGTAGGCCCCGCGCATATTCATGAGCTGGCACGGCGCCTTAAAAAGCCCCTTGGCACCAACCATAGCTGCGCCACATCCGATCGATAGCACCGTGCAATCAGACCAAGGTCACAGCCTCGACACTCTCTCAAAAAGGGGCACCCTATTGAGAACCTTCCCGTCCAATCACAACACGGACCAGACCTTCTTATGCAAGACTTGATACTCCTGAGTGATGCCAGCGTACACGCACAATCGAAGATTGGCTATGGGGCATACCTCACGCTGCTTGAGCCAGAGATTTCTGTGGAAGAGTTGAGCACACAGGTCCGTGTAAAGCGCTTTACCCAAACTTCGTCAACCAAACTCGAATTGCAGACCTTACTGTGGGCATTGAGTGATATTCAGCTTTCTGGGAGAAAGGTGATTATTTACACGGACTCGCAAAACATTATCAGCTTGCCAGGCAGACGTGAACATTTGGAGCGCAATGCGTTTCGATCAAGCAGCAACAAGCTGCTCAACAATCATGAACTTTATCAGGACTTTTACAGACGAATTGATCAACTCGATTATGAATTGGTGAAAGTGCGCGGACATCTGGCGTCGAAGCAAAAGGATGAGATAGAC
This sequence comes from uncultured bacterium, assembly GCA_965366475.1. GTDB lineage: Bacteria > Desulfobacterota > Desulfuromonadia > Desulfuromonadales > BM103 > M0040. Next base: position 563 of record CBDUFN010000027.1, on the reverse strand, counting down.
AAACTCTTTACGCTGGTGGATAGAGCCTCCCGTCAGGCTCTTAGAAGAGAAACGGGTCCCTACCAAGGTAAGACAGAGTCAGCCTGATGAGCACGAAAGCACCTGACCATCTGAGTCCGGCGCGAATTTAAACAGAGAGGATCTCCCTCAACGCCTCTGTTCCAAGTACAACGACAAAACCTGATCTTCCCCTCTTCCTTGACTCCATAAATCAACCAAAGAACATATTCCAGAAATAGAGGGTCTCTAAAGAAACCCTCTATTTAAATATCCATTAGCCCAAAATCTTGTTTCTAAAGAAGTTGTTTCAGTTCGTCGACAAAGTGCTCGATTTCCTCAATTGTATTGTAATAATGCAGCGAGGCACGCAACAGCGCGGGTTGTTGAAGTCTCTCAGAGATGACAGGGTTGGCAGAGAAAGACACGGTTGAGGTGTTGATTTGCCTAAGGGCCAACTGTTGCTGCAATTGGTCGACAGCTCTCTGTGCAGAAGAAAAGGTGACGATAGCACACTGCTCGGCCCCTTGATCAGCCAGTGTCAGTCCATCAATACCGGCGAGTTT
>CBDUFN010000026.1:0-19476 GCA_965366475.1 uncultured bacterium | reverse complement strand
CGGCCCAAAAGACCTCAGCAGGGTTTGTCATCGGTCAGGGCGGCCACTTGACCGGTCGTTTTTGAATGGCTGAATTTTTGATGTGTTTAGCTTTGGCAGGAGTCTCCGAACGGAGCGGGTGAAGACGACTAATCTTCATATCTTCTTGATCTGACGTTGTCTCATTCATCCTTTGGAGGGCTCTCTTTACACTTTGCGGACCAGAAGGGTTGTACTGAACTCTTCAAGCATTCTGTTTCGAACGACTTGATAACCCCTTCTTTCGTAGGCTTGTCGTACGTCAAAGTTGTATTCCCATAACATCCCTGAAAGTAATAAGGTCCCTCCTGGTCGTACTTTAAGACTTAAATCCTCTGCAATGTCGAGGAGAATGTCACCATAGATATTTGCCAGAACGAGGTCGAACCCACACTCTTGAACAACATCCAGTGTCCCGGTGACGTGTGTTACAGAGTTTTCCAGATTGTTTAATTGACAATTGACTCGCGCTGACTCGACAGCATCAGCTTCTATATCAACACACGTTGCGTGTTTAGCCCCGAGTTTAAGTGCTGCTATGGCCAGAATCCCGGTACCACTTCCTAGATCCAGTAATCGAGCCTCTTTAACTTCTGGCAACCTTTCAAGTATTTCCAGACAACTTTCCGTTGTTTCATGTTCCCCAGAGCCAAAAGCTCCACGTTGCATGAACAGATTCATCCGATCATCCACATTGTTTGTTTGGTAAGGAGGAGTAATTGAAAACTTTGAACCTATATTGAAGGGTTGGTACATAGACACTCCGAAGAGAATGTTGAACGTTTTGTTGACGAGGATTTAAATGTTTGTTAACTGCGGTTTGAACAGTAATTACAAGCCCTGACTGCGTAGAATAAGAAGTGCGATGGTGTAAGTGATTGCTGATAATAGGGTTGATAGCATGACAATAGTGCCCGCGAGTTCAGCGTCACCTTTGAGTTGGTCAGCCATGATGTAATTGGCTGTTGCCGCAGGTGTTCCGGCAATCAAGACTCCGATGCCAAGGTCCATTCCTTGAACCCCCATACTGACCAGAAGAACTGCCGCAAAAATTGGCATCCAGATTGTTTTCACGCAACTTGCCAACATTGATTTAACCAGGTCCCCACGCAACCTTTCGACAGAAAACCCTCCACCGATTGCTAGTAGGGCTAACGGCAATGTCATCCCCGTAGCTATCTTCAGACTGCGTTCAACAACCAAGGGCGTTGGTAAATCCAGAAAACTCCAGATGATTCCCAGGAAAGAGGCAATTATCAAAGGATTTAAAACGATTTGCCTGATCCAGAATCCGGCACCACGATGTTCGCCATCACCACGATGTGGCCAGAGTAGAGCAAGGATCGCGTAAAGGTTCAGGAATGGAACCAGAAAACCCATCAGGATACCAGCTTTGGTTAAACCGGCTTCTCCATAGGCATTTAAGGTGATGGCTAATCCCATGTATGCGAGGTTGCCACGAAAAGAGCCTTGGCTGAAGACGCCACGCGCATTGTTCGGGTAACCCCTTACAACCGAATAAAAGTAGGAAGCAATAAAAGTAACTGTTATGGCGAGAATGGAGCCCAGTACAAGTGTGGCGTTGAAGTTGGCAAAAAAGTCAGCTGTGCCGATTTTGTAAAAAAGGAGTAGGGGCAAGCATACATAGTAAACCAGCCTGTTGGTTTGTTTCAAAAACGCAGTATCGATCAATCCCCAGCGGCGTAACAGCCATCCGAGAGCGATAACCGAGAATACCGGCATGACGATGTTGATGATATTAAAGAAAAGATTCATTATTCTCGTCCAGATATAAATGCTGATTAGAATACCGAATAAGAAAGATAGAATACAGTAAAAACGGCAGTATAGGGCGACTTCATTGTCTTTACTTTGTTATTTTAAATCTAAAAAACCCACTTATGAACGAGGCAATGCTTTTTTGTGTTCTCTTGTTTTTTAGTGGAATAAGCAACAGTTCTTGTGGGATTTTCTACATAAAATAGTGCTGTCTGTTTGGCTTCCAGTGATGCTTTAAAATAAATAACAATGAAATCAGTCTCTTATGTGGTTTTTTTGGTTTTGGCATAGAAGGTGTATTTTAAATAAACAACCTTTGAGAAAAGTTTTTGCTATTTAAAAACCTTTCTCCTTAAAGTCCTTACTTAAAATATAAGGACTTCACCATAAACCATTTTAAATGGAGAATTATCATGTTGAATAAAAAACTTATTGTTGGCGTATTGATTGTTTTGTTGAGCATTAGTTTTAGTGGTATTGCCTTTGCTGGTGAGGGAACGTTCAGCTTTAATGCCACTCTTGACCAAATGGGAAATCCCATTGTTGATGTGAATCAAAGTCATAGCAAAGCTAAGGTCACTGACCGCAAGACAGATAAATCAGAAAAAATCCTTGTCCAATGTGCTTCGAATACCAGCGACCAGATCAGGAAATATAGCGTTGATTATTGCTGGGACCTTTATGGCAGCTAAAAGCTTTCTAACTTTTGGTAAGTTATGTCAACCCTCTCGCTTTCTAGAACTCTAAGTGCGGCCCTCTTTATAATAAGAGTGGTCGCACTTGAGTTTTAAGAGGGTCTTGTTGTTCGTATTTTTTTGGGTTTTGGGATTACGATTCATTTTGCTTGGAGGTTGTGTTTGTCTTTTAAAAGTTGTGAAGCGTAAAGATATTTTCATACGGGGTTCCCTTTTAGACTGATTGTGTAATATTCTACAAATGCATGACAGTTAGATGGCCGCCTTTAGTACTCTTAATGAGGAAAAACGACGATTATGCAAACATCTAAAAGGGCTTTTTACTTGCGGTTGATAATTATCGCTGGGTTTCTCCTGGTGGTAACGGCTCTGCATTATTTGACAACGACGCAGATGGTCAATGCTCATGATATCTATCGTCGACTCTATTACGTCCCGATCGTTCTTGGTGGTGTCTGGTTTGCTCTACGGGGCGGGATTGTTACTTCGCTTCTGGCTTCTCTTCTTTATATGCCTCATGTCCTTTTCCACTGGCAGCACCAACCGAGTATCGCCCTCGAACAGTATCTTGAAATCGTTTTGTACAATGTGATCGGCTGTCTTACGGGCTTTCTAGCAGAGAGAGAGCGGCAGCAGAAGTTACGCTACCAAAAAGCCGCCGAGACACTTGAGGAAAGTTACCGTAAATTAAGAGATCAGGCTGATCAAATTATTGAGATTGAGGGTCAGCTTCGTCGCGCTGACAGGCTTTCAGCACTTGGTGAACTTTCTGCGGGTATGGCTCATGAAATACGTAACCCTTTAGGTTCCATCAAAGGTACTGCCGAAATTTTGCGTGATGGTGTCGACCCTGATGACCCTAAACTGGAATTTGCAGATATTTTGATTAAAGAGGTTGATCGCCTTAATAAGGTGTTGGAAGATTTTCTTCGTTTTGCCAAACCCGTTCCTGTTGAGCATGGTCGCTTTTCTCCAAATCAATCGATTCAGGATGTGTTGGAACTGACAAGGCAGCAGGCCGTTCGTAATCGCGTAGATGTACAAATTGATCTTGCTGATGATATTGAAATTCCTGGTCGTGGAGAACAGATCAAACAGGCATTGTTGAACCTGGTTTTGAATGCACTTCAAGTCATGCCAGATGGTGGTCTTCTTAAGGTCTCTTCCCATCTTTCTGCCAATGAAGTTCAGATTCAGGTGAGCGACAATGGTCCTGGCATTGCCAGAGATGATCGGGAACGTATTTTTAACCCCTTTGTAACGACACGTGATAGTGGCACAGGCCTTGGGCTGGCCATTACGCAACGGATCGTGCAGAGCCATGATGGTCATATTGTTCTGAACAGTACCCTGGGCCAGGGGGCGAGCTTTTCCATCTGCCTTCCCTTGTCTTTAAGAGAAACGGAGTCTGAAAAATCATGAGTTCTGATAATTCAAACAACGCATCACGTAAAGTCTTGTTGATTGATGACGACGCATCTCTGCGGCGTGTTACTGAATATTCATTGCATTCAGCAGGGTTTCAAGTTTTGAGTGCTGCTGATGGGAAACAAGGCTTGGCTTCTTTTAAAGTTGATCAGCCGCAAGTTGTTATCACAGACATTCAGATGCCTGGGATGTCAGGATATGAAGTTTTGCAGCAAATCAAGGCTGAAAAACCTGAGACAGTGGTTATCGTTATCACCGCTTTCAGCTCTGTCGAGAAAGCCGTTGAAGCCATGAAACAAGGTGCTTACGACTATCTGGCCAAACCCTTCAGCCGTGATGAACTGGTTATGGTGGTTGAAAAGGCTTTCAATCTGCTCGGCCTTCAGGAAGAGAATCAACGATTAAGACAAGAGCTTGAGCATCAGGTTGATTTCAGCCATATGGTTGGCCTGTCGGACTGCATGCAAGAGGTCTTTGATATTGTCAGGAGAGTTGCTCCCACAGAAGCAGGAGTGCTGGTGACCGGCGAAAGTGGTACTGGAAAAGAATTGATCGCCAGGGCAATTCATCAGGGCGGTATGCGCAGCAAAGGGCCTTTCGTTGCTCTAAACTGTGCCGCCATTCCCGCGAACTTGCTAGAGAGTGAACTCTTTGGTCATGTCCGAGGATCCTTTACCGGTGCTGTTCATGATCGCGTTGGAAAATTTGAACAAGCTGATGGTGGAACTCTCTTCCTTGATGAAGTCGGTGAAATGCCACTGGAGTTGCAGCCGAAGTTGTTGCGTGTGCTTCAAGAGATGGAGGTCGAACCTGTTGGCGGGAAGATACGATCTGTTGATGTCAGAATTATTGCTGCGACCAATCAGGATGTTGACCTCGCTATCGCAGAGGGGCGTTTTCGGGAAGATCTTTATTACAGGCTCTCTGTGATCCCGGTAGAGCTTCCTCCTTTACGCGAACGTATAGAAGATATCCCCTTATTGATTGAACATTTTTTAGAACGATTCAGTGCGGCCTCAAGGGTGAGAATTAGTGACGATGCTCTGGATTGCCTGATGGCATACCCTTGGCCGGGGAATGTACGGGAACTGCAAAATGCTGTCGAACGCTTTGTTGTTCTCGCTCGTAATGAGCTTGTTGAACTCAAGGACTTGCCTGCTAAATTTTGTGCCGCGCCATCAAGGTCAAGAAGTCAGGTTGTCGAGCTTCCTGCTGAGGGCTATTCGCTTGAAGCGATTGAAAAGGAAGTGGTTGTGCAGGCACTTGAACGGAATGACTGGAATCAAACTCGGGCTGCAGATTTTCTTCAGGTTCCAAGACATACCCTGATCTATCGAATGGAAAAGTACGATATCAAAAAAGCATGAGGTGTGAAGTGTTGAAGGCAATAAAAACTTTGATTTTGATAACCTTGTTGTGCGTCATGGCCTCTTCTTCGCTGGCCTATGAAAGACGCACAGCAGTTGTTGATACTGTGGCTAAGGCAGGCCCTTCGGTTGTAAATATTCGTACCGAGCAGATAGTACAGCGCCGCAACACTCCTTTCTTCGGCTTTGGTGACTCCTTCTTTGATGATTTTTTCAGACAGTTTTCACCGACCAGAAGTTATCGGACTCAAGCTCTTGGCTCTGGTGCGATTATCGATAGCCGGGGTTATTTGGTGACGAACGCCCATGTCGTAGAGAAGGCGTCAAAAATTTATGTGGCTCTGCCTGGGGAAAGACAAGAGCGTGAAGCGTCTCTTGTTGGGTTGGATCCCTCCACTGACCTTGCGGTTATACATGTTTCAACTGAACACCAACTGCCAAGCCTCTCTTTTGCTGAGGCTGATGACCTTCTGCTAGGTGAAACAGTCATTGCCATAGGTAATCCTCTGGGTTTGGAAAATTCAGTAACTACGGGGGTTGTCAGTGCTCCCAAGCGCAGGCTTCCTGACGGGGTGGGCGGTGTCGCTGTTTTTATTCAGACAGACGCTTTGATTAACCCAGGTAACTCAGGAGGCCCTTTGCTTGATATCAATGGCAAGCTGATTGGTATCAATACGGCCATTGCTGAACAGGCACAGGGTATTGGCTTTGCTATTCCGGTTAAGGTTGTTCGTCGGGTTGTAGAGGATCTGATTAACTATGGTCGCGTCCGTCCGGCTTATACAGGTCTTTTACCCGGAGAGATAAGCAGGACGATGGTGCGATCTCGCGGGTCAGGGGGAGTTTTGGTTACCGAGGTCGATGCAGGCTCACCCGCGGCGATTGCAGATATTCAAGTCGCAGACGTTATTCTGGATGTTGATGGAATTCAAACCGATTCAGCCTCAGAATTTTTGGCTTTGTTGCGAACGTATCCCCCAGGAGGGGAAATCCTTCTCACGATGTTGCGTGGCGTGGATGAGTTAAAAAAGAGGGTCCGTCTTGTGGAACTGCCCACGGGTTATGCAATGAGTTATCTACAGCGTGTGTTTGGACTCGTTGTCGTAGAGGACCAACATGGAGTTGTTATCGCCAAGGTCATAAGGAATTCTCCTGCCTCACAGATAGAACTGAGACCAGGTGATCGAGTAACAGAAGTTGAGGGCTTTACTGTCCGCACTCAAGCGGAGTTGGTTTCTCGTATAGAGGCAACCTTAGGCCGTTTGCCGTTGCAATTTACTCTCTTTCGTGGTCAGCGTGGTTATCTGGTCAAGATGCCATGATTATCTCTTTTGATGACAAAGAGCCTGTCTTATGAAATTTTTCGCTGATGTCGATGTTTTAAGGGAACCAGGTGTTTCTCAATTTGCACTTGAAGGATGGATCGATAATTCGCCTTTTGAGGTGTTAATTGGCTTGCAGATTGAAAAAGCAGAAAAGGGACAGGCCCATTTGGTCTTACCCTTCACCCTTAAGCTGGCTAATGGCGGTGGCGTGATGCATGGGGGAGCAATGACAACTTTGGCTGATACGGCCGTTGCCATGGCTATCAAGTCTCTCGTTCCAGAAGGAACTGTGTTTGCGACGACTGAGCTTACTGTGAATTTTTTTGCTCCTGTCCTTAAGGGGCAAGTTGCAGCCCATGCCAGAGTGCAAGGCCCGGAAGGCCGCACCTTTTACGGCGAGTGTGATTTGCTCGGAGAAGCCGGTGAGGTTTATGCAAAGCTGACTTCTGTTTTTAAAGTCGCCCGTGATCAAGGTTAACTTCATCACCTGAAAGAAGAGAGCACCAATCCGGTTGACATTTTTGTCTTCCTGAGGTTACATGAGGGTAGAAATATGATTTTCCCTATGTAATCCTTGCTTGACAGTTCAGGCGGGAAAAATAAAGGAAGAAGGGTGCTTTATGCGTCGTCTGGTTCTAATCGTTGTTGTCCTTTTGTTGGTCGGTGGTTCTCTTTATATCGGCTCTGCCAGTAGTTCAAAGCCTTCTTACGAACCAGCCCAAATTGCTGAAATAGGGGATCTTGCCCCAGATTTCTTACTTGAAGATACTGCCGGGAACAAGGTTTCGATAGCTGACTTGCGTGGCAAGGTGGTGCTGGTCAATTTCTGGGCGACCTGGTGCCCACCGTGCCGTGCTGAGATGCCTTCCATGGACAGTCTGAATACGGCTATGGCTGACGAAGATTTTGTCATGCTGGCGATCAATGTCGAAGAAAATGGCCGGTCTGTTGTCCCTGATTTTTTAAAGAAATCGCCACATAACTTTTCTGTCCTTTATGATGATAAAGCCGCAGTACAAAAGCTTTACGGCGTCTATAAGTTTCCTGAATCTTTTGTGATTAAAAAAGATGGTATAATCGACGATAAGGTGGTTGGTGCGATCGATTGGGCCCATCCTGATACGGTTGAATATCTCAAAGAGCTGGCGAATGAGAAAGGCTAACCTGTTTGCAACAAGCCGCTGAAATTACCTACTGGATTGCTTTCACGGCAGGAATCTTGTCGTTCGCTTCACCTTGCGTTTTGCCCCTGATACCCTCATATCTTACCTATATTACCGGACTTTCCTTCAGTCAGTTGGAAGATGCGCATCCTGACGCGAAGGTCCGTTTGACAGTACTACTCCATTCTCTCTGTTTTATTCTTGGTTTCACTGTAGTTTTTGTTCTGCTTGGAGCTATTGCCGGGATTGCTTCGAGTAAATTTCAGATTTACATTCGCGAAGGTCTGGAGTGGATCGAGAAAGTTGGCGGCTTATTGATTTTTCTCTTCGGCGTACATATGACCGGACTGTTTCACTTTGGAGTTTTGCTGGGAGAGAAAAGAGTTCACCTGCATAAAAAGCCCAGTGGCTTTGCTGGAACCTTTGTTGTTGGTATTGCTTTCGCAGCTGGTTGGACCCCATGTATTGGGCCTATCCTGGCCTCAATCCTTATGGTTGCTGCTACCTCCGGGCACGTTGGTGAGGGTGTCGGTTTGCTTGCTGTTTACTCTCTGGGGCTAGGTGTCCCTTTCTTACTTTCCGGGCTTCTCTTTCATCAATTCCTGGTTGCTTTCAATCGGTTCCGTAAGTACATCCGTTTGGTTGAAATAGGCACCGGCATCATGTTGATGGCTGTTGGGGTCATGCTTATGTTCAACCTGATGGGGCAGCTCACAATGCTTCTTTATCAATGGATCCCTGTCCAAGGTTAGTCTCTTCTCTGATTTAAACTTATCCATAATTTCCTGCTCATAAATAGCTTGACACGCCTTTCGTTTTTATTTAAATTGAAATTCGTTTTCAATTGAATGGTTCTTATGGGAAAATCAAATAGTAAAAATAAATTCAAAGAATTTCTTCTTTCTCAAGGGTTGAAGTCGACCAATCAGCGTGAGCTTATTTTGGAAGAATTCTTACGGGCGGGGTCACATCTTTCCACGGAAGATTTATACCTTCGATTACGTAAGAAGAATCCTCGCATTGGCTATGCAACGGTTCATCGGACTTTGAAGCTTTTTGCAGAGTGCGGTATTGCAGAGCAAAGGCATTTTGGTGATGGACAGGCTCGCTATGAAGCCAGTGACCTCGATGAGCACCACGATCACCTGATCTGTGTGATTTGCGGCAAGATTGTCGAATTCGAAGATCCTCGTATTGAACAATTGCAAGTTGAAGTTGCAGGTGAACATGGGTTCTCTATTGAACGCCATCGTCTCGAACTTTACGGCAAATGCGACCAGTGTTCAAAGGCCCCCTGAGTACATCTCTTTTTTTTGTGTTACTCTGAAAATGATTATCAATAACAAGTAAAAAGGCTATGCGTACCTCTATGCAAAACCAAGAGAAAACAGATAAAAAGATAATATTGGTTGGTAACCCTAACGTCGGTAAAAGCGTGGTCTTCAACACCATGACTGGTAGCTACACGACTGTTTCCAACTATCCGGGTACTTCTGTTGAAGTTTCTCGCGGTCAATGCCAGATTGGCGGTGAGAATTACCAGGTCCTTGATACCCCTGGTATGTACTCAATGTTACCGATTACTGAAGAAGAGAGCGTCGCTCGCCGCATTCTTCTTGAGGAATCACCGCATGTGGTTCTCCATGTTATTGACGCTCGTAATCTAGAGCGCATGCTTCCGATGACACTGCAGTTGATTGAGGCAGGTTTGCCGGTGGTGTTGCTGATTAATATTATGGATGAGGCGGAGCGGATCGGTATGCAGGTTGATATCCCATTGCTCCAGGAAAAGCTGCAAATCCCTGTTGTCGGTGGAGCTCTAGGCCGGGCCAAGCGCGGTCTTTGGGAACTGCGGGATGCTATTCGTGACTATAACGGCAGTAAAGCGACGTTCATCTATGCCACTGATCTGGAAAAAGATATCCAGAATATTAGCGTTTTGATGAAGGGCGACTATATCCTTGATCGACGTAGCCTAACGCTCATGCTGCTACAACGAGATGAAGAAATTGCTCAGAGAGTCCAAGACAGAGAAGGCGATAATTACGCAAAGATAGAAAACGCCGTCAACGACACAGTTTTTGCTCGTCGTGTCGATTTGCATTTGCGGATCAGTTTGGAACGCAAAAGAATTTGCAAGGGCTTGCTGGATGGAGTCATTTCGCAACAGGAAGGAGATCGTCAGACTTTTGCCGATCGATTCTCAAACTGGACCATGAACCCATGGACCGGCGTGCCTTTACTCTTGATTGTCCTGTATCTCGGGCTCTATCAATTTGTCGGTGGCTTTGGAGCCGGAACCATCGTTGACTTTCTTGAAGGGAGTCTCTTTGAAGAGTACCTCAACCCTTTGGTCATTGGTCTCTGTGATAAGTATATCCCATGGTATTGGCTCAATGAATTATTGGTTGGTGAATACGGATTGTTCACTTTGGGGGTTCGTTATGCTGTTGCTATCATTCTGCCAATTGTCGGAACTTTTTTTGTAGCTTTCGCCGTCATTGAAGATAGTGGCTACTTTCCACGTCTGGCCATGCTTGTGGATCGAGTGTTTAAGAAAATTGGATTGAATGGCAGAGCTGTTATCCCGATGGTTCTGGGTTTCGGTTGCGATACTATGGCAACGGTGGTCACCAGAACCCTTGAGTCGACGAGGGAGCGAATCATTGCGACTCTTTTGCTCGCACTGGCCATTCCATGCAGCGCCCAGATGGGGGTCATCCTTGGTCTGCTCTCTGGTGTCCCCGGTGCATTGATGGTCTGGGTCTTAAGTATGGTCGGTGTCTTCCTCTTTGTTGGCTTACTGGCCGCACAAGTTGTCCCCGGTGAACGGCCAATGTTCTACATGGAAATTCCACCAATGCGTTTGCCGCAGATGCAGAATGTTCTCATTAAGACGCTGACCCGTATGCAGTGGTACTTCATGGAAATTTTTCCCCTCTTTATGATCGCATCTGTTTTGCTGTGGGCTGGAAAATTATCCGGAGCCTTGGCGTGGTTGGTGAATGCTTTCAACCCCGTTATGCGCGTGCTTGGTTTACCCAACGAAGCCTCTGCGGCGTTTATCTTCGGTTTCTTTCGTAGAGATTTTGGAGCCGCAGGGCTTTACGATCTGCAGACACAGGGTCTGCTTGATCCAGTGCAGTTGACGGTTGCGGCTGTCACTTTGACGCTCTTTGTTCCTTGCGTTGCACAGTTTTTGGTTATGCAGAAAGAGCGAGGATGGCGGACATCTTTAACAATCTTCTTTCTTGTTACCGGGATGGCCTTCGGCGTTGGTTGGTCGCTTAATAAATTTCTGTTGCTGACAGGAATTCTCGCATGAAGTGTACCTTTTGTGAGCACGAGTTGAGCGCTGAAATGCTCCGAGAAAAAGGTTGCGGTGGTTGCATGGGTGGGTGTCGTAAAATTCATTGTCCTTATTGCGGCCAGGAAAATCCGTTGACGCCAGAATTCCTTCGTAAATTTGCGGAGCGAGAAAAATCTGTTGAATAGATCTCGATATATTCCATTGTTGAAGTAACATTACACTGATTGACATAACGGAACAGGCGTTGCCATTAGCTCTGTTCACGAAAGGATGCTGTTAAATGAACGTTTCGGCCAAGGCTGAAGAAATCCTCGAAGCCCTCTGGATTTCTACGGAAGAAAAAGGTGAGGACGCTGCTCATTTCGAGAGGCTCGGTATCGTTCAGGACGATGAAGGGCTAGCTGAATTAGTCGGTCTTGCTTTCATTGATGTGAACGGCGAATGGGTTCGTTTGCGTAAAGAGGGGCGAGAAGAGGCGCGTATGACCGTCCGTCGACATCGTCTGGCTGAGCGTTTGATGATGGATATTCTCGACATAAAAGGCATTACCGGTGACGAGCGGGCCTGTGAGTTTGAGCATCTACTTCATCACGGTGTAGATACCAAAATATGTACTCTTCTGAATCATCCAACAACCTGCCCCCATGGCAAACCCATTCCTCCCGGGAGCTGCTGTGAGCAGGCTCGGCAGGAAGGTGAGGTTGGTGTTGTTGCACTCACTGAACTTAAAGCCGGTGAGAAAGGTGAGATTGCCTATTTAGCAGCGACTGATGTCAGTAAAATGCAAAAGTTGATGAGTATGGGGGTTCTTCCTGGCAGTGATCTTCTTGTGACACGAACTTTCCCTTCCTATATCTTTAAAGTTGGTCATTCTGAGTTTGCTGTGGATGCAGAGCTTGCCAGGGAAATCTTTGTTCGAAAAACCTGATGAGGTCTGATTCTTCATGCAGAGGCCAATAAATCAGTCTTTCTGGAACCGTCACAGCTCTTTGCCTGTCGGATCGTCTTGGAACGGAGCTTTATCCCTTGCAACCATCCGTGTGATTACCTATAGTTAATAAACTTTTTACGGTAAATGTCTTATGGGTGGGGGCTCCCCCTGAAGAAGGAGGAACGAGTGGAAACTCTTGGAATAGATATCGGTTTCGGTTTTACGAAAGCGACTGATGGTAATCAGGACCTGGTCTTTAAGTCTGTCTTGGGTGAATCAACAGATATCCAGTTTCGCGATGAGATGATCTCAGCATCAGAAGATGATGATAATCATCTGCAGATAGAGGTTGATGGTAAATCCTATTTTGTTGGCGAACTCGCTGAGCGTCAAAGCAATGTGCGTTTTTTTACGCTGGATCAGGCTCAGTTTATCAATAAGTTTGCCAAGGTTTTTGCCTTGGCAGCAACAGCTCAGCTGGTCAAAGGCTTTGTCCCGGTTAATTTGGTGACTGGGCTACCGATCGGTTATTACCGTCAGTATAAAGATGAGTTGGCCAAGCTTCTTGTTGGTGAGCATAAAATCACAATTGTGGATGCTCATGGCAAGCAGGAAGAACGTTCGCTCAGTATCAATAAGGTTCGAGTTGTCCCACAACCCTTCGGGTCTTTGTTTAACTTGATGCTCAATGACCTCGGTGAGATGGGGGATAAGCGTCTTCTCAAAGATAAAATCGGTATCATTGATGTCGGTTTCCGTACCTCAGATTATACGATCTCTGATAAGACCCGCTATTCAGAGCGTGGCAGTCGTACCACTGATTCAGGAATAGCCAGAGCCTTTAATGTTATTGCGACTAAACTTCGTGAAAGCAGCGGTATTAATGTTGAGCTTTATCGTCTCTATGAAGCGATCGATGAAGGCAGCATAAAGATCCGCGGCAAAGTGTACGATCTGAAAGCCTTGACCGATCAGGTCTTCAGTCAGCTGGCAACCTCTATTGCCAATGAAGTAGATCGCCTTTGGGTTGATGATTGGGATATCGACGCCATGGTCATCACTGGTGGGGGAGGGGCTGTTCTTGCCAAATATCTCAAACCTCTTCTCAACGGTGAAATCATGGAAACCGACCCTGAATTGGATATGCGCCTCTACAACGTGCATGGTTACCGAAAGTTTGGGAAACACCTCTGGGCACGCGGCAATACACCGCCTCAAGCTCCTGCCGCACCAACACCTTAGATGAATCCGATGCGCCCCCACTTATTGGGGGCGTTTTTGGTGGAGTTCCGTAAACCACATGGATTTCAACGATATCCTTGAATTGTTGCAGCGTCACGCTAATCGCCCTTTGACTCTTAAAGAGATTCAGGAGTCACTCGATTTGACTGCCGGGGAGCGCAAAGTCACGGGCAAAATTCTAAAAGGAATGGTCAAAGACGGTTCCTTGGTGCAGTTGAAAGGCGGCCGTTTCGCTCTTCCCCGTAAAGTCAATTTGGTTGTGGGAACCATCTCGGTTCACCGCGATGGTTACGGTTTTGTTGCGCCCGTGGATGATCAGGCTCAGGATGTCTTTGTCCCGGCACGACATGTGCGGCCAGCGATGCATGGCGATATGGTCGTTGTGAGATTAGAGCGATCTTTACGAACGGGTAAGCCAGAAGGACGAGTCATTCGTGTTGAGAAGAGGGCGCACCGAACTTTGGTCGGTTGTTACCAGCAAGCGAATGGTGTCGGTTATGTCTCTCCGGTCGATTCACATATTCAGGATGATTTACTGATCCCACCAGGCGCAGAACATGATGCTAACCCTGGTGAGATGGTCTTGGTTGATATTGAAAATTATCCTGGTCGCTCGCGTGGTGGTGTTGGCCGAATTGCAGAAGTGCTGGGCGATCCTGCTGACCCGGGGGTTGAAATCCACGTTGCCGCCATCCAGTTTAATCTTCCTTATGAGTTCTCTCCTGAAAACTTAAGTGCTGCAGCCCAGGTACCACAAAAGGTTGTTGATGAGGAATTGCATGATCGCGAGGATCTGCGTCATCTCAACTTTGTAACAATTGATGGAGAGACTGCCAAAGATTTTGATGACGCTGTGGCGATCGTCAAAACTGAAAAGGGTTATCGGCTTTGGGTCGCCATTGCTGACGTTGCCCATTACGTTGCCGCTGGAAGTATCGTTGATAAAGAAGCGATGGAGCGCGGCACAAGCGTCTATGTCCCGGGTTCTTGTTTGCCGATGCTTCCTGAGCGTATCGGATTGCGCTTTTGCCAGGCGGTGATGCACAGCCGTGCTCGTCTAACCTACACGAAGGTTGCTGCAATTCTTGTTGAACAAGACCCAGATGTTCGCATGGAACTGCAATCATTGGTTCCAGATCTTGAAGTTATGCGTGAGCTTACGGAGTTACGTATCAAATGTCGCCATCAGCGTGGTAGCCTGGATTTTGATCTTCCTGAGGCACAGATTCATCTGGATCTGAAAGGGCGTCCTGAGAATATCGTGCGTAGCGAACGCAATCTGGCTCATCGTTTGGTTGAGGAATTTATGCTGGCTGCCAACGAGGCTGTTGCCGCATGGTTGGTGCAACAACACGAACCGATGATTTTTCGGGTTCACGAAGCACCTGCAGAAAGTAAGATGGCCGCCTTTCAGGAATTTATTGCCTACTTTAATCAGGGAATTTCCATACCCGTTGAAGGTGTCACTCCGAAGTTGTTGCAGGAATTCCTCGAACGAGTCGCGGGGCAACCCGAAGAGCATGTGATTAATCGCGTTCTGTTAAGGAGTTTGCCGCAGGCTTACTATTCAGTGAAGAACCTTGGTCACTTTGGCCTGGCAGCCGAAAACTACTGCCACTTTACCTCTCCGATCAGGCGTTATCCCGACTTGATGGTTCATCGTATCTTGAAGAGACGTTTGAACCCGGGGCACTCATCGGGTTCTGTCAGCGAAATACCCCTGCAAGAAATTGCTCAAAACTCTTCTGTCTCTGAGCGAAGGGCAATGGAGGCTGAACGTGACATCGTGAACCTTAAAAAATGTCAATTCATGACGGATAAAGTGGGCGAAAACTTTTCCGGCATGATAACCTCGGTGCACGCTTTTGGCTTTTTTGTTGAGTTAAAAGATATCTTCGTTGAAGGTTTGATCCATGTTTCAAGTCTGGATGATGATTTTTACCAATATGAAGAAGAGCGCCATCGCCTGATCGGCATGAACCGTCGTCGGGAGTTTACCATCGGTAGCGCACTGAGCGTCCGTGTTTATAAAATAGATCTCGCGCGTCGTGAGATTGACTTTCGTTTGGTTGAGGAACAGGGGCCGGCACGGAAAACGCGGCTTGATGAACGTGGCAAAAGAAGGCGCAAGGGTGCCGGCAAGTTCTAAAATGGTGCTGGCGCCTCTAAGATAATCTCCCTATCTGACAGAACAGACCCCTTAGGGGGCGGATTCAGGAACACAATGCAGGTTGTTAGAGATCTCGATACTTTACAGGACGTTCCCCGTAATACTGTTTTGACTATCGGTAATTTCGATGGTGTTCATCTTGGCCATCGTGAAATCTTCCGGCGCGTCATTGACAGAGCTCGTGAATTAAAAGGAACCGCTGTGGTGGTGACTTTTGAACCACATCCGCTACGACTGATTGCTCCCGATAAAGCCCCTTTGCAGTTGAATACTCCGGAAGAAAAAGTACGTCTCCTGACCGCGTCCTGTGTTGACCTTTTGGTGGTCCTTGCTTTCACTCGAAAGCTGGCCGAAATGCCAGCCGGTGATTTTGTCAGGGACATTCTCGTTAAGAAGTTGGGTGTTCAGCATCTGATCGTTGGTTATGATTACGCGTTTGGTCGCGACCGTCAGGGAAATACTGAATTTCTTACCGAGCAAGCTCAAAAATATGGTTTCACTCTTGAGGTTTTAGAGCCGATTCGCGCAGAGCAACAGGCTCATAGCTCAACGGCTATTCGAAAAGTATTACAAGAGGGACGTGTTGCTGATGCAGTGAATATCCTTGGCCGCAACTTCACGCTTGATGGCTTGGTTGTTCATGGTGATGGTCGTGGTCGAAAACTCGGGTTTCCAACAGCGAACCTTTCTACGCAAAAGGAAATTCTGCCTTGTGACGGGGTTTATGCTGTCAAGGTGAAATGGCGAGATGTTTCCTATGACGGAGTGATCAATATTGGACACCGGCCAACCTTTACAGAAGGTGAAACAACTCTGGAGATCCATCTGCTGGATTTTAAAGGGGACCTTTATAACGAGCGCTTGAGAATCTACTTTGTTGATCGTTTGCGCGGTGAACAAAAGTTTGCTTCTGTTGAAGATCTTCAACGCGCGGTGCTTAACGATATCACAAGGGCTCGAGAGATGTTGCTGACGTCTAAGGTTGTAGAGTACCGTGAATATCTTGATTGCGGCTACAGTCCCGGAATGAATGGAGTGAAGTAATATGCCTTTAAGTGGTAAGACCGCCGTTGTCGGGATCTTTGGTGACCCTGTTGCACATTCTCTTTCTCCCAGGATGCAGAATGCCGCGATCAAGACCAGTGGTCTGGATGCGGTCTATGTGCCATTTCACGTCACCCCGACTCAGCTGTGTGACGCAGTTGAAGGTATTCGTGCCCTGTCTTTGCGCGGTGTGAATTTGACCATTCCTCACAAGGAAGCTGCGTGCTCTCTGGTGGATGAATTGGACTCGCAGTCAAGTTTGATCGGGGCTATCAATACAATCGTCAATGAGAACGGTCATCTCAAGGGTTATAATACCGATGGTCTGGGTTTGTTGAAGGCCCTTAAACAAGAGCTTGGTGTCGATGTTGCCGGTAAACGAGTTCTTTTGCTTGGAGCCGGCGGTGCTTGTCGGGCTGCTTTGGTTGCTCTCTGCCAAGCTCAAGTGGCTTGGATAGGAATTGCCAATCGCACCAGAGAAAGATCTCTTCAACTGATTGAAGAATTTGCCCCTAAATTTTCAGGCACGGCTTTTGCTCAGTATGAGCTCGCACCTTCACTGGCAGATGAATGCTTGGCAACGGTAGATATATTGGTCAACACAACAGCTGTCGGACTTAAAGGCGACTCGTTTGGTTTTCCCGTGGTCAATGTTGTCAAATCAGGCGGTTCAGTTTTTGATATGGTTTATTCTCCTGAGCCAACAGCTTTGCTCGAAGATGCAAGGGCTAAAGAGCTTGCTGTTGCTGATGGCCTCAGTATGCTTTCTGCTCAGGGAGAAGAGGCTTTTCACCTTTGGTTTGGTTGTCCACCTGAGACGCATGTTATGCGTCGGGAGCTTGATAAAGCTGGCTGAAATTAAGTTCTGATTACAGTTGGTTACAAGGTATCTCTCTTGACAGGTATCTTGCGCATTCGCTAGAATGCGTGAATTGGATTTATTCGGGGGAAAGTAAATATAAAGTTATGGCTACTAATCGTCTCGGCGAGCTTCTGGTTCGCAACAAATTAATCGACGAAAAACAACTCGCCAAGGCTCTTGAAGAGCAAAAATCAACTGGTGGACGGCTTGGTGCCAGTCTGGTCAAACTTGGTTATCTCAAAGAAGAAGACCTCGCGGCTTTTTTGTCACGTCAGTACGGTGTTCCTTCGATCAACCTCAGCGAATTTGAAATTGATGAAAGTGTCATCAAGCTGATTCCTGCCGAAGTCGTACAGAAATATCAATTGATTCCTGTCAACCGGGCCGGCTCGACTTTGATTGTCGCCATGGCTGATCCATCCAACATCTTTGCGATCGATGACATCAAGTTCATGACCGGCTACAACGTTGAAGTTGTTGTTGCTGCCGAAGCCAGTGTCAAGACTGCGATCGATAAATATTACGATCAGAGTGCCTCTTTCGACGATGTTATGGGCGATCTCGATGATATCGATCTGGAAGTCATTGATGATGCTGATGAAATTGATACTGGCGAGTTGGAGAAAGCCAGTGAAGATGCTCCGGTTGTCAAACTGGTTAACCTGATACTTACCGACGCGATCAAAAAAGGTGCTTCTGATATCCACGTTGAGCCCTACGAAAAGTCATTCCGGGTTCGTTACCGCATTGACGGCGTGTTGCATGAAGTTATGAAGCCGCCCTTAAAACTTAAAAATGCTCTGACTTCGCGTATCAAGATCATGTCAGAGATGGATATCTCCGAGCGACGGTTGCCTCAGGACGGTCGTATAAAAATCAAGCTTCCCGGTGGCAAGGACATGGACTACCGTGTCAACTGCCTGCCGACCTTGTTTGGTGAAAAAATTTGTTTGCGACTTCTCGACAAATCCAACCTACAGCTTGATATGACCAAGCTTGGTTATGAGCCGAAGTCGCTGGAATGGTTTAAGGAGCAGATTCACAAGCCCTTTGGTATGGTTCTGGTTACAGGTCCGACCGGTTCAGGGAAAACCGTTTCTCTCTATTCTGCACTCGGCGAATTGAATACACCGACAGAAAATATTTCTACAGCTGAAGACCCTGTTGAATTTAACTTTGCCGGGATTAACCAGTGTCAGATGCATGAGGAGATCGGTCTCAACTTCGCATCTGCTCTACGTGCCTTCTTGCGTCAGGATCCAGACATCATCATGATTGGTGAGATCCGAGATTTTGAAACTGCCGAAATTGGCGTCAAAGCCGCGTTGACCGGTCACTTGGTTCTCTCCACCTTGCATACCAATGATTGCCCCAGTACCGTTAACCGTTTGCTTAATATGGGTATCGAGCCCTTCCTGGTTGCCTCTGCGGTTAACTTGATTACCGGACAGCGTCTGGGGCGTCGTCTCTGTCAGGAATGTCAGGTGCCCGAGGATATTCCTAGAGAGACCCTCCTTCAGGCAGGTGTCACTGAAGACAAGATCGATACGTTCCAGAGCTACAAAGGTGAAGGTTGTGCGAAATGCAACGACACCGGTTACAAGGGGCGTGTTGGTTTCTACCAGGTTATGCCGATGTTTGAAGAATTGCGTGAGTTGATCCTTGCAGGTGCTAATACTGCGGAGTTGAAACGCGAATCAATGCGCCTCGGAGTAAAAACCATGCGCCAGGCAGCCCTGACGAAGATGGATGAAAGAATCACATCGTTTGAAGAGACCCTGCGTTGCACCATCGCTGATGATTAGATCTCGAGGCGAGGTTCTTTCAAAGAGCCTCTCTCAAAAGGAGCAAAAGCAGAATGGCTGAATTCTCGATTCAACAAATGCTCAAACATATGGTGGAACTTGGTGCGTCCGATCTTCATATCACCACAGGAACGCCACCACAAATCCGTGTTAATGGCAAGATGACGCCGATGAAGATGCGGGCTCTGTTGCCTGCAGACACAAAAAATATTTGCTACAGCATTCTTACTGAAACGCAGAAGCGTAAATTCGAAGAAATCAACGAGCTCGATTTTTCCTTTGGTGTCAAAGGTTTAGCTCGCTTTCGTGGCAATATTTTTGTTCAGCGCGGAGCCCT
>CBDUFN010000025.1:0-19626 GCA_965366475.1 uncultured bacterium | reverse complement strand
CAAGACGCCCTCATTGGCCAGTTCGAATTGCCCGGGCTTTCCTCCTGGACTTGCACCCGTAAACGCACCTTTTTCATAGCAAAAGAGTTCCGCCTCAACCAACGACTCTGGAATCGCTCCACAGTTAATTTTAATCAACGGGTGGTTGGCGCGTCGCGAACTATGGTGAATCATGTCAGCGATAACACCCTTGCCAACCCCTGATTCCCCGAGGATCAAGACAGAAGAATCTGCGGTAGAAACCTTCATCGCCTGCCTTAGAGCCCTGATCATATTCGGGCTTCGTGCAATGATCTCCCGACTTTCAAGTTGAGCTTGCTGCATCTCCAACATCTGATGACGGAACTGATCCTTGATTGCTTCCTGATTTTCCAGTTCCCGTTGTAACGTATCAATTTCAGTAATGTCTCGCTCACTCACAACAACCCTGATCAAGTCACCACCATGGTCAAAAACTGGAGTGCCGATCGAAATCAACTTACGACCGTTGGGCATGCTCTGCAGCAAGCTTACCGTCTCTTTCTGCAGGCAAGCTTCGAGGGCAGCAGACCTATCGATAAAACCCTCCTCAATCAATCCACGCATATTCTTACCAACCATCTCAGCAGCGGTTTTTTGATGAATTTTCTCTGAGGCAGGATTGACCCTAATGACATTTGCGTCACTATCACAAACAAACAGTCCATCTGAAGATGAATCAATAATGGCATGCAATTCGAGAGTCAGCGCTTCGAAATCGAGCATCCGGCGATCAGCGCCAGGAGTCGATGGCGCCGGAGGCAAAAGGCATAAGGTCAAACTCTGTCCATTTTGAAGTTTAACGTTACTCAGCATCGCCAGGTAAGGAGCACCTGTTCCCCGCAATATAGTTAGAGGAAGATTGGTTCGGGCACTTCGTCGGAAGCTACCAACGGCTTCAGCAAGTTTCGGCAAAGATTCAGCCAGAGGCCTTCCCACAGAAGCATCAAGCTGTTTTTCAGCAAGGGTATTCGTATAAATGATCTCGACATTATCATCACAAACCAATAACGGAACCGAGATAGCGTCTAAGATTGTTGGAGCAAGAAATTGAAGATCGAGAGAGGGTTCATCTTTAGGCATAAGTTCATCTCCTTACAATGAGAAACAACTTTATGCGATTTCGCATCATTTATGCAACACAGAATTTATATGAACGAAGGATTCCAGCGGGACAGACATAGAAAAGAAAATTAAGGACAGGCTGAAAACATAAAAACGGACGATCAGAGGATCGTCCGTTTTCTTTATCGCAAGAAGTATAGCCCCCTTTTGAGGCCATCAAAGGGTCCCCATCTTCAATCTCGAAACGCCTTACCGTAAAATATCCAACTTCAACTGTTCGGCAATCTGTTGAGCTAATTCAATTTCAGTGTCAGTCATTTTCTTTTTGGTTGCAACAAGAGCGCTTTGCGCGACAAGTTCATTATTCTCTGCGGCCAGAGAATACCAGGCACAAGCCACTACGGGATTTTGAGCAACACCACGACCGACATCATACATGACAGCGAGGCTGAGTTGGGCCTTACCATCACCCCTCCTTGCCGCCATATGAAACCATTTTGCAGCAAGCTTATCATTTTGAGAAACGCCCTGCCCGCGGGCAAACATGACACCGAGATAGCTTTGAGCCTTAGCATCGCCCTGCTTGGCCGCAAGCTCAAACCATTTTACCGCTTCATCAAAATCTTGAGGGACGCCTTGCCCCTGAATGTACAGAGCTCCCAGATTGGCCTGAGCAGTCGCATCACCTTGTGCAGCAGAAGCACGAAACAGCTCTAATGCGCGCTTTATATCTTTCGGAACGCCCTGTCCCCTAAGGTGCAGAACGCCCAGATAACCCTGCGCGACAGCATCACCCTTGTCCGCTTCCACAAGCCAGAGACCGTAAGCTTTTTTAAAGTCACCGGATTCAGCGGCCACAAGGCCGTCCTCAAGATTCCCACCATACGAAACAGCGGCCCAGAGGACCAGCGTGACAATAACAAAAGCAATTTGAAGCAAACACTTCATTCCATTCTCCAACACCTGCTTCAAGTACGGCTCACAATAGTTCTAACGAGTGTCCGAGCCACAACAGCGGGGACTTTCAATAATTAGGTCGACAACATGAAAAACGCTTGACCTGTTTCAGCAACAGCAATCTTACTTTTTCTCTTTTCCAAGCTCTCTAGACCGATTTGTCGCAGCGCCCACCGCCTCCATCATCATCGCACGCAATCCACGCTCTTCCAGAACACGAATTGCACTGATCGTTGTTCCTGCAGGGCTACAAACCTTCTCTCGCAACAAAGCGGGATGCTCACCCGTCTCTTTCACCAAATGAGCTGCACCAACAACAGTTTGCACCGCCAGAGAATGAGCAATATCCAGACGCAAGCCTTCCTGAACACCACCCGCAGTCAGAGCTTCGATAAACGTATAGACAAAAGCTGGACCGGAACCTGAAAGCCCTGTAACGGCATCCATTTGGCCCTCTTCCACCCAGAGCGCAATACCAACAGTTTCGAAAAGATGTTGAGCAACACGACGATCTTCATCACTTGCATAGGTGCCCGGACAAAGAGCAGCCGCGCCCTGACCGGCTAAAGCAGGCGTGTTCGGCATAGCACGCACCACGCGAGACTGCCCACCGAGACCGGCTTCAAATGTTGAGGTAGGAATCCCCGCCAAGATAGAGATAAGCAATTTATCGTCATTAAATACGGTAACAATATCAGCGAGGACCTTATCAAGAATTTGCGGCTTAGTTGCGACGACAACAATATCACTACTGGTGACCAGGGCCATATTATCGTTTGCACACGATATCCCATAACGCTCAAGCATCAACTGTCGCCGTTGTTCGTTAGGTTCGAAGAAAAGAATATCTTCAGCAGGGAAGCCTCCGCTCATCAGGCCCTTAATAAAAGCTTCAGCCATATTGCCGCCACCGATGAAACCAATTTTGCCGACCGTTGTTAAAGGCACGAGCTGTTTCCTTTCACATATAAAAACGGATGTAGCGAAACATGCGTACATCACGTCAGACTTAGGTTAAACGACTGTACAAACTGAGGAATTCAGTTTCGTCATCTGTTGTTTCTACAATAGGACTTAATTTGTGTCAAATTGAAAGAGGTTGCCTTTACAGCACTTCTGTGCGATTTATCGCCGCTATGGATCGAGCGACTCACATCAAAGGTTTGTTAATAACTTTCACCGCAGTTGTCATTCTCAGCCCGGACGCCCTCTTGGTGAGATTGATTCATTGCGATGTATGGACCCTGCTCTTCTGGCGCTGCCTCTTGACAAGTGCCATGCAAGCGCTCTTTCTGGCTGTCGTTTATCGACAAAAGTTCATAGAGAGTTTTCGCAATATAGGACGCATAGGACTGCTCTCTGCGGGGATAGTGACCACAGGATCCTTCTTTTTTGTCAACGCACTCAAACATACGGCTGCTGCCAACGCCTTGATTATTCTTGCGGCAACACCTCTTTTCAGCAGTCTGCTCAGCTGGCTATTTTTACGAGACAAAATCGCTCGGCGCACCTGGGTTGCCATATTTATTTGCTTTGGAGGAATTTTACTGATTTTTTCAGGCAGCCTAAGCAGCGGGCTACTCTTCGGTGATCTTCTAGCCCTTGGTGCAACGCTCATGTGGGCCAGCAATCTTGTCGTTTTGCGCAAAGGCAAGGCAGTCAACATGGTGCCGGCAAACTTAATCGGGAACCTGATGGTTGTTCCCATCACCCTTTTAGCCGGAGCCCAACCGCTCTCTGTGAATCCAACGGATATGGCCTTCCTCATCCTGCTCGGTGGGATCGTTTTGCCAGTATCCTTCACTATGATCACGCTGGGGCCGCGCTACCTCCCCGCTCCAGAGATCAGTCTGATTCTATTGACAGAGACAATTCTGGGCCCCATCTGGGTCTGGCTTGCCCTGAACGAAATCCCTCACGATAGAACACTCTTCGCCGGAGCCCTGATTGTAACGACCTTAGCAATCCACACTTTCATATCACTATGGTCATTACGCCAGAAGAGCATAAACAGCGAAGCAAGAGCTTAAGCCAATCAGCAGGGGCTTAGAACCTTGCGTTGCCGGGCGTACGTGGGAATGGAATCACGTCACGAACATTCTCCATACCAGTGATGTACATCAAGAAACGTTCGTAGCCGAGCCCAAAGCCTGAATGAGGGCAGCTACCCCAACGCCGCGTATCAAGATACCAATCCATGCTTTGTGGATGAATATCAAAATCGTGCATTTTCTTCTGTAACACGTCGAGACGTTCCTCACGTTGACTTCCACCGATAATCTCACCGACCTTCGGCACAAGCAGATCCATTGCGGCAACGGTACGGCCATCATCATTACGTCGCATATAGAAGGCTTTGATTCCTTCCGGATAATCAGTAACAAAAAGCGGCCCATCCACGATCTTCTCAGTCAAGTATCGTTCATGCTCAGATTGAAGATCACACCCCCACTCAACAGGGAACTCGAACGTGTGCCCGCATTTTTGCAAGCGTTCTACAGCTTCAGTGTAACTCATCGATTGAAAAGCGGTCCCAACAACTTTTTCCAATCTTTCGATCAAACCCTTATCAATAAACTGGTTAAAGAACTCAAGGTCCTCCCGACAATGTTCTAGAGCGTATTCCACCATAAAGCGGAAAAAGTCTTCAGCGAGCTGACAATTATCAGCAAGATCAGCAAATGCAATCTCAGGCTCAATCATCCAGAATTCCGAGGCGTGACGACTGGTATTGGAATTCTCGGCGCGGAAAGTCGGGCCGAAGGTATAAACATCAGTAAAAGCAGTGGCAAAGAGTTCAGCCTGCAGCTGCCCACTCACAGTCAGACCCGTTTTGGATCCAAAGAAATCATCATGCCAGGCAATGCGACCGTCCACCATGGGTGGATTCTCAGGATCAAGAGTTGTGACCCGGAACATTTCTCCTGCACCTTCACAATCATTTGCGGTAATGATCGGTGTATGTACGTGAACAAAACCGCGCTCCTGAAAAAAAGTATGAACCGCGTGAGAAAGACGACTTCGCACACGAAAGACCGCCCCGTAAGCGTTAGTTCGTGGTCTCAGATGAGCGATGGTTCTCAGGAACTCGAAACCATGTCGTTTCTTCTGAAGAGGAAAATTTTCGTCAACTTCACCGTAAACAATGATCTCATCGGCTTGAACTTCCCAGCTCTGACCGGCGCCGGGGGAGGCGACAACCTGTCCTCGCACACCAACGCAGGCACCGGTGCCGAGTCGTCCGGCAACCTCAAAGGCCTCTGAGTCATTACCAACGACAACTTGAAGGTTGTCCAGACAAGAGCCATCATTTAAAGCAAGGAAAGCGACCCCTTTACTGGCTCGCACGGTTCGCAGCCAACCTTGAACAAACACCTCGTCTTCGGACTCTTTTGCTTGTAGCAGCCTCTTCACACGGCAACGATTCTGCCGCCAATCTATTTGATTCATCTGCACCTCTATTTAATGTCGTAAAAGTGACACCGTCCCCCAACAGCGAGAAAGTGAAAACTACAAATAAACAACGGGGACTGGCTTGTCAACCAATCCCCGTCGCTGAAGAAGTCAAAACATTGAAATGTACCGGAAAGCTCTTAAGTACTAGGGTTAAATGTGTCATTGAACTTGTTGAACGAGTCCGTTGTTTTTTCACCAAGGACACCGACCGTTACAATCACGACCGTGACAATAAGTACAAGCAGAATGGCATACTCTACAGCAGTAGCCGCCTGCTCATCGCGCATAAAGGAGACCACTTTTTCAAGAAACTTTAAGAACATGGCTTCAACCTCACAACGTAGAATTAATGGTTAGACTCTACCCTTTAATCCCTTTTTGTCAACTTAAGACACACCCTCAATCATGCTCGCGCGTCTTGGCAAATTCAATGTCAGGCCATTGCTCAATCACGTATCCCAAGCGCCACTCGCTCGGAGCCAGATAACTCAAGTTCCCTTCTGCATCGAGGGCAAGATTTGCCTGACTCTTCTTCTCAAACTCCGCCAATTTTTTAGGATCCTTACAGCCGATCCAACGCGCCGTGGCAAAGTCGACGCTTTCGTAGATAGCATCAACACCGTACTCTGTTTTCAAACGCTCCATTGTAACGTCAAACTGAAGAACACCTACGGCACCGACAATATAGTCGTTGTTGATTAATGGTCGAAACACCTGAACAGCACCCTCCTCAGACAGCTGCTTCAAACCCTTTTCCAACTGTTTCGCTTTAAGAGGCGACTTCAATCGAACCCGACGGAAATGCTCAGCAGCAAAACTCGGAATGCCTGTAAATTTAAGGAGTTCTTTATCAGTAAAAGTGTCACCGACCTTGATCGTGCCATGATTGTGCAGTCCGATGATATCTCCGGAAAAGGCCTCTTCAACATTGGCGCGGTCCTGAGCCATAAAGATGATTGCCTTGGACAGGCTAACCTCTTTGCCAATTCGATGATGACGAACCTTCATGCCACGCTGGAAACGCCCGGAACAGATCCTTAAGAAGGCAATACGGTCACGATGAGCCGGATCCATATTGGCCTGAACTTTAAAGACAAAACCGGAAAAAGCATCTTCAGTCGGAGCAACCTCACGGCTCTGGGTCTGTCGAGGACCGGGCGCGGGAGCAAGATCAACCAAGGCATCAAGCAATTCTTCAACGCCAAAGTTGTTGATCGCACTACCAAAGAAAACCGGTGTCTGATTCCCCTTGAGGTATTCTTTCAGATCAAAGGGATTTGCAGCCCCCTCAAGCAGCTCTATATCTTCACGAAGTTCATCAGCGGCGCTGCCAAGCAGCTCGTCAAGCTGACTGTCGTTAATATCCGTGATGACGCGAACCTCTTCCGTGCGACGCTCTTCACCCGGGCGAAACAGGCGCAATTCTTTCCGGTAGAGGTTGTAAACGCCCTTAAAACGCTTGCCCATGCCGATCGGCCAGGACATTGGTGCACACTCAATCTGCAGCTTTTCCTCGACATCAGAAAGCAGGTCGAGAGGATATTGGCCCTCGCGGTCCATCTTATTAATAAAGGTAATTACCGGGGTATTCCGCATTCGACAGACAGCCATCAGCTTTTCTGTCTGTGTCTCGACACCCTTGGCGCTGTCAATCACCATCAGGGCGCTATCGACAGCGGTCAGAACCCGGTAGGTGTCCTCTGAAAAGTCCTGGTGACCAGGGGTATCAAGCAGATTGATCTCGCAGTCTCGATGGCCAAACTTCATAACCGAGGTAGTAACAGAGATACCGCGCTCTTGCTCGACTTTCATCCAGTCGCTGGTTGCGTGGCGTCCTGCCTTACGAGCCTTAATGGCTCCAGCCATCTGAATAGCGCCACCAAAGAGAAGCAACTTTTCAGTCAAAGTGGTTTTACCGGCATCGGGGTGACTGATAATGCCGAAAGTCCTGCGTTTTTCTATTTCTTTTAAAAATTGGTTACTCAAGTGAACCTCATCTTCATTTTGTGTGTTTATTGACAGAAAAAACGGGCATAAAGCCCGTTTCACTGGAAATAATCGTATCGCATGTCTGAAAAACGGTCAATCAGGAAAGACAACTCTTATGAACCAGAGAAAGGTTGAGAACTTTCAACATCTTCAGCAGAAGGTTTTATAGGTAAGGTGACAGAAACCTTAGTGCCCTCTCCTGGTCGACTTTCAATCTGGATATCACCGTGATGAGCAAAAACGATATTGCGAACAATACTCATCCCCAAGCCAACGCCCTGTACTGCAGTATTCGATGAATCTGCACGGTAGAACCGATCAAAGATATGGGCAAGATGTTCCTCATCCATACCAATACCATGATCTTCAACGGTTAGCTCATATTGATCGTCGCGCAACGACAAGGTCACCATAACGTCGCCACCCTCCGGAGCATACTTAACAGCATTACTGATGAGATGATCGATGACCTGTTTGAGCCGCAAGCTATCTGCCAGTATATGTGCCTCTTTACCTGACCAACTGATAATAAAGTTATGGAGCCCTTCGTCTGCCGCATATGAGGCCACGACCTCTCGAATCATTTCATTAAGGCAGAGCTTTTGATAATCGAGAGAGAGCGCGCGACCCGATTCGACCCGACTCACGTCAAGCAGGTCATCAACCAACCCACCCAGAGCCAGAGCCTTGTTATGGATCAAAAGGAGATACTCTTTTTTCTGTGCCTCGTCAAAGCGACTTGCCGTTTCGTTCGAGGTCAGCAATTCGCTATACCCTATAATCGTTGTCAGGGGAGTGTTTAGCTCATGAGCCGCCATACCAAGGAAGGCACTCTTCATTCGTTCAATTTCACGTTCTCTGGTCACATCTCGAAAAACCAGAATAACCCCTGGCGATTTATTTTCGTCAGAAACTAAAGGTGAAACACGAACTTGATAGGTATTCTGTTTGCTGGCGTTTTTATCGGGCAATTCAAAATCAAAAAAACTTGACCCGTGTATAATATTCAATCGTTGCGCAATCTTTTTGCGGAAATCAACATCCTTACTGACCTCGTTGATTGATTGACAGAGAACCTTTTCCAAAGGCGTATCAAGAATCCGTTCTGCTGTAGCATTCATATGCAAAACGTTCAGTGAACTGTCAGTCAAAACGACACCATCGGGAACTGAACTTAAAATTCCATCGAGCCTTTCACGGTCAACCTTGATGTCTTCGACCGCCTTGGCCAGAGCCATTTGCGCCTGAGCCCGTTCGGCAATTTGTTCAATCAGTTGTTCATTGGCATCAGAAAGTTCCTGAGTTCGCTCGGCAACTCGCCCTTCAAGAGCTTCATTAGCGACTTTAAGAGCCCTTTCAGCAACATCTCTTTCCTGAAAACTCTTATATGCTCGATTAAGTGCAATAAAGATTGCTAACAAAAAGCCGAAAGAGAGAAATAACGTTGAAAGAAGGGAGTGTAAGAGGAGAGCGCTGGCCTTGGCGACACTCTCAGTGACATCATAGTAGACTTCAATCGCGCCATGAAAGGTTTCGTCAGCCATGAAAGGAACATACGTCTCGACGATATCTATCTGAGCCACAGCACCTTCTGCTGTTTCACGGTCTTTCCGTACGACCTTTGAATAGACTTGCCCCTTTGCTACGATTTCATGAAAGTAACTTTTTTTATTGAGAGAGCCAACTTCTTCAGCCTTGGTGGAAAAAATAATCTCACCTGTTGATGAAAAGATACGGAGTTTCAGAAGCTGCTTATCTCTACTCACCGGCTGAAGACTTTTTTGCAAATCTTTCGGAAGACCTTCTTTGGTTAAGGCCTGATCTTCAAGACCGAGCGTCCGCACCATGTAACTGGCATAGCGAACAGCCTCATTCTCAGTCTCTTCGGTTAAAAGCTTATTGTAGGCGGGATGCAGAACGAAATACTCATGACCTGGCAAAAAAATGGTGATAACCAGCGATAAAAGCAGCAGATTACGAAGCAATTTAATGCGAAGCATAGAGAAACCCGTTAGTCATGACCAAACTCAGATCGAGATAAAGACAACATTTAAAGGATTGACCAAGGATTAAGAATATACACTAAACCTCATAAAGGACCAAGAGACATATACTTTTTGACTCTATACTCTTCTTCTAGGAGTCGCGATAAGAATCTAAAGTTTATACTTGTCCGAACCCCTCCATGTGGCATAATTCACTCACAGGAGAACCTCACCTCATGCAAAGAACAAGTGGTATCTTGCTACATCCAACAGCACTTCCCGGTCCTTTTAAAATCGGAGATTTTGGAGAAGAGGCTTTTCGCTTTATTGACTTTTTAGCCAAAGCGGGCCAGTCGGTATGGCAAATCCTTCCCCTCGGGCCAACCGGTTACGGACACTCTCCGTACAACGCTCTCTCTGCTTTTGCCGGCAACCCTGCCTTGATTGACTTAAGACAAGTTGCCAAAGACGGTGACTTAAAACACCAGCACCTAGACATTACGATCAAAAAAAGCCTTGATCTTGACTTCATCCAGACACATGCAGCGACAGAAGGCCTGCTTCAGGAAGCAGGGAAACAATTTTTCAAGCAAGCGACGGACGTAAGAAAAGAGGCTTTTGACAGCTTCTGCACTGACAACGTCGAGTGGCTGGAAGACTTCTCTCTCTTTATGGCGATACGTGAAAACTTTGCAAGAAAGGCCTGGTTTGACTGGCCCGACGAACTGCGTACTCGACAACCGCAAGCCTTGCAGCATTGGCAGGAAAAACTTTCCCAAAGCTGCCTTCTCTATAAATACCAGCAGTATATTTTCTCTTCTCAGTGGAACAAGATTAAACATTACGCCAATCGTAACAACATCCAGATTTTCGGCGACATACCAATCTTCGTTGCCTACGATTCGGCTGACGTATGGGCTAACCAGCTTTTTTTCCAGCTTGACGATCAAGGGCGCGCAACTGCCGTCGCAGGCGTCCCTCCCGATTACTTCAGCAAAACGGGCCAACGCTGGGGCAACCCGCTCTACCGTTGGGAGAAACTGGCAGAAGAAGATTTCGGCTGGTGGCAAAAACGTTTTGAATATCAACTCACCTGTAGCGATATGATTCGAATAGATCACTTCCGAGGTTTTCAAGCCTGTTGGTCAATACCAGCCACTGAAAAAACCGCTGTCAATGGTCACTGGGAGGACGTACCAGGCAGGGCTCTCTTTGAAAATCTGATGGCACAAAGACCAGACTTGCCTATTATTGCCGAAGATTTGGGCGTGATCACTCCAGAGGTTGAGAAGCTACGTGACGACTTCAACTTTCCCGGCATGAAAATTCTACAATTTGCCTTCGATTCGGGGCCAGACAACCCATATTTACCTGAGAACCATGCCGTCAACAGCGTGGTTTACACCGGAACCCATGACAACAACACGACCCTGGGTTGGTGGCAAAGCTTAGCAAAGGAGCAAAAGGATCACGTTCGTGACTACTTGGGGAAGAACAAACCGGAAATGCCGAAAGAACTGATCCGGCTAGCAATGGCAAGTAGTGCAAACCTTTGTATCCTCCCATGTCAGGACATCCTTGGGCTTAACGCCTCCGCTCGCTTTAACACGCCCGGCCAGGCCAGGGGAAACTGGAGTTGGCAAATGAAACCAAAGGTTCTCACTGCAAAGCTCGAAAGAGAGTTGCTCAACCTCACACGAAAGTATCATCGAACGACCCTCCGGTAGGGCTTGCTGAGATCAAACAGACTGTGATATATATCTTAATTACGTCTAAAACTATTTAGCCAATTGGGCATAACGCCCGGACACTACCATGTATCGGAGGACCTTCTCGTGAAACAAATGTTGACTCTTTTCTGCATCGTCGCTTTTTCCCTCACCCTGCTTGTCGGTTGTGGCGAAGACACCCCAACACCTCAAACAGAAACAGCAACACCCGCGGTTCAAACCGCTCCATCGGCTCCTGAAGCTGCGCCCGGCAAAACTGGCAAGGTTACTGAAACCATGGATGCAGCTGGCTACACTTACGTAAACGTTGACACTGGTGCCGAGCAGTTCTGGGCAGCAGCGCCTCAGTTCTCAGTGCAAGTTGGTGATGATGTCGTCGTTCCAGAAGGAATGCCGATGCCTGACTACCATAGCAAGACTCTTGATCGTACATTTGACATCGTCTACTTTGTCCCTTCTGTTTTGGTAGGTGGTGCTCAGAACCTGTCCGGCGAAATGCCTGCAGATCACCCATCCATGGACGGTGGCAAAACTGTTGTGGAAGAAACAACCGTTGACCTCACCGGCATTACAGCTGCTGAAGGCGGCGTAACTGTCGCAGACGTATTCACCAAGAAAACTGAGCTTGCTGGCAAGTCTGTCGCTATCCGTGGCAAGGTTGTCAAGTTCAGCCCTGAGATCATGGGCAAGAACTGGATCCATGTTCAGGATGGTAGCGGCGCTGCAGGTGCTAATGACTTGACAGTTACAACAAGTGCCACAGCCAAGATGGGCGACACTGTTACCGTTACTGGCGTAGTTGTTGTCGATAAAGACTTTGGTTACGGTTATGCGTACGATGTCATCATCGAAGACGCAGAAGTTACAGTCGAATAACCAGACGATAGTTTTCAACAATTGAAACGCCCCTGCTGACAAAAGCAGGGGCGTTTTTTGTTTTCATATTTAAAGAACAGACTCAATATTGGTAAGCAACCGTTATGTATGAGAATGCGCCAGCCTCTGGAACCTTCATTCCCGTTCTAAAGGGGTCACGCTGGTAGGACAAGTGACTGTAATATTGTTTATCGAACAGATTATTCACACCAGCGAATATCGACCATTTTTCGAGGTTAACTCCAGCTTTAAGGTCCGTCACTTCCCAACTACCGGTCTCGTCTTCATTCAACTGATCATCGACCCGATCTTGCTTATCGGCAAAGCGTTCTGTGATTTCCACAAAAAAGCGATCGACATCATAACGTAAGCCAATAGATCCGGCCAAAGGTGGAACTTCTGCAAGAGGTTCATGGCTGTCTCTATTCTCCCCTTCGGTATAAGCAAGGCTCGCCAGTAAGTACAAATCATAAGGCAGCGAAGCCTGCCCGGAAAGCTCTCCACCGAAGATCAGTGCATCAACATTGGTGTAACCTCGCCCAGCAGGCAAACTTCCCATGGCAGAACCGTCGGGATCCGCAATAGAGACCAAGGTAATATAGTTTTGCAGGTCACTGTAAAAAACTGAACCATTAACAACAAAGCTTTCTCCCGAATACTTCAAACCCAGATCAACCTGATTATTGCGGACCGGTTCAAGCGAAGGATTTCCCACCCAATTGGGTGACATCGTGCGTTGCAAACCGATATAGAGTTCCTCTGGATCTGGCATTCGACTTGCCGAAGCCAATCCAGCAAAAAGTTCAACGCCATCGGCAAACTTCCAAAACATCTGCAAATTGGCACTAGGAGCAAAGAAATCATTCTCTTGATGCAACTGCTCACTGCCATAGTAAGGTTGATAGAGGCTAGCCAGTCGGCTTGAAGACAGTTCTGTCGCTGAAGACTCCGCGTAATCCAGACGGAGACCACCTCTGAATCGAAGGTGATCACTAACAGCCCATCGGTAATCAGCAAACACTCCGACCTGATCATTCTCAACGTCCGGAATCATAGGTTGTGGCTGATAAGCCATGGACATAGCACTTTTGTTAACAGCATCCCAGTTTCGATAAAAATAGTCGATCCCACCTAGCAATTCGCCAGGACCAACGGTGTAAGTGCTGGTTAAGTTAACACCGACAACGGTCGTCTCTGCATCTGTCTCCATCATGTAATCTCTATTGACCATCATACTGGGACGTGAACTTTCACGGAATTCGTCGTGCATCAGGTGCTCGACATTTGTCAAATAAACTTGAAGCTTAACTTCATCAACACTTTCAACCTTCGGATCAATAAATGTCGTCCAGTTGAGCCGGTGTGTCCTGTCATATTCGGCATCCATTAACAACGCCGGATAAAGAACGTGATCAGCATCCTGGTAGGCATAACTTAATTCCGAGGTCGCACCAGGGGCAATCTTTTGTTCACCTTTAACCCAGAAGGTATTGATGTCATAAGCACGTGAATCAATGTCGTTACGACGATAACGATTTTTACTAGTTGAGGGATAAATATCGGTCAACCTCTTGCCATTACCAGATTTTGGTGGCAAAGAATATTTGTAAGCATAACCAATCAACGCCTTACTATTCTCATTCGCATGAGAAGCCGTGACTGAAGCATTCACCATGTCGTATGAACCATAACCAGCGTTTACATTAAATGCGGCCCCATGCTCAATATCTTTACTAACGACATTAACCAAGCCACCAAGGCTACCGGCATAACGTAAATCATAAGGCCCCTTGATAATTTCTATCGTTTCAACTTCGGCAAAATCAAAATGAAAAGCAGGCGGGTCCATCCTGGAAGGACACCCTCCATGCACTCGGACACCATCCATTAAAACGTTGATATTGTCTCTTTGTAATCCACGAATAACGATATCGTTGGCAACTGGCCCCTTCCGCAGCACGGTAACACCTGGAACATTTTGAACAGCTTCACCAATATCGCGTGCCGGACTCTCACGAACTTCTCGAATGGTCAAATTTTCTTCGTTCATTGGAACACTGGTACCGCGAACAACAATTTCATCCATTAGAATCGGATCAGCAGCAAACCCAACGACAGGCAACAGCAAGGCAAAAATCAGCAACGGAGTTTTTATCATTGTCGTAAATCTCCTCCAAGAGAGTTCAATGAACTCTTTCAATGTCAGTGTATTTTTAGATCCAAACGCCATACAACAGCAAATTACGAGCATTTCATGGTCAGAAAAAGCTAATTGTACGGCAAAGCGTGAACAAATCAACCTTCAACCAAAAACAAATAAATAGCTGAAAGCATTTAATAAAAGCCAGAGCCGAAGATTAAATTCTGAATAAAAGCATTAAACCACTAAAGAAATAACCACTTGCCAATAGATGACCTTTATAGTAATAATTAAAAAGAAACATTTACCTTTAAAATATTAACCCCTGGAGGGTTCAACTATGCGCACAGCTAAATTGGCTATAATAATTATTCTCTTGATAGCAATTCCAACATTAGTTTCAGCCGAAAACTGGAAAATTGATCCTGCTCACACGTCCGTGGAGTTCAAAATAAGACACTTGATGGTTTCTTGGGTCAAAGGCGTTTTCACTGAAGTACAAGGCTCGGCGGTTCTTGATGATAACGACCCGACAAAGTCAAGCGTCAAGGTTCAGATTGCAGCAGCTTCAATTGACACCAACAACAAGAAGCGCGATGACCACCTGCGCAGCCCTGACTTCTTCGACGTTGAGACCTTCCCTGTCATATCTTTTGTCTCAAAGGAGGTTGTCGTTGTTGCTGGAACTCCAGTAAAAATTGTTGGTGACCTGACAATTCACGGGACAACCAACACCGTCACTCTTAAGGTAGAAGATTTCAGCCAAACGGTCGTGGACCCATGGGGAAATACTCGAAGAGGAGCTTCGGCCTCGACCACAATCAACCGCAAAGACTATGGTCTTTCCTGGAACAAAGCGCTTGAAGCCGGCGGTGTAGTCGTCGGCGAAGAAGTCCGCATTAATCTCGAAGTGGAACTCATCAAAGGATAGGAACGAATCAAACAAGACAGGGGGCACTTCCTCACAAAAGGAAAGTGCCCTTATTTTGTAGTATGAAAATATTGATAAATTTGGTGGGCGGCATTGTCTGGTAGTCCTGGCATTTTCTGCAATTCATCCAGACCAGCCTCTTTTATTTTTTTCAGGCTGCCAAAATACTTCAGAAGTGCTTTCTGACGCTTAGGTCCGACTCCTTGGATTTCCCCTAAGACTGACTTTAACTGCGACTGACCCCTAACCTTACGGTGATGGGTGATAGCAAACCTGTGAGCTTCATCGCGCAGTCTCTCAAGCAGAAAAAGTGCGGCAGAGCCACGACGTAAGACGACTGGATTTTTACGCCCGGGAAGAAAAAACCTCTCTTCGCTCCGTTCGACCGCTCGACCTCGCACATTGGCTTTAACACGACTCTTTGCGATTCCGGCGATATCTATGGTTCCTCTCAGGCTCAACTCATCAAGAACCAGAGACAACACACCCAACTGCCCCTTGCCACCATCGATCAGAATAAAATCAGGAAGGTTGTCCTCATCAACACCACGTTGCAGTCGTCTTTGCAACACCTCCTGCAGGGCAGCATAATCGTCGGTACCAACCACAGTTTTTATTCGGTAATGCCTGTATTCAGCTGAAGCGGGTTCACCGTCGACAACGACAGACATGCTCGCGACCGTGGCATGCCCCTGAATCGTTGAGATATCGAAACATTCCATACGTTGCGGTAAACGCTGCAAGTGAAGGCGTTGCTTGATTTCTTCCAGAAGCTTACGCCGCGCTTCATCACGACTACCACGTTCCTGCCACGCCTCCGCGGCGTTACGGTTCGCCAAGGCGACCAATTGAAGACGTTCACCACGTTGCGGAGTTATTATATGAACCTTGCGGTTACGTCGTTCAGAAAGCCATTCGGACAAGACTTCCTCGCCATCGACCTCAAAAGGCAAGACGACTTCATCGGGAATGGGCACATCACGCCCATAGAACTGGGAAAGAAATTCTGCCAGCAACTCACTTTCATCCAAGTGCCAGTTAAGATTATAATTCCGCCGCGCCGTCAATTTTCCCTGACGGTAAAAAAGCATGACGATCTCAACTTCTCCTCCCTGTCGAAAGATCCCGACCACATCCTGGTCGATCACCGCAGAACGAACTGATTTCTGCTGCTCGACAGTTTTTTCGATTGCGCGGAGTTGGTCGCGTAGATGTGCGGCTTCTTCGTAGCGCTGCTCACCCGCGGCGGCAGACATTCTTTGCCTCAAAAGATCAACGACCTCGCCCTTTCGTCCTTCGAGCAAGGCGAGAACTCCATCCACAAGCTTCTTATAATCCTCGCGCGTAATATGCCCATGACAGGGAGCACTGCACTGACCAATTTGGTAAAAAAGGCATGGGCGCCCACGTTGTCGACATTTTTTCGGTGGGTAATGACGTAAGGGGAAGATTCGGTAAATTTCTTTGAGGGTCTGTCGTAAAGCTGAAGAAGAAGCAAAGGGGCCAAAGTAACGTGCTCCGTCCTGACGGACCTGTCGGACGACATCCAGCATCGGGAACTCGTCTCGAAGATCAATCCGTAACGAAACAAATGTTTTGTCGTCGCGCAGGTGGATATTGTAGCGTGGCCGATGTTTTTTAATCAGGGTGTTTTCTAGAATCAGAGCCTCTTTTTCCGTGTCCGTGACAATGGTCTCGATCGTGGTGGCTCGTTCCATCAAAAACTTGATCTGTGGACGGGTATCGCGCTCAGCCTGCATATAGCTACGCAAACGCGCACGCAAATTTTTCGCCTTGCCGACATAAAGGATTTCTCCACGGCTATCCTTCATCAGGTAAACACCGGCTGAGGTTGGCTGCCTACGTAGATCAAATGTTGCCACAGAAGCTCCTTGCAACTACCTAAACAATCGATTATCTTCAAGATAAGCTGAATTCATCTACCATTTTCATCTTCGTATTCTCAAGGTAACAATGCTCTACAAGAGGTGTCAACCAACAGCTCTTTGCGGAGGAACATTCATATGCGTCAAGTCTCACTAGCGATCCTGACTTTTTTCATTCTAACAGTGCCAACTCCTTTACTTGCCAACGACAACCTGGCAGTTCTGGAACAAGTGGTCTCAGCAAACGCAAAAACGCAACCGGACCTACATAATTACCTGGTTACGGTGGAGACACCACGAATCGAAGAGATGATGAGTCAAATGACCTCCGGCATACCTGCCGATGTCAAACCTCCGGTGCCTCCAACGATTGTCAAGTTCTGGCAACGTGATGGCAAAGGTCTCATCTATGCGAAGCAGGAGCTGCAGACTCCTTACGTTGAAAAAATGGTCAAGCAAATCTCCTCCAACCTCGCAATCGAACTGAACGAAATGATTTTACCAAAAGCTCAAGCAGAGGTACGAGCTGAGCTGGTGAGAGCTGCCAAAGTCAAGTCAATCGAAGTTTCACTGGCCGACCAGAAGATACATCGACTGGAGATCACCTTCGACAAACCAACAGACCTCAACGGTGCTTTTTATGTCAGCGGCATGCGACTGCCACAGAAACAGATCAACACACTCACCTTTGACATTGACACACGAACCAACACCGTCAACGAGCTGAGCATTGCAACAGACAACGGGCTACAACTAACGGTAGAAATCCGCTATCTTAAAGTGGTGGGCGGCTACATTCCAGAACGTTTCCAGATCACTAGCCCGGACGGAAAAATTGATGACCTTTTTGAAGTAACACTGACTGAGATAGACAACTCTGTGCTTCCAACGAGTATGCTCCGAACAATTCGTCGACCGAACCTTCAGGAAACGTTGGAAGTCTTGTTCAAGGGTTACCAGATAAACCAACCT
The DNA here is from genome assembly GCA_965366475.1 of uncultured bacterium. Taxonomy (GTDB): domain Bacteria; phylum Desulfobacterota; class Desulfuromonadia; order Desulfuromonadales; family BM103; genus M0040. The sequence continues at coordinate 1,621 of CBDUFN010000025.1, read as the reverse complement.
GTCCCCGAGGACATCCAAACACGGCTCAAAAGCCAGTAACAGGAGAATCGAATGGATCCCCTCTGGAGCAATATCTTTCGAAAAAAACTTGACGAGGAATCTCTCGCTTATTTCCTCAAGAACTTGCCGATATTTTCGGAACTCTCGCCACGAGCGCTGACAACCCTTGAAGAGATTGTCCATGTTCGTAACTACAAAGCTCATGAGACTATCTTTGAAGAGAATGACCCGGGCTCAGGCATGTATATGATTCGTAGCGGTACGGTGCAAATCTACGCCGAGGCCCAAGACGGAGAAGAAAATGAGCTGGCTCTTCTCAGCCCCGGTGATTTTTTCGGTGAAACCACCCTGACCGCACCGGCGCCACGTAGCGCGTCAGCACGGACAATGGAGAACACCGAGTTGGTAGGCCTTTTCCGTGCCGACATTCTCGAGCTGGTGGAAAGAAAACCCTCTGTCTCAAGTAGCATTTTCCTTGGCCTAACCCGTGTTGTTAGTGAACGTCTTCAAGCTGCAAGCCTGGAAATTCGCCGACTGCAGAACCAAATTGGTGAAGAAATTTCTCCAGAGAATATCGAAACATGAGTGGCGTTACCCACCAGAAGCGCGGCTGGACGCGCGCCCAAGTTGCTCTGGCATTCCTCGTCCTCACAGCCGCAATCGCCTGTGGTCTGTCTGTCTATTCGTCCGCCTCATCGTTGATCGGCATCTCCCGCACGGCCTTCTCTGTGCTGTTCCTGCCGTTGCTCCTTTCTCTGGTGCTCTCTTTTCTCCTCGACCCAGTGGTCTCTCAGCTGGAGAGGTTATGCACCCGAACCGGCAGCATCTTCATTGTTTACATGCTGACTCTGGGACTGCTTTTTCTAGCAGCACTGTGGCTAACTCCGCACTGGCAGGATTTTTGGAACAACATGAGGACCGACTTCCCTCGCTACACTACGCAGGTCATTGAAGCATTAAAAAACGTCATGGCAGGCTTGCATGATCGATTCCCGGTCATTGAAGGTTACGCTTTCCCTGCAAAAGTTCGTATCTGGGCAGAGCAGCTCATGGCGGCCATGTTGGCTCAAACTCCAAAATCGGCGATGAAAATCGGTGGTCTGATGGTGATCGTTCCACTCTTTACTTTCTTTTTTCTGCGCGATGGCCGTAAGATTCTCCGCTCTTGCGTAGCGCTCGCTCCAAACCGGCACTTCGAAATGATTCGCGACCTGTCCTATTTGATCAGTCGACAACTCGCTCACTTCGTTCGTGGAAGAATCATCGAAGCCATCATCGTCGGACTGGTCGTCACTGCAGGACTCTCTCTCACGGACATTCGTTATGCACCAATGCTCGGCATTTTTGCCGGCATCACCAACTTGATTCCTTACATCGGACCAATTATCGGCATGGTTCCCGGCATACTGATCGCTTTTGTTGATCTCGGAGTTGGTGGCCAATTCTGGTGGATCGTTATCCTCTACGTCCTCATCGCACAGGTGTTGATTGACAACTTCATTTTAATTCCGGTCCTTATCTCAAGGGTCTCAAACCTGCATCCCTTGTTGGTCTTTTTTGCGATCATCGTTGGTGGGAAACTTTACGGTATCATCGGCATGATAATTGGTGTACCAATTGT